>CAZKOE010000219.1:0-4100 GCA_964554305.1 uncultured Gammaproteobacteria bacterium
CGCGCGCATCCTGGTCGGGCGCATCTCGCGCTTCGGCCTGCTGGAGATGTCGCGCCAGCGCCTGCGCCCCGCCCTCTCCGAGGCAATCTTCGAGACCTGCCCGCGCTGCGCCGGCAAGGGCAACATCCGGTCGGTCGAGTCGCTCGCGATCTCGGTGCTGCGCCTGATCCAGGAAGAGGCGCTCAACGACCGCACGGCGCGCGTCGGCGCCGAAGTGCCGGTGGAAGTCGCCACTTACCTCATGAACGAGAAACGCAACGCTCTCGTGGATACCGAAAACCGGATGGGCGTCGGCGTCATGATCCTGCCCAATCCGCACATGGATACGCCGAATTACAAGGTGGAGCGCATCCGCCGCGACCAACTCGGCCGCCACGAGGAGCCCTCGCACCTGTTGGTGGAAACGCCGCAAGCGCCTTCCATACCCGAAAAGCCGGCGCCGCTCGAAACCCCGGCGGTGAGTGCGCTGCGCCCGCCGACGCCGCCGCCGGCTCCGGCCGCCAGGTCTGGCGCTCGCGGCGGTTGGTTCGCGCGGCTCTTGGCGCGGCTCGGTTCGCCGTCAACAAAAAAGGAGAAACCACGGCAGTCCACGGTGCCGCCTTCAAAACCGACACGCCGCGGCAGCAGCGCCAATCGCGGCCGCGGAACCGCAACGGGAACGGGCAGCGGCGGCAACCGCAGCCGCCGCCAACGCCCCGGATCGAGCGGCGGCTCCCGCCCCCGGCAAAATCAATCGCGGCGGGGCAACGGCAACTCGCGGCGCGACACCCGTTCCAACGGCACCGGCACGAAGGCTTCGACGAGGCCGTCGAAGCCCGCAGCACAAACGGAAACGAAGGCCGAACCGCGGAGCAATTCGACGCGGGCGGCAACCACCGACAACCCCAAAACTCCGCCGGAAGCAGGCTCAAA
This sequence comes from uncultured Gammaproteobacteria bacterium, assembly GCA_964554305.1. GTDB lineage: Bacteria > Pseudomonadota > Gammaproteobacteria > JAKDMP01 > JAKDMP01 > JAKDMP01. Next base: position 913 of record CAZKOE010000219.1, read on the forward strand.
CGGCGGCGGCAACGGCGGCAACAACAACAGCACCGTGCGTTCGCGCACGCGGCGCGGGCGGCGCGGTGGGCGCCGTCACCGCGGGGCGAGAAACGACACGAAAAACGGCACAAATGGGGAAACGAAGAGTCGCGGTAGCGAAACGCCCGAGAACGGCCCGGTCGATCGCCGAGTCGAAACGGCCGAGAAACCGGCGGTGAACGAACTCGCAGCCAAGCCGCCGGCGGCGGCGGAAACGCCACGCCTGGCTGCACTCTTCAACAGCGAGGAAGAAACCCGAGGCGGGAGCTGAATTCTGGCTGCACGACCGATCCCGGCCGTGGCAACCGCGATCCGTCAGCCGGACCGCTCCCCGGCCTGATCGTGGCCGGAGCGGCTGACTCCGCTCGTGCCTTCGAGAAGACGCGCGGCACGGGCGATGTCTTCCGGCGTGTCCACGGCGGCGAGCGGCATTTCCGCGATGACTTCGACGCGGATCCTCATTCCCAGCCATAACGCTCGCAGTTGTTCGAGGCCCTCGGCGCGTTCCATGTCGCAGGGCGGCTCGGCGGCAAAGCGGGCGAGCGAGCGCACGCGATAGGCATAAAGCCCCACGTGACGCAGGGCCTCGCCGGGCATTTCACGCTCGGGCGCGCGCGGGCGGGGAATCGGCGCGCGGCTGAAGTACAGCGCGCGACCTTGGCCGTCGGCAACGAGCTTGACGACATGCGGATCGCGGAACAATTCCGGATCGTGGAGCCGAATCGCGAGCGTCGCCATGTCCGCTTCGCCATCACCGGCAAGTGCGGTGGCCACGGCGTTGATGGCACGGGCCGGCATCAGCGGCTCGTCACCTTGGAGATTCACCACGATGTCCTCATCCGCCCAACTCTCGGCCGCGGCCACTTCGGCAACGCGATCACTGCCGGAAGCGTGCGCGGGCGAAGTCATGGCAGTGCGAACGTCGAGCCCCGCACAGGCCGCGCCGATACGTTCGTCATCGGTCGCCAACCACACCTCTTCCGCCGCGCTTTCCAGTGCCCGCCGGCACACGTGGCGAATCAAGGGCGCGCCGGCGATTTCAACCAGCGGTTTTCCGGGCAGGCGGCTGGAGCCCTGACGCGCCGGGATGACGACGCGAAAACTCATTTGTCAAGCTCTTCGAGCGAAACCCTGCGCGCTTCTTCTTCGAGCATGACGGGAATATCGTCGCGGATCGGGAAGGCGAGCTTGTCGGCGCGACAGATCAGCTCCTTCGCCGTCTTGTCGTATTTCAACGGGCCCTTGCAGAGTGGGCAAACCAGAATGTCGAGCAGTTTCGAGTCCATCAGTCTTCCTCTTTGGCGAAATCGAGAGGCGCGCCGCGCACGAGCGCCAGGAGCCCGGCGGCATCCGCTTGTGTCAATGCTAGCGCAAGCGGCACGCGAAAGGCATTCGCCGGCGGCACCTCGAGCTTCGCCGCATCCTTGTCCGTCATCAGGATCGGACGCTCGTCACCGAGTGCGGCAAGTAACCCGGCGATCCTGTCGCGATCGGCATGGTCGGGCAAGGGGCAACGTTCGAGTCTGAGGCCCTCGGCTTCCAGTGCGCGGAAAAAATTCTCCGGATCGGCGATGCCGGCAAGCGCCGCAACGGTGCGGCCGCGGAATTCGCCCAGCGGTACGGGCGCGCCGCCGGCGAGGGGAACGGCATTGGCGATCGTGTGGCGCACACGGAAAACGAGCACGTCGGGGGGGAGCAACGGGCCGGTCTCGCCCTTCACGACGACGGCGTCCACTTCGGCAATGCGCGCCGGCCTTTCGCGCAACGGCCCGGCGGGCAGCAAGGCACCATTGCCAAAACCGCGCGCGCCGTCCACGGCTACGATCTCCACGTCGCGGGCGAGCCGGTAATGCTGCAAGCCATCGTCGGCGAGAATGATCGGCCGCGGTGGCCGATTTCCATCCACACCCCGGTTTTCTCCTGTCAACGAAGGAGAGGAAGAAGGAACGGACTCGCACTTCGGAATAGAGGAGGCCAGCGTGCCAGCCAGAAACTGCGCCGCCGCCGCCCGATCGCGGCCGACGACTACAGGCACGCCGGTTTCCACCGCCATCCAACGCGCTTCGTCGCCGGCATTCACCGAGTTTGCCCCCACTAGGTACGGAATGCGGTTTTCGCCGCCGTAGCCGCGGGTGACAATGCCCACGGCAATGCCTTCGGCCTCGAGTCTCCGCGCGAGCCAGGCGACGAGCGGCGTCTTGCCGCTACCGCCGACGGTCACGTTGCCGACGACGACCACTCGCGCCGCCACGCGCCGGCTACGTAAAAGACCACGCGCATACAATGCGCGGCGAACCGCGACAGCGGCGCCGAACAAGGCCGAAAGGGGCAGCAGATACCATGGCGCACGAGACGCGTACCAGCGCGCCTCGAACCAGGTCTCCATCCGTTCGTGCAAACTTGTCACCACGCAACCTTCACTACAATCGAATGCCGGCAACGCCTTCGGGCCCGTGCCGGCCCGCGGCGTTCACCCATCTCCAATCCCCAGTCAAAGCCGGCGGCACCGGCGCGCCCGTCATCCCGTGCGCCGCACCTGCAGTCTGTACAGGCTTGCATATACTCCACCAAACGCGACAAGTTCGCGGTGCGTGCCCTCCTCGACGATGGCGCCTTCGTCGAGGACGAGAATGCGATCGGCGCGCTCGACGGTGGAGAGCCGATGCGCGATCACGAGCGTCGTGCGCCCGCGCATCAATTCATCGAGCGCGAGCTGCACCTGGTGCTCGGATTCGTTGTCGAGCGCCGAGGTCGCCTCGTCGAGAATCAGGATCGGCGCATTCTTGATCAGCGCCCGCGCAATGGCAATACGCTGGCGCTGGCCGCCGGAAAGGAGAATCCCGCGTTCGCCGACTACGGTATCGAAGCCTTCGGGCAGGGCCTCAATGTCTCGGAGAATATGTGCCGCGCGCGCCGCTTCACGCACATCGTTTTCGCTCGACTCGCCGGCCGCGCCGTATGCAATGTTGTGCGCAATGCTGTCGTTGAAGAGCATGATCTCCTGCGTCACCATCGCGATCTGGCGGCGCAGATCCACGAGCCGCAGTTCGCGGATGTCTTCGCCGTCGAGCGTGATCCGCCCGTCGCTCACGTCGTAGAAGCGCGGTACGAGACTCGCGAGCGTGCTTTTCCCGCTGCCCGAACGCCCAATCAAGGCTATCATTTCG
>CAZKOE010000220.1:0-4092 GCA_964554305.1 uncultured Gammaproteobacteria bacterium
GACCCACGCCCTGGGTGCACGTACGCGTTTTCAGGTGGGCTGGTTCGCCGCGTTGTTGTCGTCGGATTTGGGCCCGCGTGTTCCATTCGGAACCCAACCATCGAGGCGATAAGGCAGCGGTTAACGATCCGGTCCGGGAGGGCATCGCATTGCCCGCGTGCCGTTTTTCGCGCTGGGCGGTTTCATTCCGCTGCAGTCTGAAGCCTGGATCGGGCGGTCGGCTTGTGCGAGCCCGATGTACGTGGCGCTCGCGTGACTGCTGCCACATGCGCCCAACATCCTGCTGATTCCAACCACCGCGTCGCTCGAGCATTTGCGCGCGAATATTGCCAGCGGCGAGAGCGGCTTGCACGATGGTGTTGTCTCGTCTCAAGGCCGTTTGCAGAGAGGGCCGAATACTGATATACTGTTATACATGTACATTACAGTATCCGGGATTCCGGATAATCGACAAACCGCAATGAGAAGGTGAAAACATGTTTCGCATCAACGTATTTTTCCTGCTGCTTGCTGCCTCGGGCGTGGCGATGGCTCAGCCGGCGGCTCCCGTCAAAATTCCCTTTCAACTTCGGGATAACCTGGTCAGCATGCAAGCCGTGATTAACGGCGAAAAAGCCAGCGCCGTGCTGGACAGTGGCGCCGGAACTCTCGCGGTGAGCAACTCGTTTGCTGCCAAGCTGGGCCTGAAGCCGGGGCATTCGTCAGTCCAGGTGAAAGGCGCGGGAGCGGGGAGCAACAGCGCTTCGCCGATAAAGTTGGATACCCTCCAGTTTGGGCCGCTTGCTTTACACAATCTCTCGGGCTACGCACTGAGCTTTCGCACATGGTCCAGTTCGGCCGGCTACCGCATAGATGCCTTGCTTGGCTACCCGATTTTCAAGAGTCGCGCCGTGCGCGTCAACTATGCGACACGCCACGTCGTGATTTATCCGAAGGGGGTCTCGCCTGCTTGCCACAACCCGATTCCCATCAAGATCATCCACAACGTGCCCGTCGTGACCGCGAAGATCAAGGTCAAGGCCGGCGTCGGGGCCAAGACCGTTCACCTCGTCGTGGATCTCGGCAGCCGGCACTACAGTTACCTGGGAGACGCGTTTCTGAAAACGAAGATTGGCAAGACGCTTTTTCCCCACGGGCACAAACAGGTGGTTGGTCATGGTGCGGGCGGCCGTGCGAAAGGCGTGGTTGTTAATGTTGCGGAATTGAGCGTTGGTACGCAGCAGTTTCATGACGTGACCTTCGCACTGACAAAGCAGGCGAAAGGGTTCAACCTGGAAAAAATTCAAGGTTCGCTCGGCGTGCCGCTCTGGAAGGGCGGTGTCATTACCTTCGACTATCCCGACAGTCAGCTGTGTATCAATACGGCACATCAACGAGCCGACGGACTGAAAAGCCCTTGATGCGGAACTCATGAATCTGTCGGGGGCATGCAGAAGGTATCCGCGCCGACATGCAGGCGGGAGAAGAAGTCAGGATCATTCCGAATTTGCCGCTTAAACCGGTTTTGGCCGATCGTCGTCTTGCGCTCATTCCATTGAATTTGCAGCAGGAGGGCAGTCCCTCCCTGCTGGTGCGTTCTTCAGCGTTGCTGGACGCGCTCTACGAGTTATTGTCTCGCTCGGGGATGGGGAAAAACCCTCGCCTTCAGGCGGAGGTTCTTGACTCGAAACGTTCTGGGAGCGTGCGGCGCCGGTGCGCTTCACCGAGGCGGGCGCGTCAAAAGCCGGTGAGGCGGACCCGGGTTTGAGCGGCGAAATGACGGAGTTGATGTCCTTGCTGGCGGCGGGTCTGAACGACAAGACCATCGCCTATGACTTGAACATCTCCAAGCGTACCCTGGAGCGGCGCATTGCGGAGTTGACCCACGCCCTGGGTGCACGTACGCGTTTTCAGGTGGGCTGGTTCGCCGCGTTACGGCTGCCGAGTGCCGGGCCCGGTCTTCCCATTGTAGGGCACTACTGTCCGGAGAAAGTTGGAAATCGTCGTTCCCGCGCAGGCGGGAACCTAGTTTGAACACGAATCCCGCCCGCAGGGCGGGATGCTTTCTTGGCTGGGCTCCCGCCCCACGCCTTCGCGGGGGCAGGCTCTGCGCGGGAGCGACGGCGAAGCTGAATTCGAGTTTCATTAACGGGCTCATGGTGAAAAAAAGGCTCTGTTACTGCGTTTCCGAAGGCAACGTTGATTTTCCCCGGACAGCAGTGCGTTGTAAGGAAAACAGACAGGCCGAACAGAAGCATTGGCTGGTTTCATCGGTATCGAGCTTGTCGAGGCGCAAGCTGGACATTATCATGACAGGTCTGCGTGGATCGCCTTCGGTTTCGCTGTATCGGGCTCGAATGGTGAATTCAGCCGGCGCTTGTGAATGATTGACGGTATGCCGTCATGACGGTATACCGTCTCTGAAATCCCTAGACAGCGCGGACCGAAAGTGACAAACTGGCGCTCAGATTCACATCCGATTTCGGGGAGACTCAGTATGGGCCGTAAACTGCTCACGGCTGTCTCGGGCCTAATTGTCTTGGCGATTATTGCTGGGGCTGCTTTCATTTCCACTTCATCCGCTGCTCCTGTCCCGGTGCCGCGGGCCACCACGCACAAGCCGGCGGGGTTGACCGCGCAGGGGATTGCCAATGCTCGCAGCAACGGTCTGCCGAGCAAGCTGGTGGCGATGGCGCCGCAATCGAGTGTGGCCTTGCTCAAGCGGGAGGCTACCCGTGTCGGGCCGCATGCCCTGGATGCGCGTATCAAACTGATCATCGGGTTGAAATTACGCCACGAATCCGAACTCAAGGCCTTCCTGCAGCAGGTGCAAAATCCGGCAAGCCCGCAATATCACCAATGGTTGACGCCCGCACAGTTCGCCACCCGTTATGGGCCGAGCAAGGCCCAGGTGGCCCGGGTGGTGCAATTCCTCAAGGATCGCGGCATCGCAATCAAGGGTGTTTCGTCAAACCGGCTTCTGATCCACACCGAGGCGACGACGGAAACCTACGACCGCGCCTTCGGCATCGGGATCAATGACTACAAGCTGAACGGGCGCAGCTTCTATAGCACCACCGACCGCCCCAAGCTGCCGCGCGACGTGGCGCCTCTGGTGGCCAACATCATGGGGCTCAACCACGGCGTGCATATGTACCCCCATTCGCATTTCAAGCCCGCGACAGCACCGAGCCGTGGCGTGCGGCCGGATGGGGCGCCGTCGCCATCCATGAACGTCTTCAATCCCCACCAGATTGCCACTGCCTACGACTGGCCCAGCATCACCAATAGCGCCAACGGTGCCGGGGTAACGATCGGAATCGTGACCGCCGAGAGCGCCACCGTTTCCGCCAGCGACTATGACGGTTTCTGGCGGAGCTACGGCTTGCCCGAGCATGCGCTGACCATCGTGCCCGTAGGCGGCCCCGGTCTGTCCAGCTCCGGCGCGATGGGCGAGACCTTGTTGGATATCGAGTGGAGTGGGGCGATGGCGCCCGGAGCGGATCAAATCGTTTACAACGCCGCCGATACCTACTTTTCTACCTTTACCGAAGCCTACAACCAACTGGTGGAAGACAATAATGTGCAGGTGATGACCACGAGTTGGGGATACTGCGATGCCGGCATTGCCTGGACAGAGATCGAGACCGACGAGGCCATTTTCGCACAGGCGGCCGCGCAGGGCATCTCGATGTTTGCCGCTGCGGGGGATGCCGGCGCCGCCGATTCGCCGTGCCAGGGTGGAAACCCGTACAACAATGCGAATTATCCCTCTTCCAGTGCTTACGTGACGGCGGCCAACGGTACGGAGCTTTTTATTTCCGACCTTTCCGGCACCTACGCGCACGAGAATGTCTGGGATGATCCCAACTGTTCTCCCAACGGGGTCGTGGCGACCGGCGGAGGCATAAGTTCCGTGATAGCGAAGCCGGCATGGCAAAGGGGGCTGGGTGTTCCGACCGATGCGGATACGCGCATGAACTCCGATCTGGCGATGAATGCCAGTTGCAGCCACTCACTGTACACCTATATCTTTGGGGGCTGGAGTGCCGTGTATGGTACGAGCGCGGTCGCGCCGATGCTGGCCGGCCTGTTTGCCATCGGCGTGAGCCA
>CAZKOE010000221.1:0-4016 GCA_964554305.1 uncultured Gammaproteobacteria bacterium
CAGAGTGCGTCCAGCAGGGCCGATGATCGGAGCAAAAGAGGCGGACTGTCCGCGCGTTCCAATCTCAGTGGAATTAGCCCAATACGGCGATCGGCAACCATCATCTTGAATGGCAAATCTGAAATTACGCGAACTTCTTCGCCTGCTTCGACATCCGCGCGTACTCCCTGCAAACCACCCGGGAGATCAAAAAAACCTGTCGCCACAACAGCCCGGAAACGCACACCCCGCTTCTGTGCCGCTCTTTGCGCAGCCTGCTGCGCCTCCCGCGTGTTATCGAGGTGTGAAATCAACATTGGCGGGCGTACCAACCCGATAACCTCCTGCTGTGCCGTCTCCGATAGCTGCTCCAAAACTCGGCGTTGCAGTTCTCGGTCGGCAATCAATTCGACAACCTGTTCGCGCTTGTCCACGCCAAGCTCAGCCTGTTCACGCAATTCGGGAACCGCATTCATCGCCCTGTCGAGGGCATCCTTGCGGCTGCGCACTAACGCATCGACAGCGATGTCGGGCGATACGGGAAGATATCGGCGCGGATGCTCCGGCGAATGGGTCACGAAGCCTATGTCTTCGAGTACATTGAGCATCTGGCGTATCTTTCGGACGTCGAAAGGAAGGGACTCCGCAATTTCATGCACAGTTAGACGGTGGTTGACCAGCAGCCAACGGTAAAGACGCTCTTCAGCTTCGCTGATGCCGAGATTACCCAGTGGCCTCTGGCCCCCATCGGCATTTTCAAATGAGTCCATAACGACTCGGGAAATCAAAACATAAGGGTAGCGCACGCCGCGGACGCATTGCGCAGCAAAAATTCGGCTCTCCCGCTCGTTTCCCGAGCGAAGCACGGCCTACGCGATCCGCGAACCGCCTAAGCAAGGGCGCATCGCGTATCCTAGTGCGGCGATAACTCCCGTTTTCCTGCCGGAATCCCATGCCCCTGTCGCTTTTCTCGCGCCTGCGAACCCGCATCCAGCAGCCGGCGGCGCGCGCCGACGATGGTCCCGCTTTCAATGCCGAGACGCTGGAGACCCATCTGCTGCTGGCCGATGTTGGCGCGGCCACGGCCGGCGAGCTGGTCGCGGCCGCCGAGAAGGCGGCCGCGCGGGGCGGCGATGCCGCCGTGACCGCAGCGCTGCGCGAAAAGCTCGAAGCGATTCTCGCGCCGCTCGCCGAGCCGCTTGTCGTGAATCCCGCCGCCCAACCGTTCGTCATCCTGGTCGCGGGGGTGAACGGGAGCGGCAAGACCACCACCATCGCCAAGCTCGCGCATCGGCTCGGCGGCAAAGGACATCGCGTCATGCTCGCCGCCTGCGACACCTTCCGTGCCGCCGCCGTCGAGCAGTTGCAGACCTGGGGCAAACGCGAGGGCGTGCCCGTCATCACCCAGCGCAGCGGCGCCGACCCCGCCGCCGTTGCCTTCGACGCCTGGCAGGCTGCGCGCGCGCGCGGGCGTGATGTCCTGATCGTGGATACGGCCGGGCGGCTTCACACCCAGGGGCATCTCATGGCCGAACTGGCGAAGATCCGCCGTGTGCTCGCGCGCCAGGACGCCGCCGCACCGCAGGAAACGCTCCTCGTCCTCGATGGCACCACGGGCCGCAACGCCTTGGCCCAGGCCCGGCAGTTCACCACGGCGGTCAACGTTACGGGGCTTGCGATCACCAAACTTGACGGCAGCGCCAAGGGGGGGGCGGTCGTCGCGATCGCGCGGGAACTCGCGCTGCCCATCCGCTATCTCGGCCTCGGAGAAGGCATCGAGGATCTCGTGCCTTTCGACGCCCGCGCATTCGCGGCGGCGCTGCTCGGCCTCGATACCATGGCGCCCGCATGATCCGCTTCGTTTCCGTCGGCAAACGCTACCCGAGCGGGCACGAGGCCCTCACAGGCATCAGCTTCGAGCTTGAAAACGGCGAGATGGCCTTTCTCACCGGGCATTCCGGTGCCGGGAAGTCCACGCTGCTGAAACTGGTCGCGGCGATCGAGCGGCCGACGCGCGGGCAACTTTTCATCGGCGGGCGCAACGTTACCCATCTCGCACGCTGGCGTGTACCCTATCATCGCCGCCGCGTCGGCGTGGTCTTCCAGGACCACAAGCTTCTCACCGACCGCACGGTCTTCGACAATGTGGCCCTGCCGCTCCTCGCCGCCGGCTTTCCGCGGCGCGAGGTCGGCGGCCGCGTGCGCGCCGCGCTCGATCAGGTGGAGTTGCTCGAGCGTGAACGCGCGCTCCCGCTCGAACTCTCCGCCGGCGAGCGCCAGCGGGTCGGCATCGCGCGCGCCGTGGTCGGCCGCCCGCCGCTTCTGATTGCCGACGAGCCGACCGGCAACCTCGACCCCGAACTCTCGCTCGATATCATGCGACTTTTCGAGCGCTTCAATGCCGTCGGCGTGACCATCCTCGTCGCGAGCCACGACCACGCGCTCATCGCCCACCTTGGCCACCGTGTGCTCGCGCTTGCCGCCGGCCGCCTGGTCGAGCCCCGTCTGGTGACAGGCCATGCCGGCTGAGCGGCGCCGCGGCGCCAAGCGGCACGCCCGGCCGCGCCGGCGCTCGCGCCTGCAGGCCCTGCGCGAGCAGCACGGCGAGGCCGCACGCGCAAGTCTCGGGCGGCTCCTGCGCGGCAAGGCGGCAAGCCTCATGAGCGCCGGCGTCGCCGCCATCGCGCTCGCGCTGCCGCTCGGCCTCGCCGTCATGATTCACAACGCGGCCGGGCTTACCGGTGCTACGCGCGGCTCGGCCGCGATATCGGTCTTCCTTCGGCAAGACAGCGATTCGAGCGCCGTCGCGCAAGCCAGACAGGCCGCTGCGGCGCTCCCCAATGTGACCGACGTACGGGTCATCACGCCGGACGAGGCGCTCGCCCGGTTCAAGCAGCGCCCCGCCTTCTCGCAGGCGCTGTCCACGTTGAAGAGCAATCCCCTGCCGCCGGTCGTGGTAGTCACGCCGCGTGACACCCGCCCGCAGAAAGTCGAGATTCTCGCCGCGGCACTCGGGAAAATCCGGGGCGTGGACCAGGTCGTCTCCGACACCCAATGGGTCGAGCGGCTGAACGCGATCCTCGCCGTCGCGCAGCGCGCCGTCTGGGTAATCGGAGGACTTCTCGCGCTCGCCGTGCTGCTCGTCATCGGCAACACCATCCGGCTCGAAATCCAGGGCCGGCGCCGCGAGATCGAGGTGCAGAAGCTCGTCGGCGCGACCAATGCCTTCGTGCGCCGCCCGTTTCTGTACGGCGGGCTGTGGTACGGCGCGATCGGCGGCATCCTCGCCTGGATCCTGGTGGAGATCGCCCTCGCGATTCTCTCCCACCCCGTGGCGCGCCTCGCGCACCTGTACGCAAGCAAGGGCGGACTCGCCGGCCCCGGCGCGGCGGGCTTTTTCATCATGCTCGCCATCGGCGCCGCACTCGGCTGGCTGGGGGCGCTGCTCGCCGTCGGGCGCTACCTGCGCACCGTCGAACCCGGCTGATTCGCGCTGCCGCCAACAGTCTCTGGCATCGGAGGGAGCGCCGGCATCTTGCCGGCAAAGGGCCGGCTGGAAGCCGTCGCTCCTTTTCTAACCGTCGCCATCAAGGAACCTTCGGCCGGGCCGGCACTCCAAGCTTTTGAGTGCTAAAATAGTTGGTTCGAAAGGAGGTTTTTCGATGTCTCAAGCGCTTGCCGCCATGCCCCGCGATCTGGTGCTTTCGCCAGAGGGGGGGCTGTCGGCCTATCTTGCGTCCATCCGTCGGATTCCGATCCTTTCCGCCGAGGAAGAGCAGACGCTTGCGCGCCGCTACCGGGGCGAAGAAGACCTGGACGCGGCACGCACGCTCGTCATCTCGCATCTGCGCTTCGTCGTCCATATCGCCCGCGGCTACCGCGGCTACGGCCTCCCTTTCGGCGACCTCATCCAGGAAGGCAACATCGGCCTGATGAAGGCCGTCAAGCGCTTCGACCCGGACGTGGGCGTGCGCCTGATCTCCTTTGCCGTGCACTGGATCCGCGCCGAGATGCACGAGTTCATCCTCAAGAACTGG
>CAZKOE010000222.1:0-4014 GCA_964554305.1 uncultured Gammaproteobacteria bacterium
AACTGGCAGAAGTCATTACGGCGATCGTCACGCCCTTGCCGTTGTTCTTGTTCTTGATATCCGGCCAGTCATAGGCCTTGGCGATCTGCGACGGGCTCAGGGTGTGCAAACTCGGCGGGGGCGGCTCCAAGCCATCGCGCGGCGTCGCTCCCGCGTTGTTGCGAACGACCGATGGGTTCGAGAGCGGCCTGACGCCGCCGTTGCTTTGCAATTGTACGGCGTTGTCGAGACCGATCACGTTCTGCACCACACCTGCCAGCGCGCGCGGAAGCTTCGGGCTGTCGGTCGTGCTGTAAAAACTACGCCCATCGAGCCGATAATCGTTGATGCGAATACCCAGCGCATGCGCGTAGGCGCTCGTAGTCGCCTTCGTGTGGATCAACAAGCGATTGGATGAAACACTTTCAACGCTGATGCCGTATTGCTTGAGGAAGCTTGTAACTCGCGCCACATCGGCCCGGCTCGGGCCGTACTGCGCGGTGAATTGCACGGGGGTCAGAAACTGAAGATACGCGGGGTTCGCCGGATTCTGCACCTGTTCGAGGAAACTCTTGAGTTGAGCGACATGACGCAGCTTCAAGCTCACCGTGAGTTCGATATCCGAATCCGCCGCGTGCGGGCCGACCAGCGTCGCCTGCTTGAGCAGCGCAAGGTTCGTCTGCGGCGGCATCGTCACCCGCTGGCTCGGCGCGCCGCTCGCCTGTGCGGCGGCGATGCCGCTGGCCGTCAAGCCCCTGTGGGCGGAAACCGCCAGCGACGGTGGAACAAGGACCAAGCCGGACAGAAGCGCCAGCGCAAAAAAACCCGAAATGCCAGTCAGCAATTTGCGGCTCATAAAAGTCTCCCGAAGCAACAAGCAAAAAATGCGACCCAGCCGGAGCATCGAGCGCTCGGCGGAGCCTCGTCGAAAACCTGACTCGCATTATCGCGACTCGGAAAGCCGCTGTCTAGTGCTTTTTGCCTCCCAATAGTGCAATTACACAAATGTGCAATCACCTTGGGATTTGCATTGGAGACTCGGATTTCCGACCCCCCTGGCCGCGCCAGCGGCGAAGGGGGAGTTGGAGTGAGATTCTTCAGGCGTCATCGCGTGACCCCGACAATTCCCCTTTTATTCTCCCTTCCTGAAGACGGTCAGGGGGAAAAGACGGCGCAACACCGACTACTTGCCATCGTCGGGAAATCGCCGTCCGGCCAACCAGCCCGCCTGGAAGCGCGTACGCGCGTTGAGCGACCGCATCAACTCGCGCACCCGGGTCTGATGCGTGCGCCGCGAGATGCCCAATTCCATATAGATGCTTTTATCGTTCATCCCGGCGGCCAACATGGAAATCAACTCATTCTCTTGTACGCCGAATTCTGAATCCGCCTCCGCCGTCGTCAATTCCTCCGATCCGGAGAGCCGCAGCGGCGAGGAGCGCTCCCAGATGAATTCGAACAACAGGCACAGTGCATCGAGAAGGGCCGAGGGCTTGACCAGCAGCGCCGGCCCGTCGGCCCGTGCGAGACTCAACGGCACCAGCGCCATCTTGCGGTCAACCATGACCATCTTGAACGGGAGCTCCGGGAACACCCGTACCCGCTCATCCGCTTGCAGCTCCTCGCGAACCCGGTCGAGGGCGCCCGGCAGCGCCATGAACTCCTGATCGGCAATGGTCCGATAGCGCACCCCACGCGCCTGGGCATCGAGCTGCATCGGCGCATCCAACTCGGACGGCACGTCCAAACGGGAGTTGCGCATCGGCGGTTTCTGCAGGCAGAGGACTTCATCATGCGCCAAGCGGAACATCTGATCAAAGATTTGCCGCTCAGCCTCATGGCTGGTAATGACCTCAAGGATCTGCTCCTGCTCCTCCCGGTGCCCGGACACCATGTCCCTCTGCAACTCACCGACGACTGCCTCCACGGCTTCCAGGCGCTTTTGACCTTGTACGATCAGCGCCCTCAGGGCCACGTCGGGCGAGACGGGAAAGTAACGCCTGGGACGCTCCGGTGAATGTGTCGCCAAACCCTTGGTTTCAAGCGTATCGAGCAGACGCTGCACCTTGGCCGGCGCTAGCGACAAGGCGTCGCCAGTCTCGGCAACGGTCGCATTGCGCTGCTTCAGGAGACTGCGATACACCCGCTCCTCCGGCCCGGAAATCCCGAGCATGGCGAGGGGCCGTTCCGAGGAATTGTCAATCGCGTGCGGTGCCATGGGACAATACAAGGCAAGAGAAGCACCCAGACTAACGCAAAACGCCCCTATCCAGGATCCGGATAAGGACAGGACTCTTCATCGCACGGCCGCCGGATTTACGCCGCCTCATCCTGGCCGCAACAGCTTCGCAGCCTCCGGCCTGCTCGGCGCCGTCTCTCTATCCGGTTCCTGTTTCCCCGGCCGAGTCCGGAGCAAACGTGGCGCGCGGCTTCGCTCCGCGCTTCGTAACTTACATTCGGCACCCTCACACACACGTCGGGCACACCAGAAGTGGGGACGGCCGAGCCGCTGGCCGCCCCCACGTACCGCGCCTTGACGCAGTATAACCCGATCAGTCCCGCTTCCGTCGCATCAGGACGGGCGCCAGCAGCCCCAGCAGTGCGGCGAGCGTGAACCAGCCAAAAGCGCCTCCGCCACCACCCGAAGACGTATTCTTGACCGTCACGCTGACGGTAGCGACATTGGAGGTTGCCTGCCCATCGCTGGCGGTGAAGGCAAAACTGTCCTTGCCGGAGAAACCTTTGTCCGGAGTGTAGGTGTAGCTTCCTTTGGAAGCATCGGTCAGCTCGACCGCGCCGTTGGCGGGCTGCGAAACAATGCTGAAAGTCAACGAATCACCGTCCGGATCCGTCGCGGACAATGTGCCACTGGCATCCTTGTTCTTCTCGCTCGTGAGGCTGCCATCCTCCGCCACTGGCAGGTTATTATCACTCTCAACAATTGTCGTTACCGCGCCGGCACTGAGATCGGGCGACGCCTTGGCGATTGAAGCCGTGTTATCTATGGAGCCTGGGGCAATATGGACGGCCTTGAGTGTGACATTCGCCTTCGCGACCCCTGCGTTTGCTGGAACGGAGCCGAAATCGCAGGTCACGGTTCCCGACGCAAAATCACAATTGCCCTGACTGGAGGATGCAGAAACGAAACTTGCGGCAGCAGGCACAGGAATAACGGCCGCAATCTCGGGCGACGCCGCGCTTCCACTGTTGGTTACCAACGTTTGGCTCGAATAGCTCGCGCCCGGCGAGACGTTTTGAGGTGCATCTACGGAAAGCCCGAGATCGGAGAGAGTATAGAAATAGGCAGCGCCTTGGTTGGAACCATGTGCGCAAACGGGACATCCGATCAGCATGGTGTTGCTATTCAAGATGACCGGACGAATAATTCCAAATTCGTCTCCATAGCTGCCATCACTGGCAACAAATTTGAACTGTTGATCCCAGATACCACTAGTTCTAGTAAATACGTAGGCGGCGCCTTGATTAATATTGTCTCCTACCGTGGCAAACGGCGCAGTTACCACGGCGGTATTGCCGAAAACGGCCACTGACGCGCCAAAATCGTCATCAATTCCTGGCCCTCCATCACTCGCAGTCAAGCGTTGAACTCGACTCCAAGCGCCACCAGCTCGGGTAAATACATAGGCTGAATTCTCCATTTTGTCGTTTGATAAAACTTGAGATGCCCCAAGGATCGCGGTATCGCCTTCAACCGCTATCGCGGCGGGGAAATTGTTATCTGTCTCACTTTTCGGCACTGTGAGCTTTTGTGTCTGTACCCAATGACCCTTCTTGTCTGTATAAACATATGCCGCTCCGTTGGGACCGGGGCAAGGCCCTAAGCACGAAGGTACAGGCTCACCGATGATTGCCGTCGTTCCATCGAAACCAATACTGCTACCAAAAACACCTCCGCTGTCAGGATCAGGCCTCAACTCCTGCACCTGCTCCCATGTGCCATTGGATTGGTTAAAGACATAAACGACTCCGGTAACAGATTCCTGAGACTGGGCAAATTGTGCTTCTATAAAAGCT
>CAZKOE010000223.1:0-3979 GCA_964554305.1 uncultured Gammaproteobacteria bacterium
GCGGGACCCTTGAGATCGGCCGGCGCCGCCGGAAGCTTCACGCCCGCCTCGGTCGCGAGCTTCAGGCCTTCGTCCACGGCGCCGGTCATGCCGTTCAGCCAGAGCTGGACCATCTTATGGCCATACTGCTTGTTGAGCTTGGCGACTTCGGCATTGACGGTCTTTTCGCCGAGCATCGAAACGAGCGCCTTCGGGAAGCTGAAGTTTTCAGCGCCACCGCCGGCCTTGACCAGCGCGGCGGTCGCTTCGAGCGAGGGCGGACCAAGATAGGCCGGACCGCCATACCAGTTCATCTGGTTCGCCTTGGCGTTGGTCATGTGCGAGTTGCCGCTGGCGGGTTGGGGCGCGGCCAGCGCTGTTCCCGCAAAGAGCAGGGCCGCGGCGCCGAACGCCGCCATGGGTACGAGATATCTGTTCATGATTGTGTCTCCTTCGAGGGTTGAACAAACCAAGTTGCGCAAGCGGCGCAACGCTCATGGGGTTTTCGCGCCAACCAGCTTTCCCAGCCGGACGAGAAAACCATCTTCAGGATGCAGGGCATCGAGAATCCGGCGGGCTTCTTCGGAAAGAAGTCCGTTGAAACGCTCGCCCAATTCACCGGCGAGCGTGACCAGGGCAATGCTCTGGCGGATGTAGGACGCCGCCAGTTCGACGACGAGCCGCTGGCGGGTAGCCACGGCGTCGGCGCGCGTACCGCATAGCTCGCCCGCGAGCATGCGCTCGTCGTCGGTCACAAGCAAAAACCAGCGTTCGTCGCTCACGGGCGCGAGATTGCAGCGCGCGATTTCGCCCTGGCAACCGCCACAGGCATCGGCACAGCCTTCCATGCACAGCGTCGTGATGCGTACACCACGCTCGCGCGCCGCGCGCAACGCAGGCGCGAGCGCCGCCGCTTCGGGCGGTTGCAGGGCGATGAGCAACCCGTCACGCGCGGCGTCCAGATCGGCCCGAGCCCGTGCCAGCAACTCCTCGCGGCCGCGCAGATTGAAGACCGGCGCGGATTCGCCCGGCCCCCGTGGAACGGACGCAAACGCCGTCTCCGCGGCCTTCACCAGACTGCGATGCTCGACTTCGAGCCGCCGAAGCAGCCGCTCCGGCACAACGGCCGCGTAGCGCACCCCCTTCGGGGTGTCCAGCCGTTCGGCCGCCCCGCGCGCAACGAGCTTCTCCAACACCGGATACACGTTGGCACGCGGCAATCCGGCCGCCTTGGCCACTTCGTAGCCGTTACGGGTCCCGACGCCGACAAGGCTCAGATAGGCTCGGGCCTCGTAGCCGCCGAAGCCGAGTTCCTGCAACAGAGCGCTAATATC
The DNA here is from genome assembly GCA_964554305.1 of uncultured Gammaproteobacteria bacterium. Lineage (GTDB taxonomy): Bacteria > Pseudomonadota > Gammaproteobacteria > JAKDMP01 > JAKDMP01 > JAKDMP01. Next base: position 1,314 of record CAZKOE010000223.1, read on the forward strand.
CACGTGTCCGGCCTATAGTAGTTTCTTTTGCTACTACTATAGACCGAAACGAACTGCAATGCAAGCACGCACCGGCAGATTACGGGGCTTCGCGTTCCAGCAGCGGACGTTTGCCCGACTTGCCGTTCCATTCGTCGGCGTCCGGCGGCGCATCAATTTTCTCCGCAATAACGGGCCATTTCGGCGCCAGCTCGGCGTTTATGTCGAGGAAATCGCGCTGGTCTTCGGGCACTTCGTCGTCGGGGAAAATCGCGTCTGCGGGACACTCGGTGACGCACAGGGTGCAATCAATGCACTCGTCGGGGTCTATGGCGAGAAAATTCGGGCCTTCGTGGAAACAATCCACCGGGCACACCTCCACGCAGTCGGTGTACTTGCACTTGATGCAGTTCTCGGTGACGACGTGCGTCATGACGAATCTCCTCTCGGCACCATGACAGGATGCCGCGGGCGGACGCGAGCCGCATTGACTTGCCTCAAGGAAGCCCCGCCCCCTGTCGCCTAGACTTCCCTTCGTGGTCGCAGGAACGGAAGAGACCCATGACTACCTTCAACGTGTTGCTCGCCGTGCACGTTACCAGCGTCGTCTGGTGGATCGGCGGCGTGGCCCTCGTGACCTTCGCGCTGCTGCCCGCGGTCAACGGGCTCCCGGACCAGGCGCGCATCGAGCGCATCCAGCAATTCGAGCGCCGCTTCGCCTGGCAGGCCCGGATCGCGGTGCTGCTCGTCGGCATCACGGGATTCTGGATGCTCGCGATTACCGGCGGACTCGCCCGCCTCGGAACAGCCTGGTGGCTGGATCTCATGCTCCTCGTCTGGCTGCTGTTCGCGTTTCTGCTCTTCATCGCCGAACCGCTGGGCCTACCGAAACGCATCGGCCTCATGCGGAGCCGCCGCGGCTTCTTCCTGCTCCACGCCGTGATGTTGACCCTTGCGTTAGCCGCCGTCTTCTGCGGAGTTATCGGCGCCCGTGGCGGCTTCGGTTATTGAATCGGCAACCAAACAGACATCGTGGGAGCGGCTAACGACTTCAGCCGCAATGAAAGAAGGTGTGGGGGTGACCGAGCCGCAGGCCACCCCCACAATACCGCTTCGGGTGCGGTATAACCGTCAGGTGCGCCGCCTCCTTGTCAGGACGGGTACCATCATCAACCCCGACAACGCAAGCAGTGCGAGCCAGCCGAAGGCGCCGCCGCCCCCGTTGTTGTCGCCGTTACCGGGCGACTTCGCTTCGGTGACGGTAACCTGGGCGGTTACGCCATTGCCGGAGGAATCCGGCTCATCGCTCGCCGTACTCGCCTGCGCATTGATCGTGGCGCTGCCGGCATAGGTACCGAACAGTTGCAGCTTCACGGTCGCGGGGTCGCCCACATCCACCTGGCCCAGATCGCAGGTCACGGTGCCACCCGAGAGGCTGCACTGTCCCTGCGAGGCACTCGCCGATTGGAGATGAACCGCGTCGGCGCCCACCCTGGCGCGAATCTGCACGGCCGAGGCCGGATCGGGGCCCTTGTTGTCGAGCGTGAGCACAAGCGTACCCGTTCCGCCCGCCGGGATTGAGGCCTTGTCGGCGCTGAGCGCAAGGTCGGCGGTGCCGATAACGTCGCTGGAAAGCGTGAGGCTGTTATTGTCGCCATCGCTGTCGGGTTCGCGGGCGCTGACCTTGAAGTGACTCGCCAGCTTGCCGGCGGTATCCGCCTTGATCGCCAGAGTTTCAGTCTTGGAGTCACCGAGTGCGATCGTACCGAAATCGCAGATCACGGTATCCACGGGCGAACCGCCAGTGGCGGGCACCGGCACGGAACCGCCGGGGGACGGTGCCGTACAACTCGCATCGCCACTGGCAGCCACGTAGCTTACCTCTTGAGGTAACGGGTAAGTGAGCTTGACCTGCGTTGCCGCACCGTGGTTGTTCGCGTGTTGACTGCGAACGGTAAGTGTATACAGCAAGGTATTTCCCTTCCGCGGTGAGGACGGACCAATTGTTCCGGCTAACGAAAGATTCACTGGCTGCGGATCCCAGGTAACAGTAAGTGGAATGCGCGGTACCGGATAAGGCGTGTACCCCGTTACCGCGAGCTGGACCTTCGACGTTGTGTACTCTTTTTGCCCCGTGCCATCTAGGTTGAGCGTTACCGTCGTCGAAACACCGGCCGACACAGACCCTGTCTCGGGCGCCAAAGTCAACCATGGAATACCTTTCGCCACACACCAGCCGGTTTCTCCGGAAGGCACCTGCCATACGACATTGTTTCCATTGATGATCCACAGATCACCATTACAATCATAGCCCAGCCCGTGCCTGTACGCACCACTCATAACGAACCCCTTGATGTCAAACGCCCTTACTAGCGCGTAACCCTGCTTTGCATCAAGCACCTCGATCGTATGATGGTCCCCACCCAATACGAACAGGTGCCCAGTCGCCGCATTGTAGGCCAAACCTAAAACAGTTAACACTTTTATGAGATTTTTTGAGGAATCAAGTAAGGTTCCAGAAGAATCGAAATGGAAGATGATGGCAGTCTGGTATTGCCCTCCGGCGTACCAGGTATTACTTAACGGATCGTAGGCAAGAAAATTATCGTTGCCGAACCCTTGGTTCTTGGACGGGGCACCCGGGACCAAGATGCTGTTACCAGTAGGCATCATTGTTTTAGGATCGA
>CAZKOE010000224.1:0-1479 GCA_964554305.1 uncultured Gammaproteobacteria bacterium
GGGCAACATGCTCATCAACCATCCGCAACTCTTCGGCGCCATCGCCTGCAACGTCCCGCTGCTCGACATGAAACGCTACATCTACCTCGAAGCCGGCGCCTCCTGGATCGCCGAGTACGGCAACCCCGCCAATCCCAGGGATTGGGCGTACATGAAGAGCTGGTCGCCGTACGAAAATGTCAAACCGGACCGGGACTACCCGCCGGTGCTGTTCTACACGACCACCAGTGATGACCGCGTCGGCCCCGAGCAGGCACGCAAGATGGCGGCGAAGATGCAAACCATGGGCTACAAGAACGTCTGGTTCTACGAGAACCGCGGCGGCGGTCACGGCTCCGGCGCCGACGCCAAACAGTCGGCGACCATGTTCGCGATGGACTACAACTTCCTCTGGGACATGCTCAAATAACCGCGAACTAATGGACATCCGCATGACCAAGGCAACTTACACGCGGCGGGCGGGCTCCTACGGATACGATGCCCCCTATGCACCGGCGGGCCTAGGGCTCGACCGAATCCCATCGGCCGTGGCTTTCTTCGCAAAATCGCCGAAATAGCCCCGCGCATACGAAGTTTCGGAACCTGGCGCCCGTTCAATCATCACCGCGGGCGGGCGACATAACCGATACAATCCGCTGCGTTGCGGGCACGACGATCACAGGCATGGCAACTTTCACCTCCCGACGCGCGGCAATGGCGCCGTTCACGCTGCTCGGCGTAATGGCCATCGTAGCCGGCGGGCTACTCGCGGCCCGGATTTCCGGCCGGCCGATTCCGGTTCTGGTCTGGCTCGTAGCCTATCTCGTGCTGGTCGTCGGCGTCGCTCAATTCGCACTCGGCTGGGGCCAGGCCCGGCTCGCCGCACGGCTTCCGCCGTACCTCGTCGCACTGGAATGGCTGATCTTCAATCTCGGCAATGCCGGCACGGTGGCGGGCACCCTCGCCGGCTTGTACCGCATGACGATTGCCGGCAGCATCCTCGTCGCCATCGCGATGCCGCTGTTCACCTGGGGCCTGATCGGCAGCCGCCGCCATCCATTGTGGCAGATCCCCTACTACGCGCTCGCCGCCCTCATCTTCGCGAGCGCCATCGCCGGAATCATCCTCGCCGCCCACCAACCCGATCTGTAAAAACAGTCGCCTCGAGCGCGATTCCTTCACGCACGGACGCCATACCGGGTGTTCGGATCGCCTCGATGCGTTATCGCGGCGGAGGGTCGCTGCGCCTACCGCGGGACGCGCAGGCCGCCGCGAATGCCGTTCGGCGAAAGGAGAATCTGGAAGAGTTGATCGCTGCGGGTGCGGAAGGTCGCGGCCGAGCACATGAGGTAGAAATTCCACATGCGGCGAAAACGCTCGCCGTACCTGTCCTTCAGTTCCGGCCAGGCGCGCTCGAAATTTTCGTGCCAGGCCATGAGCGTCCGGTCGTAATCGGCGCCGAAGTTGTGCAGATCCTCGATCACGAACAGCCGCTCGATC
>CAZKOE010000224.1:1579-3941 GCA_964554305.1 uncultured Gammaproteobacteria bacterium
GTCGTAATCGGCGCCGAAGTTGTGCAGATCCTCGATCACGAACAGCCGCTCGATCGCGCGCGTCACCTGCCGCGGCGAGGGGATCATGCCGTTCGGAAAGATGTACTTCTCGATCCACGGATCGGTGCGCGTGAGTGAGACGTTGCCGTGAATTGCATGGAGCAGGAACAGACCGTCCGGTTTCAGGAGCCGGCGCGCCGTCCGGAAGTAGGTGCGGTAGTTGCGATGCCCGACGTGCTCGAACATGCCGATTGAGACGATGCGGTCGTACTCGCCCTGGTGGGCGCGGTAGTCCTCGACGCGAATTTCGACGGGAAGCCCCGCGCAGAGCTTCCGCCCGTACTCGGCCTGCTCCTTCGAAACGGTGATGCCGGTGACGGAAACGCCGTATTTTTCCGCCGCGTATTGCGCCATGCCGCCCCAGCCGCAGCCGATGTCGAGCAGCTTCATGCCCGATTCGAGCCCGAGTTTACGGCAGGCGAGATCGAGTTTCGCCTCCTGCGCCTCATCCAGCGTTGCGGCGTCCTTCCAGTAGCCGCAACTGTAAATCATGCGCTTGTCCAGCATACGCTCGAACAGATCGTTGCCGCGATCGTAATGCGCCTCGCCGACCTTGAACGCCCGCCGCCCGCTTTGCAGGTTGACGAGATGGCCGAGCGCCCAGCGCGCCACCTTCTGCGGAACCGCCAGCCGCTCGTCAATGCGTGCGCCAAGCACGCGCGCAAACATTTCATCCAGCCGTTCGGCATCCCACCAGCCGTCCATGTAGGATTCGCCGAAGCCGAGCGAGCCGTGCGCAAACACGCGCGCAAACACGCGCGGATCATGAATCCGGATGTCCCAGGGCCGATCGCCATTGATCCGGACATCGGCCTCGGCGAGCAACCGTTCGGCCTTCGCCTGCAGGCGACCCGCGGCATTCGTGGCTTGCGTTGAACTCCGGTCCATGCGCAACATCTTAACCCGCGCCTCCCCTACACTAGTCACGTCGCAGGATCAGGAGAATCTTCCATGCCGAACCGTTTGTGTTCGATATTGCCTTTCGCCGCCGCTTCCTTCCTGTACGCCGGCGCCGCCCTCGCCGCCGCGCCCGCGACGGCAACGGCAAGCGCCGGCACAGGACTCATGCCGCCGCAGTTCGCCGTCACCCACCACAGTCTGCGCGTCGGCGGCGAAACGGTGCGCTTCACGGCGAGGGCCGGGAGCCTCACCCTGCACAACGGCAAGCATCAGCCAACGGCACGGATGTTCTTCGTGGCCTTCACCCAGGATGGGGTGAGCGACGAGAGTTCGCGCCCCATCACCTTTCTCTACAACGGCGGGCCGGGCTCGGCCTCGTTCTTCCTCGAAATGGGCGCCTTCGGCCCGCGCCGAATCGTCATGGCAAATGACAAGGCGACGTCGCCCGCGCCCTACCGGCTCGTGAACAACGACCAGAGCCTGCTCGACAAAAGCGACCTTGTCTTCATTGACGCCCCCGGCACCGGCTTCAGCCGCCTCGTCGGCAAGGGCAAGCCGAAGGATTTCTATGGCGTAAACCAGGACGCCCAGGCCTTTGCCCAGTTCATCCGCCTCTACCTCGACAAGTACCAGCGCTGGAATTCCCCCAAGTTCCTGCTCGGCGAAAGCTACGGCACGACGCGCTCGGCGGCGCTCGCCGAAGTTCTCCAGCAAAAGGGCATCGCGCTGAACGGCGTGATTCTCCTCTCCTCGATCCTCAACTTCGAGACGGCCTCGTTCGCGCCCGGCAACGATCTCGCCTACGATCTCTTCCTGCCCTCCTACGCGGCGATCGCCTGGTACCACAAGGCACTCCCGGCACAACCGAAGGAACTCAAGCCCTTTCTCGCAACGGTCGAACAATTCGCGATGGGTGAATATGCCGACGCACTCAATGCGGGGGCGAGACTCGACGCCACGACCCGCGCCGACGTGATCCGGAAACTCCACCAGTACACGGGGTTGTCGGCGGCCTACTGGGACAAGGCGAACCTGCGCGTCAACAACGGCCAGTTCGAGAAGGAACTACTGCGCGACCACAAACAGGTGACTGGAAGGCTCGATGCGCGCTACACCGGCTGGAACGTTGACCTCCTCGGCGAATACCAGAAACATTGGGACCCGGCGATGGGGGCGATCATGCCGGCGTTCACGGCTGCCTTTCACCACTACCTGATCAATTACCTGCAATACAAGCCGAAGCACAAATACAAAACGCTGAACTACAAGGTCACCCTTGCCTGGCAATGGGGTCCCAAGGAACTGAAGGACACCGGCGGACAAGCCTTCCCCAGGGCTGGCGGACAAGCCTGGCCGGGCTTCACCAACGTCGCCCCCGACCTCGCGATGGCGATGACGCAGA
>CAZKOE010000225.1:0-3872 GCA_964554305.1 uncultured Gammaproteobacteria bacterium
CGATGACCTTCGCCGCCTCGGCGACGCGGATGCTCGGGGCCCTGTAGGTGCCCGCGCGGATTACCTCGCGATACACGGCATCTACGCGCTCCGCCGCTTCCGGCGTCGAGCCCGAAGTGATCTTGACGATGTCGGTGAGCCGCCGCTTGCGATCGCCCGGGTTGATCCGCTCCGGGCTGTAACCCACGAAGAAGTCCTCGTTGCAGCGTAACCCGGAAACCTGCTCGATCGTCGGCACGCACTCTTCTTCGGTCGCGCCGGGATAAACGGTGGACTCGAACACCACGATGTCGCCGGCGGCGACAACTCTGCCCACCGTCTCGCTCGCCTGGCGCAAGGGTCCGAGGTCGGGCGTCCCGTCCCTCGCGAGTGGCGTCGGCACCGCCACGATGTAAAAGTTGGCGTCCCGCAGTGCACCGGGGTCGGCGCTCAGGTGCAACCGTTGCGCCGCCGCCAATTCTTCCGCACCGAGCTCCCGGGTACGATCCGAGCCACCCTGCAATTCGGCGATCCGCCCGGCGTCTTCATCGAAGCCCACGGTCGGGAAAACACGTCCGAAGGCAGCCGCGAGCGGCAGCCCCACGTAACCGAGACCGATCACGCCGATTCGGGTTGCCTCAAGCTCCGGCATCAAAGGCTGCGGCAACAGGTACTGGCGATCATGGGCGGGCTCTTGTTAACGGCCGAATCGGAGCCGGAATTATACGAAAACGACTCGCGCATCATCGCATCGCAACCGGCAAAACACGCAGGCTGCCGCTTGAATGCTATGATTGAAATATTTCAGAAAAAAAGCGCCAATGCTGATTCCAGTCGTTCTGTCCGGAGGTTCCGGCACACGGCTCTGGCCTCTGTCCCGTGAGTTGTACCCCAAACAATTTCTGTCCCTCGGCAGAAATGACGCGACCCTGTTCCAGGCCACGCTCGAACGCCTGCAGGGCCTGGCGGATCTGCAGGCGCCCATTGTCGTCGCCAACGCCGAGCACCGCTTTCTCGCCGCGGAGCAACTTCGCGAAGCCGGGGTTGCCGGCGCCACGATTCTGCTGGAGCCCGAAGGGCGCAATACCGCGCCGGCACTGGCCGCCGCCGCGCTGGCCGCAAGCGAGCGCAACGCCGACTCGCTCATCCTCGCGCTCCCCGCCGACCACGTCATCCGGGACGCCGAGGGGTTTCGCGCGGCCATCGAAGCCGGCACCCCGGCCGCCCGCGACGGATACCTCGCGGTTTTCGGAATCGTCCCGACCACACCGGAAACCGGCTACGGCTACATCCGCGCCGCCGCCTCCGGCGCGGAGGCCTGGCGGCCCGTCGCCGAATTCGTCGAGAAACCCGATGCGAAACGGGCCGCGGGGTTCGTCGAGTCCGGCGCCTACTACTGGAACAGCGGCATGTTCCTCATGCGCGCCGCCCGCTACCTCGAGGAGTTGGCCCTGTACGCGCCCGACGTTCTGAACGCCGTCCGTGACAGTTACGCCGCCGCGTATCAGGATTGCGACTTCCTGCGGCTGGATCCCGCCGCATTCTGCCGCGGTCCCTCCATCTCCATCGACTATGCCGTCATGGAGCACACCCGGCGCGCCGTCACCATCCCACTCGACGTCGGCTGGAACGACGTCGGCTCCTGGCAGAGTCTGGCGGAAATCCATGCCCACGACTCCGCCGGAAACGTCTGCATCGGCGATACGCTCCTGGAAGATACGGAAAACACCTACATCCGCGCGGAAAGCCGTCTGGTCGCCACGCTGGGCATCAAAAACCAGGTCGTCGTGGAAACGCCGGACGCCGTGCTGATCGCCGATCGGGGCCGCAGCCAGGACGTCAAGCTGCTGGTCAAACGCCTGGCCGAAAGCGGGCGCTCCGAGCGGCTCGCGCACCGCCGCGTACACCGCCCCTGGGGCTGGTACGAAGGCATGGTGACGGGCGATCGGTTCCAGGTCAAACACATCTGCGTGAAGCCCGGCGCCAGCCTGTCCCTGCAGAAGCACCACCATCGCGCCGAACACTGGACCGTCGTGCGCGGCACCGCCGAAGTCACGCGCGACGAGGAACAGTTTTTGATCACCGAGGATCAATCCACCTACATCCCGCTCGGCACGAAGCATCGGCTGCGCAATCCCGGCAGCATCCCGCTCGAACTCGTCGAGGTACAGACGGGTAGCTACCTCGGCGAGGACGACATCGTGCGCTACGACGACGACTACGGGCGCTCGGGAGAGAAGTGAGCGATTAGAAGCGAAGGGAGAGGTAGCAACTCGTCACACATGCCGCCTCTCGTCTCGCACCGGTATCTCACTTCTCACTCCTCTTCCCTCACTTCTCAGGCGGCTTCGCGCTCTTCCTCGGGCGTATAGGCGAGGTTGGGGGCAAGCCAGCGTTCGGCCTCGGCGAGACTCCAGCCCTTGCGCGCGGCGTAGTCGGCCGCCTGGTCGCGGGTAATCTTGCCGACCGCATAATAGCGCGATTCGGGATGGGCGAAGTACCAGCCGCTCACCGCGGCGCCGGGCCACATGGCAAAGCCTTCGGTCAGTTCGATGCCCACGTGCCGATGCACGTCGAGCAGCGACCAGAGCTTGGCCTTTTCGCTGTGCTCCGGGCAGGCCGGGTAACCGGGTGCGGGGCGAATGCCGCGGTAGCGCTCGGCGATCAGGTCCTCGTTCGCGAGCGCCTCGTCCGACACGTAACCCCAGAGTTCGCGCCGCACCCTGGCGTGCATGAACTCGGCCAGTGCTTCGGCCAGGCGGTCGGACAGCGCCTCGACCATGATCGCGTCGTAGTCGTCGTTCGCCTTCTTGAAGGCCGTCACGCGCTCGGCCGTGCCGAATCCCGCGCTGACGGCGAAGGCGCCCATCCAATCCGTCTTGCCGCTCGCGACGGGCGCGATGAAGTCGGCGAGACTGTAGTTGAACTTGCCGTCCGGCTTCTGCTGCTGCTGACGCAGGAACTCCAGCCGCATACGCTCGCCGCCGCGGGCTTCGTCCGTGTAAATCGCGACCGATTCAGGCCCGACCCGCGCGGCCGGGAAAAGCCCGACGACGGCACGCGCCTCAACCCAGTCTTCCTCGATCATGCGCGCGAGCATCGCCTCCGCATCGGCGAAGAGCTTGCGTGCCGCCTCGCCCTTGTCGGGGTCGTCGAGGATTTTCGGATAGCTGCCGCGCACCTGCCAGGCATGAAAGAACGGCGTCCAGTCGACATAGGGAAGAATGTCGGCCAGCGGGAACCTCTCGAATACATGAATCCCGGGTTCGCGCGGTGCCGGGGGCTCGTACCCCGGCCATTCGATCGCGGGCGCGTTGGCGCGCGCGTCGGCAAACGGAATCAACCGCCCGCCCCGCTGCTTTTTCGCATAATGCTCGCGTACCGTTTCGTGATTCGCGTTCACCCCGGCCACGTATTGATCGCGATTCGTACCCAGGAGCTTTGAAACCACCCCGACGGCGCGCGAAGCGTCCTTGACATATACTGTCGGCCCGTCGTACTTCGGCGCCACCTTGACGGAAGTGTGCGTCGGCGACGTCGTCGCACCGCCGATGAGCAGGGGAATCGTGAAACCCTGGCGCTTCATCTCCGCCGCGACGTGTGCCATTTCTTCGAGCGACGGCGTAATCAGCCCCGACACGCCGACGATGTCGGCCTTCTCGCTGCGCGCCGTCTCCAGAAGCTTCGCCGCCGGCACCATGACGCCGAGATCCACGACATCGTAATTATTGCAGGCGAGCACGACGCCGACGATGTTCTTGCCGATGTCGTGCACGTCACCCTTGACCGTCGCCATCACGATCTTGCCCTTGGCACGGCTCATCGCGTCCTTTTCCTGTTCCATGTAGGGCAAGAGATACGCGACGGCCTTCTTCATCACCCGCGCGGATTTC
>CAZKOE010000226.1:0-3804 GCA_964554305.1 uncultured Gammaproteobacteria bacterium
GGTCGGGTGGGCGAGGGGCCGATGACGCCGAAGTTCGCGCTCAAGCTCGGTTGGGCCGCGGCGCGTGTGCTGCGTCCCGAGGGCGGCGGGGTCGCCGTGATTGGCAAGGACACGCGCCGTTCGGGCTATATGTTCGAATCAGCCCTCGAGGCGGGCTTTTCCGCCGCCGGAATGGACACGCGGCTCCTGGGGCCGATGCCGACCCCGGCGATTGCCCATCTCACCCGGGCCTCGGGGGCGACGCTCGGCGTCGTCATCAGCGCCTCGCACAATCCGAGCGGGGATAACGGGATCAAGCTCTTCGGCGGCAACGGGCGCAAGCTTCCCGATGCGCTCGAGGTCGAGATCGAACGCGTGCTCGCCGCACCGATGCAGACGGTAGCGGCGGAACGGGTCGGGCAGGCACGGCGGATGGAAGACGCCAAGGCCCGTTACATCGCATTCTGCAAGGCCACGCTTCCCGGAAATACGGATTTCACCGGGCTCGGACTCGTCCTCGATTGTGCGAACGGAGCGACCTACGCGGTTGCCCCCCCCGTGTTTCGCGAACTGGGTGCCGAGGTCGACGCCGTCGGAGTGAATCCGGACGGTTACAACATCAATGCCGGCTGCGGCTCGACGCATCCGGAAGGAATCGTGGAGGCGGTAGCGGCCGCGGGGGCCGATTATGGTCTCGCCTTCGACGGCGACGGCGATCGAGTGATTGCCGCCGATGCCGGTGGCCGGGTTTACGATGGCGATGATCTCCTCTATGTCATCGCGATGGAACGCGCCCGGCGCAACGCCCTGCGCGGACCGGTCGTGGGGACGGTGATGAGCAATCTCGGCCTCGAGGAAGCCCTGGCCGCCGCCGGCATCCCCTTCGAGCGTGCCGCCGTCGGCGATCGCTACGTGCTCGAACGGCTGGATGCCGCGGGCGGCATCCTGGGCGGAGAGAATTCCGGACATATCGTATGTCTCGACCGCGCGAGCACGGGTGACGGCATCATTGCCGGGCTCGCCGTCATGAGCGAGATCGTCACGCTCGGCAAATCCCTGGCGGAGCTCTGCGCACCCCTCGTCAAGTATCCGCAGGTGCTGGTCAATGTCGAACTGAACGGATGCGGGCACGAGGAAGTCATGCGCGATGCGGCACTCGAACGAGCGGTTGCCGGGATCGAGGCACGGCTTGCCGGGCAGGGCCGGGTACTCTTGCGCCCCTCCGGAACTCAGGCCTTGATCCGGGTGATGGTGGAAGGCCCGGAACTCGCCTTCGTCGAAGCTTGCGCCAGCGAGCTGGGGGCCGCCGTCGAGGCGGCCGCCCGCCGGTAGTCGGTTCCCACCGTCTTTACGGGCCTGTTACAATTCCCCGTTTGTCGCGACGGGGCACCGGATGCGCCGCCCGTTAATCGCCGCCAATTGGAAGATGCACGGGCGGCTCGGCATGCTGGATGACTACCTCACAGGGCTCGGCAGTGGCGGAATCGGTGCCGGCGTTGAGGTGATGCTGTGCCCGCCGGCACCTTATCTGGCGCCGATGGCGGCCGGCCTTGCGGCACTGGATGGTGTCGCGCTCGGCGCGCAGGATTGTTCGCCCGAGCAGGAAGACGGTGCCTTTACCGGCGAGGTGTCGGCGGCGATGCTGGCCGATCTGGGCTGTCGCGCCGTGATCGTGGGGCATTCGGAGCGCCGCGAACGGCACGGAGAAAGCGACGCTACCGTGGCGGCCAAGTTTGCAGCGGTCGAGGCCGCGGGGCTGATGCCGATTCTCTGCGTCGGCGAGAGCCGCGGAGAGCGCGATGCCGGCCAGGCCAAGGCGGTGGTCTGTGCCCAGGTCGAGGCGGTGATTCGGTATCGGGGCGCGGGCGTCTTCGCCCATGCCGCGGTTGCCTACGAGCCGGTCTGGGCGATCGGTACGGGTTGTGCGGCGACGCCCGGGGTTGCCGAGGAAATGCACGGCCTGGTACGGGAGACGGTCGCGCGCCACGACCGGACGGTGGCGGGAGCGCTGCGGATTCTCTACGGCGGAAGCGTCAAGCCGGGGAATGCCGCGGCCTTTCTCGCCGAGCCCGACGTCGATGGCGCGCTGGTTGGTGGGGCATCGCTCGCCCCCGGGGATTTGTTGGCAATAGTCGCGGCCGCGCGGGCGCGGGTGCGGTCGGATGTGAATTGAGGTCGCTCAATGTTGTTTTCCATTCTGATTGCGGTCATGGTGATTCTCGGGATCGTCCTGATCGTCTTGATTCTTCTGCAGCAGGGGAAAGGTGCCGATGCGGGTGCGGCCTTCGGCAGCGGCGCATCGGGTACGGTATTCGGTGCCCGCGGTTCCGGTTCGTTTCTGAGCCGCACGACCGGTGTCCTGATGGCTCTGTTCATGATTCTCGCGGTGGTCATGGCCTGGCTCGGTCAGCATGGGGCGGCGAAGCCCTCGAGCCTGATGGCGCAGCAACCCTCGACGGCTGCTCCCGCTTCCGCGCCGCGGGCCGGGCTTGTGACCATGCCGCAGGCGCAAGGCAGCGTGCGTGCCGGCGTACCGGCCGCGGCAACCGTGCGGCCCGCGATAAAAGCGACTACGCCGGCGCCGGCGCCAAAAACGGGAGGAAGTTGAAGCGTTGAAGCCGGTCGACGGCCCGTGAAATCCGGGGGAGCGGGGGTACCGCGATACGGGAGTAACGGTTTGGTGCCGGTGATCTTTCGCGAGTCTCAAGGTTAAAATCCTGGCCATGCGGATGTGGTGGAATCTGGTAGACACGCTGTCTTGAGGGGGCAGTGGCGCAAGCCGTGCCGGTTCGAGTCCGGCCATCCGCACCAGATTGCGATCCGCGCGGGCTGTGACATCATTGTCTCGATTGCCGGCAAACAACACGCTCTTACGCCGCCGCGGAGATGTGCGTTAAAATGTTAGGATTGATCGAAAACGACGGCGGGCCATGTATCTTCATAACTACCTTTCGGTTTTGATCTTTCTCGGTGCGGGTGCCGGGCTCGCAGCCATATTGATCGCCGTCGGCGTTTTCCTTGGCCCGCACAAGCCCGATCCCGAAAAGCTTTCGCCCTACGAGTGCGGCTTCGAGGCCTTCGAAGACACCCGCATGCGGTTCGATGTTCGTTACTATCTCGTCGCGATCCTGTTCATCATTTTCGATCTGGAGATCGCCTTTTTGTTTCCCTGGGCGGTCGCGCTGAGAAATATCGGTCTTCTGGGACTCTTGGCGATGGCGGTATTTCTCGCCGTTCTCATCGTCGGCTTCATTTACGAGTGGAAGCGGGGCGCGCTCGAATGGGAATAGAAGGCAAGCTTCCCGCGGGTATTGTCACCACGAGCGTGGACAAGGTGGTGAACTGGGCGCGCACGGGTTCCCTGTGGCCGATGACCTTCGGCCTGGCCTGTTGCGCCGTGGAGATGATGCACGCCGGCGCCGCGCGCTACGACCTCGATCGTTTCGGCGTGATTTTCCGGCCCAGCCCGCGCCAGAGCGACGTGATGATCATCGCCGGGACGCTCGTCAACAAGATGGCACCGGCGCTGCGCAAGGTCTATGACCAGATGCCCGAGCCGCGCTGGGTGATCTCGATGGGTTCCTGTTCGAACGGCGGAGGCTATTACCATTATTCCTACTCGGTGGTACGCGGTTCCGACCGCATCGTGCCCGTGGACATCTACGTTCCCGGCTGCCCGCCCTCCGCCGAGCAACTCGTCTATGGCGTGATCCAGTTGCAGAAGAAGATCCGCCGCACCAACACGATTGCAAGATAAGGAATTGTCGGTGAGCGAAGCGTTGCAACCGTTGGCGAGTGCGCTTGAATCGCGATTCGCCGGGATGG
>CAZKOE010000227.1:0-3800 GCA_964554305.1 uncultured Gammaproteobacteria bacterium
GATCGGTGGAGAGGAACCGCCCGAGCTTCGGATCGTAGAGGCGCGCGTTGTAGTCAACGTGCGGGCCCGAGGCACTTTGTCGTAGCGGAAGCCATTTTTCCCCGACGCGATAAGGGCTTAGGCGACGATTTCCCCGACGCCTTCGGCGATTCCCAAAAAAATCGCCTAGAGGCGGTTTTTCGGCTACAGCAGCTTCTCCCATGAGGCGCAGTTTAGCACCGATGGGCTTTTCTCCTTAGCTGCTCTCTTGGGGGTGGGTGGCCGGGCTTGACGCGCGGGGACGGAAGACCGCGTAAGCGGGCTGGAGCCCGCGCGGCAAGACCGGCCGGGCGGGGCTATCAATAAACGCGGCGAAGCCGCACTTATTGGGCGGGCGCAGCCCGCCCCCGGCCAGTGAACATGAACGCGGATTGTGCGGCGAAGCGAACAGCGGGCGGCGTAGCTGCCCGCTGCGCATAATCCTCCCGCGTTATGTTTGGTGGCCGGTGGAAAGCCCCTGCGGGGCTGGGGGCGCAACCGCCAGTTGCGCCTCGCATCGGGCGGGCGCGATGTAGCAGACTCTTGCACGCGGGCGCAAGCCGGCGTGCCGCTTACTCTTTGTGACGACGCTGAACGAAGCCACCGAGCACAACCTCAACGCCGGCGCAGCCTGGCGCGGTGCTTGCGTGCGACCGGCGCCGCGAAGGACGCGCGCCTCGCGCGGCCGAAGCGCCGCCGGGCGCACACTCGCAAGCACCGTGACAGGCGGTCAGATCGCCACCATCTCCGGTTCAGTCGAACCGATCCGCATCCGGCTGATAGAGGCGGCGACCGTGGATCACGTTCACCACGACGATCACCTCCTCACGGATCCGGTAGATCAAGCGGTAGCTATAAACGAAGCGCTCGCGGATGTCATCGCGATCCAACTCGGGCACTTTGCGCCCCATGCGGGGATATTCGGGAAGACTGCGAGTCAGGGCGACTATTTTCCCGACCACCGCGGCCGCATAACGCGGGGAGTCACGCTCGATGTACTCGGCAATGGCCTCCACATCCTCGGCCGCCTCCAGCGACCAGATTACCCGTCGAGCCACTTGGCGAGCCGTTCTTCGACTTCATCCTGCGTCAGCGTGCGCCCGGCATCCGCATCGGCCAACCCGCGCTTGACCTTCTCCAGCACATAGAGTCCGTACTGGACGTCCTCCAACGTGCTGTCGGCGGGCAGATGCTTCAACACGGTGCCAACTTCCTCTGCAACGACACTCATGGGAGGGCTCCGGTTTAATGTAAGCGAGACTGGCTCCATTATAGGCTGTGCGCTCATCGTTTCTCCTCGCCGGCTTCGGCGTCCAGTGCCTGCCACAGTTCGGCCTCCTCGGGCTCGGTGTTTGTGCCTTCGGCCCGCCGACTGCGCGGGACGTGCTTGGCTGGATGGGTGCGCGCATAGACTTCCTTGAGCGCGCGGATCGAGAGCTGGGTGTAGATCGTGGTGGCCGCAAGGCTCGCGTGCCCGAGCATCGCCTGGATGAAGCGGATGTCCGCTCCATTCTCCAGCATCAAGGTCGCCATCGTGTGGCGGAACAGGTGACAGGCGCCGGGTTTCTCGATCCCGGCAGCGCTGAGCAAGGCCCGCACCTTGTCGGAGAGTTGATGCACCCGGAAGCGCTCGCCGCGGTCGTTCAAGAACAAGGCTTTATCGTCGAGATTGCCGACGAGAAGGATCGGACGCACGTCCTCAAGATAGCGATCAAGCCAAGCCAAGGCGCGCTCGCCAATCGGCAGCAGGCGATCCTTGCGCCCCTTGCCCTCGCGCACCATGAGCGTGCCTTGTTCGCGGTCCACGTCGTAGAGATCGAGGTTCGTCAACTCCATGCGCCGGATGCCGGTGGCATACAGCACCTCGATGATCGCCCGATCACGGAGGCCGGTCTCCTCGTGAAGCAGGCATTGCCGGCAGACGGCCTCGACCTCGGCCACGCTCAGGATCGCCCGCGGAAGCCGCCGATGCACCCGCGGCAAGTCGAACTCGGCCGCCGGGTTGTAGGCGATCACGCCCTGACGCGTCAGATAGCGGCAGAAGATCCGGATGTCCGACAGGCGCCCCTGCTGGGTCGCGATCGAGAGCGGGCGACCCGAGCGGGCGCGGTAGTAGTACAAGTGCCGGCGATAGCGCTCCAAGAGCGCCAGGCTGATCTCTTGGGGCTCGCTGATGCTGCGCTCCGCGCACCAGGCAAAGAAGCCCCTGAGGCTCGCTTGACGCCCCCTGAGCGTTGCCGGCGAGAGCCCGCGGGCGAGTGCATCGACCTCGTAGCGCGCCGACCACATTTCCAGCAGCGTCATGGTTGGAGAGCGGCTAAAGGAAGAGGTTGATCGTTACGATGAGTCGAGTACGACGGCTTTTCATTTTTTTCTGCTCTGGACGCGATTTTTGGCGGATTTTCAGCCGGATCGTCGCAAAGCGGCTCGGTGCCTGCGTTTGCACCGTTTTCGCTGCCCCGACAACCCCCCGATTTGGGGGCGATTTGGGGCCGATTTGATCCCGACAGATTGGCGCTTACCCCCGACAGGTTGCCGTCGTAGCCCTGCATTTCAAGCCGTGCGGCGTCAATCAGCCCCGGTAAGAACTTCTCGCCGGCTTCGCCTTCTCCGTCCCAAGCCAGCTCGTAGATCATCGTTTGGCCACGCCCGCCGCGGTGCATCACCAGATACTCCATCTCCACCAACCGGCACAGATGAACCGTCAGTTGCGTATGTCCCCAACCGGTTGCCTCGCGGATTTCCCGCCGCGTGAAGCGCAGATCGCAGACCTCCATCGCTTCCTTCTCACTGCGTTCCGTGACGTAAGCATGGATCAGCGTCAACAGCCGGCGGGTCTGCGCCGGCAACTCGTCGAGCGTGCGACCGAGGACTTCGTTGGCAAGCTGGTTCGCCAAGGCGATGTCGGCGGGCTCGACTTCGATGTAATCGAGCACCTCGCCGCCGTGCTCCACGTGCCTGACCTCGCGCTGATACTGGTGCAGCAACGCGATCGCGCGGATGAGCGTGAGATACTTCACGTGATCGCGCCGCGTGCGCGTCTTTTCATCCCGGAACGTCAAGCGCTCCGCGTAGGGATTGGCGACCAGCAAGGGCTTCAAGAGCCGCTGGGCGTTTCTGTGGGCTTTGATCACGGTTTGCTTGTCGGCATCGGCCAGAAGCCCCTCCAAGGTCTGATGCGCCCGCTGCGCGGCCTGGATCGCGCGCGTCTGCTCGCGCGTCTCGTTCACGCTGAGCACCAAACAACGGTTCAGTAGCTCCTCGTCGATCTCGATCGCCGTGGTGGTCAAGAACAGCATCACCGGCCCCTCAACCTTGTAGGCTTGCGTCACCAGCTTGCCCGTCTCGGGGTCTTTGCCCGTCGAGGCGATCGTTAGCACGCCTTCCGATTGCAGCAGCTTCAAGGCATAAGCCGCGCGGCTGGCGCCTTCCTCCTCGGCAATGGCAAGGATTTTGTGCTTCAAGTCGGTCTCGCCCAGGTAAAAAAGGCTCTGCCCGGTCATTGCCGAGTAGGCGATCCGGCTCTCCTCCGGCATCATCTGCAAGACCCCTTCCATGAGCGCGGATTTCCCCGCCGCGCTCGTGGATTGGATCAAGACAGCAAGCGGGCGATCGAGCTTGCGGCTCACACAAGCCAAGTAAGCGGTGAGAAGATTCGTTGTTTCGCCGACGATCCCACAGTGCGCGAAGTCGCCAATCAAACGGTCAATCAAGTTCGGATCGCGTACCGCGCGAGGTCAGCGCGGGCCCGCACCGAAGCTCCAGCAGCAGCTTGAGCGTCT
>CAZKOE010000228.1:0-3799 GCA_964554305.1 uncultured Gammaproteobacteria bacterium
ACTGATACCGTCGCTGAAGTAATCCTGCTCCGGCTCGCCGCTCATGTTGGTGAACGGCAGCACGCAGACCGAGAAGCGCGGGGACGTCTTTGCGACCGACGGGTCAGCGGCCTTGCCTGACTTCTCGGCCTGTGCGGCTTGGCTGCGCTCGATCATCGCGGCCAGCGCATTCAGAAACTCCTGCGCCGCCGGGCTCGCCGCGTCTTCGCCCCAGCCGTCGAGGTCGGTGGTATGGATGGCGCGCACATCAATGGGCAGGCGTGCCTTGTCGAAGCGCACCGGGACCAGGATGCCGCGGTCGGCCGCCTCGCGCGCCTCGCCGCGCACCCAGCGCGAGGCGACGGAAGTCGGCGTCCATACGACCAGCACCGCCTTGGCGGCCCCGAGTGCCGTATCAATCTCGTCGTCGAATTCCTGCCCGGGGCTGATGCCCGGATCCCACCACACCGACCAGCCCCTGGCATCGAGCGCGGCCACGAGCGGCGCGACGCGGGCCTTGTCGGCGCGGGCGTAGGAAACGAAGACATCAGCCATATGGGGCAACCTTCGAGCTAACCGGGTATCATCCCAAGCGAGTCAGCATAACGCAATTTTGCCTGCAATCTATCCGGTATCCCATGCGAACAGACCCGCGTCGCGGGTCTTGGTCGCATCCATGCCCGAGTCGCATGAGAGTTGAACGCAGGAAGCGGCTGCACGCACGCGCGCAAGCTCGGGCGGACCGAGCCAGTCCATGCGGCGCGTCCATAACCGCCCGATGTCGGCGAGTCATGAACCGGTGGCGGCCGCCCGTGGGGCCGAGGCGGACTGCCCGTATTGCTTGAGCAAGGCCTGGAAACGTGGGTCGTGCTGGATCGAATCCCAGTTTGGATCTACCCTGAGCAGCGATACCGACAGAGCATAGCCGCTGGGCATGTCGAACAGCTTGCGAAGCCCGTCCACGGCTTTTTTCACATGGCCCAATTGGGCCTCGATTTGAGCTTTCATCAGGAGTGAATTCATGCGCGGTTTCGGATGTTTATTCATTGGATTCAACTTTAACGCCTTCCGCATTTGTTCAAGCGCCGCGTGGTCCATTCCCAAGCGTGCATAAGCCCATCCCAGGTAATTGTAGAGCCAGGAGTTGGGTTCACTTTTCAGATGACTTTTGATCAGTCTTACGGCCTGACGGTAGTATTCCCTTGAGCGCTTCCGATTACCGGCCGCCCATTCCAGATCCCCCTGTTCAATCAGGATACTCCAATCCGAGGTTTTGCCTCCAGAGGTCAGTTGTTTGAACATTCGGCGCGCTCGTTTATAGCCGCGTAGAGCATATACGAGCTCCGCATGTTGATCCCTCAGAACCGGATTGTCTTTCACGCTGGCGGGCGCCGTGTTGATTAATGCGATTGCGCGGGTCACATCTCCGCTGCCCAAGACATAGGCTGTTACAAGATCAAGAATTATGTTCACGGAGGCCGGGTTGATGCTCAGCGCGCGTTTGAGTGTAGCCTCGGCGTCGGCATAACGGCGCACGTACATGTACTGGACGGCCAGTTCCGCCAACATCTCGATATTCTGTGGATCGTACACCAGAGCTTTTTCAAGATTTGTGATGGCCTTTTTGAAATGGCCCTGATTCTCATAAGCAACTGAAATCGCGAAAAGGCTTTCCGGGCTATGGGGATCGAGTACCAGCGCGGCCTTGAAGGCTGCCAACTGGCCGTCGGTGTCGTGCAATGCGTAGTCGCGATAGTAGCCCAGGGCCAGTTGCGCCTGTGCCAGGTCGGGCGCGAGTCGAGCCGCCCGCTCGGCGTTCGTCTTGATCTGTTTCGCAAGAGCTGCATCAAATGCGCCTCGAAAGCTCATAACGTGAAGTTTGGCTGATTGGGCGAGTGATAGACGTGCGTAGGCGAGTGCAAAATCAGGGTCGGCACCGATGGCTTTTTTGTAGCTCTTGATGGCATCATCGTAATCGGATGTGAGTTGACTCGAGTAGGCCCGATTGGCGTAATAGCGGCCGCGAAGAAAGTGGTCGTAAGCCAGCGGGTTGCGAGTCGGCGGTCTGCGCAGGCGGTGTGCCTCGGTCGCCGTCAGTTCCGTATTGAGCGCATCGGCGATCTCCTGTGCCACTTCTCCCTCGACATTGAAGACTTTGTCGAGTTTGCGATTGTAGCTGTGCGCCCAGATGTGGGCTTGGGTGCGGGCATCAATCAACTGCACGTTGATGTGTACTTCGTCGCCCGATTTCTGGACGCTGCCCTCAAGCACCGTTGTGACACCCAGTTGACGCGCGATACGGGGCAGGTCGTCGGGCCGGCTTGTGTAATGCGCGGTGGAGGTGCGTGAAATCACCTTCAGCGAACCGATGGAAGCCAGACGGGTGAGAATTTCGTCCTGGATGCCGGCGGCGAAGTAGGCGTTGTCGGGGTTGGTTGAGAGGTTCTCGAAGGGCAGAACGGCGATGGAAGGCGTCGCGGCTTGCGCCCCGTTCGCCGCGTGCCAGGGGCCGAAGTGCCAGGCGAGCAGGCCGGCGACGACGAGGACGCCAACTACCCCCGTCACCGCGAATCTTGCCTGGCGACCGCGAGGGCGCGTTGCTTTCCTTTCTTTCTTCGCCTCGGGTTTGCGGGCGGGTTCTGTGGCGAGCAGCTGCTCGGTCTGCCAGAGTTGCGTCGTGAGCAACTCGCGCGCCTCGGCGAGTCGCCGCCGGTATGTGCTCCAGCTCATGTTCAGGGTATCGGCGACCGCCTGCTGCGAGCGCAGTGGATCGAGGTAGGTCAGCCTGAGCACACGCTCCAAAACGGCGGTTTTGGGGGCGTTGGCCCACGACTGGCATTGTTCGCGAATTGCCTCACGCAAGGCCTGCGCGGGCGTCTCCGGGGATTCCGCCCGACGCAGTCGCGCGGCGACGATCCGCGTGTCGAGCAGCGGATTGTCCTCCAGGGTTTCCAGCCGCGGGTAGTGACGCAGCGACCGATGCAGAGCCGAGGCAAAGTCCCTGCGGCTCAGAGGCTGAGCGGGGGCCTGGCGCTCCGCCTGGTCCGCCGATTCGCTGCCTTTCTCCTCATGCATCTGGCGACTATCCCCCAATCCAGCGCGGCGCCATCGCCCCGGCAAATTTGATTGTAGCGCCCGGCGAGCCGGACGTAAAGGCACATTGAGCAAAAAATGAGCAAAAAATGAGCATTATTTGCCGTAGACGCCGGCGCCAGTCGGCTTTACGCTTCCCGGTGAAGCCCGCGCGGAGGCTCGCCGATGCCGGTGGGGCCGTGCGGATCGTTTACCGACAGGAGGAAAAGTTATGAGTCAGCATCCAGTTCGACCAAGGGGGAAGGAGATCGTCAAGGGATTGACGAGGGGCGTGAAACTGGCGGTTGGTTTTTCCGCCGGCGTGTGCGGACTGCTCGCACTTGGCGGGACCGCCTTGGCCTTTGGCGGCTGCGTGAATTCGCCCGAGAATCCGACCTGGATTCTCGCCGGCATCGGTGTCGTCGCCGCCGGCGTGCCGTGGCTGCGCGCGACGATCAGGCGCCGCCGCCAGCACCATGACCGGTAATTCAACTCTCCCCCTTGCCGTCTTCGGGAGGGGGGAGTTGGAGGGGCTTTCTTCGCAGTGTTGGCAATTTCAGACGAGACGCCGGGAACCCCCGCATCAAGTGCGGGGTTATCCCGGCCTACGGTCAGTACGATCACCCTCACCCCAACCCTCTCCCATCGAGGGGGAGGGGGCAGGAAGAGAGCGAACGCAGGCCGGCATAAGGCCGAAGGCCGTTGCCGGCGAAAGGCATTGATTTGGAGCTATTGCACAGGAGGTCAT
>CAZKOE010000229.1:0-3797 GCA_964554305.1 uncultured Gammaproteobacteria bacterium
TCATTTTTCTGATCCTGTTCATTATTTCCGCAATCGTTTATCTGGTGCGCGGCCGGAAGCCGCGTCTTTGACCCGGAATCTTCAAGGAGGTAGGACATGAGTAAGTATTCCATCGTATTCGTCGCGGCACTTGTCGCCATCGGCTTGGGGCTCGCCGGTTGCCACAAGAGCGAACCTCAGGAGCCGTCCACCCGGCAGACGTCGCCCACGCAGCAAATCAAGCAGGGCGCGCAACAAGTGGGAACGGGCATCGCGGCGGCCGGCAAGAAGGTCGGCCGGTACGGGACCGATGCCGCGATCACGACCCAGGTGAAGGCGAAGCTCGCCGCCAATCAGGGTTTGTCGAGCTTCGACATTCACGTCGAAACGAACCAGGGCGTCGTCACGCTGACGGGTACGGTGAACATGGAGGCCAAGCGCGAACTCGCCGGCCGGATTGCCAAGGACACTAAAGGCGTAAAAAGTGTCGTGAACGATATTGTCGTTACGCAGACCGCGGGTGATTGAGTGATCCGAGGCGCTTGAGGACGGCTGGCGGGCCCTAGCGCCGCGGGGTTCGGCGTAGCGGTAGAGCGGACCGGCTGGGCGGTGCGGGCCCTCGAATCGTGGCCGGTGCTAGCGGCTGCGGGAATCGCGGCTTGGTTGCGGCTGTGGCTAGTCACCGGAGGCACCCTTGTTGCCCGCCTGCCCGGAAGTCGTCGCCTGCTCTTCGGCGCCGGCCAGCGTCAGTTGCGACAGATCGGGATTCTCGTGCACCTCGCCCTTGGCGATTCCCACCGAGCCGGCGACGTGCCTGCCGATGGTCCGGGGCTTGCCCGTGGTTGCCAGCGTTCTCTGGTTGGCGTCGCAGGTACTCGGGCCGGCGCAGAGGCGCGCGAGGGGTTTGCGGGCCTCCTGATAGCCGCCCGCCACGGCCTTGGCGAGCCAGTAGGCTGCCCTGCGGTTGCTTTGATCGACGCCGTCGCCGCGTTGGTAGGCAATGCCGAGGCGGTAGGCGCCTTCGGGGTCGCCGGCCGCTGCGGCGCGCTGGGTCCAGGCCAGGGCCTGTCCGCGATCGCGCTTGACGCCCCGGCCTTCGCGGTAGGCTTCGGCAATCCGATCCATGGCCTCGCCGTTGCCTTCGGCGGCGGCCTTCTGGTAAACGGCGAGCGCCTTCTCGGGGTTTTTGCGCACGCCGCCGGCCCCTGTCTGGAGTAGTCGGCCGAGCTGCAACTGTGCCGCGGGCAGCCCCGCTTCCGCCGCTTTTTGCAGCAGGGCAAGCGCGCGTTGCCAGTTCGTCTTGACGCCGAAGCCGTCGCGGTAAAAGCGCGCAAGCACGTATTCGCCCGGCGGATAACCCTGGTCAGCCGCCTTTTGCGCCCAGTCCGCGGCGGTGGCGGGGTTCTGGTGGGCACCAGGGGCGGCGAAGAGCAGAGCGAGGCGAACCTGACTCGGCGCATAACCCGCCTGGGCGGCCTTGCGGTACCAGGAAAGCGATTCGGTCGGATCGGGCTTGACGCCGAGCCCGCGCGCATAGGCTTGGCCGAGTGCGTCCTCGCCCGGCGGATAGTCATGCTTGGCGGCGGTCTTGAACCAGCGCAGGGCGGTGTAGGGATCGACGCCGACGCCCCTGCCCTGCGAGAAGGCGAGTCCCAGCCGGTATTCCGCTTCGTGGTTGCCTTTGTAGGCACCCTGCATGTACCAGCGCGCGGAGGTCAGTGCGTTCGGTTTGACGCCGATGCCTTTGTCGTAAGCCTTGCCGAGCCAGGTCATGGCGACCGGAGAACCCTGCGTGGCCGCCTTGCCATACCAGTGGGCGGCCTTGACGGGGGAGGCCGCTGTGCCGTCGCCGGAGAGGTAATGGCGGGCGAGCTTGATTTCGGCCGAGCGGAGTCCCTGCTCGGCGGCCCGGTGGTACCAGTGCACGGCACGGGCCGGGTTTTTCTCCACGTACTGGCCACGCGAATACAGGTCGCCGAGCAGGAGTTGTGCCCACTTGTTGCCGTCTTGCGCGCTTTTCAAACCCCATTGGAACGCTTTTTTCCGGTTTTCCGGAACGCCCCAGCCTTCCAGGTAGAGAATGGCGAGATGACCCTCGGCGCGTGCGTTCCCCTGCCGGGCGAGGGGGGCGAGCAGACGGTAGGCTTCGCTGTAATTCTTGGCCCGCATGGCCTGCTCGCCGCGGGCGAGGGCGCTGCTCGCCGTGGAGGAATTGCTTGCGGCGAATGCCAGAACGGGCAGCAGGATAAACGCCGAGGCGAGCGTGGCGGGGACGATGCACAATTTCACGGAATGACCTCCTGCGCGGGCGGCTACCGCCGGGCGGCGGCGAGCAGGCGCAATATTTCCAGGTAAAGCCAGACCAGGGTCACGGTCAGCGCGAAGGCCCCGTACCATTCCATGTAGCGGGGCAGTCCGGCCGCAGCGCCGCGGTCGATGAAGTCGAAGTCGAGCACGAGATTGAAGGCCGCGATGGCGACGATGACGAGGCTGATCACGATCGAAAGTTTCGAGTGCGCAAAGAGCATCGAGGTGTCCGCGCCGGCGAAGCCCGCCAGCAGGGAGGCGCCGTAGAAAAGCAGTACGCCGAAGGTCGCGACCATGATGCCGCGGCGCAGTCGCGGGGTGACCTTGACGAGCCCCGTGCGGTAGAGAATCAGCATGCCGATCATCACGGCGAAGGTAAGCCCCACCGCCTCAAGGACGATGCCGGGATAGCGGGCGTTGAAGATCGCCGAGATGCCGCCGATGAAAAGTCCTTCGGCGAGCGCGTAGGCGGGCGCCGTGAAGCGCGCCCAGGTGGGTTTGAAGGCTGTGGCGAGGGCGAGGGCGAGGCCTGCGATGATGCCGCCGATGAGATAGCCGGAAATCGCTCCGGCGGCGGCTTCGGCGCCGCCGGGGAGCGCCATCGTGTAGCGGCTCCAGACCCAGGCGGCGGCGATGATGACGAGCGCGACCATCGCGATCGCGCGGTTGATCGTTCCGGCGACCGTCATCGGCGTCTCGCCGGCGGCGGCCTGCGGGAGGCCTCTTCGGGCGATCGCGCGCATGGCGGGATTGCTGCTCCGGCGGGGTTGGTTCTGAGGCTGCATCGGGTCCATGTTTCGACGTTGTGCGCTGAATCGGCACATTATGACCGATCGGCGGCGGGAATGTTCGCGCCACGGCCGCGGTCTGGTCTATCCTGTGTGTGTCCGGTTTTCGGGGTATTCATGCACTTCCGTGTTTCGTTTCGTCTCGCCGCCGCAGTCGTGCTCGCCGCGCCGCTGCCCGGCTGCGGCGGTGGCTCTGGTCCCGGCGACAGCAGCCCGAAGCCCGTGGCGGAGGGCGTGTACTTCGGCCTGTATACGGCCCGGGGAAGCGCCACGCCGATACCGGTTTCCGAGGCCGTTCTGCCCGGGGACCACGTCTATTTCGCCGATATCGTTCCCTTGTTCGAATCCGATGGAGGCACGGGGGACGGATGAGTTCCGACACGCTACCCGCAGCGAATGCCAGGCCGCTGACCGTGGCCATTTCCTCGCGCGCGTTGTTCGACCTCGAGGCGAGCCACCACGTCTACGTCGAACAGGGACTTGCCGCCTATGCCGAATACCAGATTGCCCGCGAGGAGGAGCTACTCGAACCCGGTGTCGCCTTCGCGCTGGTCGAGAAGCTGTTGCGGCTGAACGAGGCCGGGCATCGACGCACGAATGTGATTCTTCTCTCGCACAACAGTGCGGATACGGGACTGCGCATCTTCCGCGCGATCGAATACTACGGGCTCGACATCACCCAGGCGGCGTTCACCAACGGGCGCTCGCCCTATCACTACGTCG
>CAZKOE010000230.1:0-3716 GCA_964554305.1 uncultured Gammaproteobacteria bacterium
GAAAGCCACCTGGATCAGGTTGATGACGAGGAACCTGGCGATGGGCGACATACGGCATCCCTACGGCTTCTTTGGCAAGCCGTGCAGTCGTTGCGAATCGTCAGGAGTTATTAGCCTGGTGGCGATTCCGGCTGCTGCCGTGGCGAACTCCTTCGCCCGGAATCAAGTATACCCCAAGTTTTACGCCTGTCAACCACCACGCCGGGGCGAGGCATCATCAAGCGGCGGCGAGAAAGACCAGAATCGCGATGCCGAGGAGGATTCGGTAAACGGCGAAAGGCGTGAAGCGGTGCGTGCGGATGTAGATGAGCAACCACTTGACGGCAATGAAGGCGACGATTACCGAAACGATGAAGCCGATCGCGAAAGCCGACCAATTCTGATGCGCCCAGCTGCCCGTCTGGTAATCGTTGTAGAACTCGTAGGCGGTGGCGGCGTACATGGTCGGAATTCCGACAAGAAATGCGAACTCGGTCGCCGCGGGACGATTATTGGTACCGAATAGCATGGCCGTGAAGATGGTGGCCGCCGAACGCGAGGTGCCGGGGAAGATGCCCGCCACCATTTGCGCAACGCCAACGAGGACCGCGACGGGCCAGGTGATCCGGCTCGAAGCCGGGCGGCGCTCGGCGAAACGCTCGGCCGCGATCATCCAGATGCCGCCCGCAATCAGCGCCCAGGCGATCGGACCGATCGCCGTCGGGAGCTTGAAGCCGAGCTTGACGGCAATGAACCCGAGGACGACGGTAATCAGAAACGCGACGACGAGTTTGAACAGATAGTCGCGGTTGCCGGGATCGCTCCAGCGAGTGAGAAGCTGCCAGATGCGCCGCCAGTAAACCAGTGTGATCGCGAGGATAGCGCCGGCCTGGATGCCGACGTTGAAAAGATCCGTGCGCGCGCCCAGCCAGTGCTCGGCAATGATGAGGTGCCCCGTCGAGGATATCGGCAGAAACTCGGTGATTCCCTCGATGATTCCGAGGATGATGACATTGACGAAGTCGGGCACGAATGCGTCCTCTTGTGCGAGCCGGCCGCGGCGGCCAGCATTATAACGGGGCGGGTGCGGGCTTCATTACCCGTTTGCCTGCCCTCTCAACAACAAAAACCGTACCCTCTTCTCGCCCGCTCCGGTGATCGGGCAACACGAAACCATTTTTCCTGCAAACGGGGCCAAGGCGCATGACAGCCCCGGCCGAGACCCGGAGTTTCGGGCGAACGCGCGGGGGTATGGAGGTCGTTCAGCCTTCGATAAGCTTCAGGAGTTCTTCCGTCTTTGCCTCCATCAAGGTACGGTCGCCGCGGGACTCGACGTTCAGGCGCAGAAGTGGTTCGGTGTTCGAAGGACGCAGATTGAAACGCCAGTCTTCGAAGGCCATGGACAACCCGTCGAGGTGTTCGATCTCGAGTGCATCCGCCGCATACCGCCGTTCCGCCACGGCCAGCGCGGCCTGCTGATCGGCGACTTCGCGATTGATTTCGCCGCTCGCCGGAAACTTCGCCGCGCGCGCCGCCACCAGCGCAGACAGGGGCTCGCCGCGGCTCGATACCAGACCCGCCACGAGCAGCCAGGGGATCATGCCGCTGTCGCAATAGCCGAAGCGCTTGAAGTAATGGTGCGCGCTCATCTCGCCGCCGTAAACGCAATCTTCCGTGCGCATCTTCTCCTTCATGAAGGCGTGACCGCTCTTCGAGACGACGGGCGTACCGCCCAGCACTTTGACGATGTCCACCGTGTTCCAGGTGAGCCGCGGATCGTGCAGAATTTTCGCACCGGGATGCTCGCTCAAAAACGCTTCGGCCAACAGACCCACGATGTAGTAACCTTCGACGAAGTCCCCGTTTTCGTCGTAAAAGAAGCAGCGATCGAAGTCGCCGTCCCAGGCGATGCCGAAATCGGCGCCGTTCGCGCGCACGGCCGCGCTCGTCGCGCGCCGGTTCTCATCCAGCATCGGGTTGGGCACGCCGTTCGGAAAGCTGCCGTCGGGATCGAAGTCCATCTTCACGAACTCGAACGGAAGCTTTTTCTCCAACCGCTCGACAACCGGCCCGGCGCAGCCGTTGCCGGGATTGGCAACGAGCTTCAGCGGCTCGAGTTTCGCAGTGTCCACATAACTCAGCAAGTGTTCGATATAGGCGGATTTGTCCGCGGCCTCGACGCGCCTTCCCGACTTCGCTCCGCCCCCGAATTCGCCGCGCTCCGCCGCGCCGCGAATCTCCTGCAATCCGTTGTCGGCGCTGATCGGATGCGCTCGCTCGCGCACCAGCTTCAGCCCGTTGTAATCGGGTGGATTGTGGCTGGCGGTAATCATCACACCGCCGTCGAGGCCGCCGTGGAAGGTGCCGAAATAGACTTCTTCGGTCCCGGTCAGGCCGAGGTCGCGGACTTCGACGCCGGAGTCGGCGAGTCCTTCGGCGACGGCATCGGCGAAGGCGTCACTGGTCGGGCGCACGTCGCGGCCCATGCAGACCGTGTGCGCACCGATGAAGTCGGCCCAGGCGCGGGCGATGCGGTAGGCAATTGCCTCGTCCAGCTCGCCGGGTATCCGGCCGCGGACGTCGTAGGCCTTGAAGCAACTGATTTCCCGACCGAGCGGTCCGATTTTTTTGTTCACCCGCCGCATCCTCCGTCTTTGTGCACTGCGCGTCCATTATACGGAGACCGCCCTTGCTCCACACCCGGCGAAGCGCGACACTATAGGTATGGACGACACCACGGCTTTGAGCGAGCGCTACGCCAGGCAGACGATCCTGCCCGAGATCGGCCCCGCGGGCCAGGCGCGGCTCGCCCGCGCGCGGGTGCTCGTGATCGGGGCCGGAGCGCTCGGCACGCCCGCGCTTTACTACCTCGCCGCCGCCGGCGTCGGCACGCTCGGCATCGCCGACGACGACCGGCTCGAACTTTCGAATCTTCACCGCCAGATTCTCTACGGCATGGAAGACATCGGGCGCCCGAAGACGGAGGCGGCGGCGCAACGGATCGCGGCATTCAATCCGGATATTCGCATCGAAACACACGCGGAACGGATCGCGGCGGCGAACGCGGTCGACTTGATCGGGCGCTACGACCTCACGATAGACGCCACCGATCGGCTGGAAACCAAGTTTCTGATCAACGACGCCTGCGCCAAGGCCGGCCGGCCCCTCGTGCATGCTGCAATTCTCGGCTTCGAGGCCCGCGTCGCCGTTTTCGATGCCAGCACGGGACCCTGCCTGCGCTGCCTGTTCCCGACGCCGCCGGAAACTCCGGCACTCAGTTGCGCCGAAGCCGGCGTACTCGGCGCCGTCACCGGCATGGCGGGTAGTCTACAGGCGCTGGAGACCATCAAGTGGATTCTTAAACCCCTCCCCTTAATTGGAAAGCTCAGCCACCCTGCCCCCTCTTCCTTGACGAAAAAGGGGCGGGGTGAGGGTAAACGAATCGCACCGCCTTTTCGCGACGATACCCCTCACCCCAACCCTCTCCCCCCAGGGGAGAGGGAGCCAGAATTGAAAACCTTGCTTGGCAGGCTGTGGCTGCTGGACGGCCGGACGCTCGCGACACGCATCGTCACGCTGCCGCGCGACCCTGCCTGCCCGGTTTGCCGGCACCCGCCGGAAAACATTCACCTTACCCCCGAGCCCATCGCGGTCGCGCGGATCGCGCCCGCAGAGCTTTCCGACCATCCCGAGGCGCTCCTGGTGGATGTGCGCGAAGCCGACGAGTGGGCCGCCGG
>CAZKOE010000231.1:0-3706 GCA_964554305.1 uncultured Gammaproteobacteria bacterium
ATGATCGAAACTGGTAACCGTAAAATCCATGCTTTGCTGATTTGCACCATTGTCAGGCGGCACCAACAGGGCCGTTTGCGTCCATGATCCGCTTGATTGCTTGAATTGATAGCTTGCGCCAAGACACCGCGATCCTCCTTCTGCGCAATTGTCTCCCGGCGCCCAATTGGGCGCGTTGATGAAGGCGGTGGATCCGTGAAGAACAAGGCTCATACCAAAATGATCAAGATTTCCGCCGTCGCTTGCCGTGAGTTTCTGTCTCTCGTGCCACGCGCCATTCGACGCAGTAAATACATAGGCTGCTCCCTTCACATGGCCGTCCACTAGTGCCCCATAGGCGCCAATCAGTGCCGTCGTGCCATCAAGCGCCAAACTCCAGCCAAAGCCATCTTCTGCTCCGTCAGATCGTTCATCGGAGGCAGGCAGAACAAGTCGCTGGGTTTGCAGCCAAGCACCGTTCGTTTCGGTAAAAACGTACGCGGCCCCCTTAATGGCCGAAGGGGTGCGCTCGGCTTCGGGAGCTGAAACAACGGCGCTCGTCCCTGAAAGCGCGACCGCGGACCCGAAGTAGGAGTTCGCTTGACCATCGTTGGCCGTGAGCTTTTGTGTCTGTGTCCAGGCTCCAGCCGATCGGACAAACACATAGGCTGCGCCCTGCTGAGCGTTACCATTGACCTCAGCCCATGCTGCGCCGATAATCGCGACGTTGCCCGCAAGCGCGATTCCCTTGTGGGAAGCACCTCCGAAGTGCGCGCCGGCTTGACCATCAGTGGCTACAAGCTTCTGTGTCTGCTGCCAGGTGCCGTCCCGTCCCCGAGTAAACACATAAACTGCGCCCTGCTGGGAATTGCCGTTGACAGTCGCATCGTTTGCCCCGATAAACGCCGTATTGCCATCGATCGCGATCGAAGACCCAAAATGAGCAAATGGTGCCTGGTCGCCGGCCGTCAGCATCTGTGTTTCCTGCCAAGCGCCATCCACTTTGGTGAAGACCCATACCGCTCCCTGATATTGGCCGTCTTTACTGGGATTTCCATAACTGTAGGAAAAATCACTTATAAGCAAGGTATTACCCTCAAGAGCCGTGTTATAAAAATTGTTAAAGGCCTTCTTGTTCTTTTCGGAATCCGGACGAGTAATTTTCTGTTCATAAATCCGCACCAGCGGATCGACAGTGAGCGGATAAACGGCGCGAACATCATTCACCGAGATGTAAATTCGCTTCCCTCCACTCTTCAGCGCGGCCGGAATGACTTTGCCCTTCGCGTCGGTTACCACCAGATTGCCGTAGCGCAGCTTGCCCCACGTCAGATCGTCTTGTGCCTTAGTGTTGACAACTTGACGACTGACGGCAAGCACAAGCATCAGTTTGCCGTGACCCGCCGGGCGCTTCGTTATGGTGAAACCTTGCTCAAATCCCGTAGGCAACGCTCGCCACCATTCGGTAACGTTATCGTGGGCATAGCTCACGCGGCTGCCTTCAATGGTGGGTTTCATCGCTTGCACACTTTTTAGATCGCCGGCGCGGCCCCAAGCCTCCAAGCGCAACGAAAGCGGCGCCGACGCACCGGAGAAATGAGCACCCTGTTCGTCGAAACAAGCCCTGAGCGGGCGTTTCGACAGAGTCGCACAACCGTTTTCACCGATACGGTGCGTGTCGCTCGACTGTTTCGCGAGCGTTTTGTAAAAGGCCGAGCGCAGCGCCGGCGGCATCTTGTCGTCGCTACGCGGCGGGTCGAACGCCCGAGCACTGTTCTGCTCGCTTGCGCCCGAGGCCGAATGAAAGGCGGCTCGAGCCGGTCCCGCCGGTATCGCGAGAACGGCGGCAAGGCCGATCGCGCACACTCCGGCAATGATCTTGAACGCGGTTCTGTTCATTCCTCTGTCTCCTGATGGCTGATCGGTAAATCTGCGAGGCCGTGCCCCACTTACGCGGGTCCGCCTCGCCAGCAAGGGCGAAAACGCGGCCCCCACGCTGGTAAAGTATGCTTGGAGGCGGCACACAAGGCTTGTGGTTCTAGTGTAGTTCCCCTTGTTTATTTCTTTGCTTTTTCTTTGCATGATTCTTGGTAAACATGGAAACTTCAGATAAATCAGTGCAATACAAGAATTTGTACCATTTTGGCCCATTTTGTCTCGACGCGGCCGAGCGCTCGCTCGTCAAAAGTGGCGAACCCGTGACCCTGCCCCGGAAGGAATTCGAGCTGTTGCTGCTGCTGGTGGAATCCGGCGGGCATCTGAAGACCCGCGACGAGCTGATCGAAGCGCTTTGGCCCAACACGATCGTGGTGGAGAACAGCCTGAGCTGGCACCTGAGCGCGCTCCGCAAGGCGCTGAAGGACAAGGAAAACGGCGAGCCGTACATCCAGACGGTCTACGGGCACGGCTATCGCTTTACGGCGCCTGTCAAGGCCGAGCGGGTGGCCATCGAGCGCCCGTCGGATGGTGCGGCGGCCGTCCGCAACCCGGGGCTCCTGCCAAAGGCCCAACAGAGGCCGGTTTCCGGCTCTCCGCGCCGGCGGACACGGCGAATCGGCCTTTTTGCACTGGCCGGCGCCGCAATCATCGTCATCGCCGCCGTGCTGGTATGGCGCTTCGCCCTGCCCGGTGCTGCGCAAAAAGGCGTGGATGTTCCCGTTATTGCCGTGCTTCCCTTCGAAAACCTGAGCACCGACAAAGCCAACGACTACTTTGCCGCCGGCATTCAGGACACCATCCTCTCCAAGCTCGCCGAGATCGGTAAATTGCGAGTCATCTCGCGCACCTCCACCGAGCAGTATCCGAGCCACCCCACAAACCTCCAGCAGGTAGCTGCGGAACTGGGCGCTACCGCCATACTGGAAGGCAGCGTACAGAAGACCGGCAACCAGGTGCTGATCAACGCCCAGCTCATAGATGCCCAGACGGACGAGCACCTCTGGGCGCACGTTTACACGCGTTCGCTGGATAATGTTTTCGAGGTTGAAACGGACGTGGCAACCCAGGTGGCCGCGGCATTGCAAACACAACTGTTGCCGGAAGAAGCCAGCCGTTTGGCTGCTGCGCCCACCCAAAACGCACAAGCGTATCTGCTCTTCCTCAAGGCTAATTACTACGCCAAACAAATTTCAGGCAGCAGCAACGCGCAAGACTTCGTTGCTGCCGTACATCAAGCCACAATGTTCTATCACAAGGCAATTGCGCAGGATCCTCGATTTGCGCTTGCCTATGCTCGGCTCTCCCTGCTCGAAAGTTTCGCTTATCAGTTCAATATTGTGCGCACGCCACAATCCATGGCCGAGGCCGAGCGAGCCGCGAAGAAAGCACTCGCATTAAGGCCGAACCTGCCGGAGGCTCACTTGGCAATTGGTTATGTTGAATATTACGGCCAACATGATCTTGCTGCCGCGCTTACTGAATTCAAGCGGATTCACAAGAGTGTTCGCGATAACAATGCTAGTGTAATCCGGGCAATGGCTTATATCCATCGTCGTCAGGGAAAATGGCAAGAAGCGCTTGCGGGTCTGCGTCAAGCCGCCCAACTCGACCCACGCAACCCACGCACCTTTTACGACATCGGGGCTACACTGCTAGCGCTTCGTCATTATGATGAGGCCATACAGCAATTCGACTATGCCTTGGCGCTGGAACCGAATGACTACTCTGTTGCAGCCTTCAAAGCCATTGCGCTTCTGTCCGCGGGAAAGCCGCCGGAAGAAATTGAACA
>CAZKOE010000232.1:0-3690 GCA_964554305.1 uncultured Gammaproteobacteria bacterium
CCAGATCGGCATTACCCGCGTGCTCGGCACCCGGCACTGGCGGGTGGACATCGGCGTCCCGCCGCCCGCGGCCACGGTGCCGGAAGCGAATCGGGCCTTCGTGCAGGACTTGCGCACAACGCTCGGAGCGCACTATCCGGTGCGCTTCGCCCATGTGGGCAGAAATTTGCGCCCGCTCACCGCAAACGATTCGGGCGCGCCGCACCGGAACATGATCGCGATACGGCTGAGCGACGGCAACTGGCTGCGTTTTACCGACCGCCGCCATCACCACCACGGCCCCGCCTGGTCGTCGACGCTCCTGATCGAACTCGGTGTGCTGCTCGCCATATTGATCGCTTTCTCGCTGTTTGCCCTGTGGCGGGCGACCCGGCCGCTGGCGATGCTCGCCGGGGCCGCGCGCAGCCTCGGCCGCGACATCCACCGCCGGCCGCTCGAGGAGACCGGCCCCACCGAAGTCCGCCGCGCCGCCGCCGCCTTCAACCTGATGCAGCGCAAACTCTTGAGTTTCATCGAAGGCCGCGTGCGTCTGCTCACCGCGATTTCGCACGACCTGAAAACACCGGTGACCCGGTTGCGCCTGCGCGCGGAAATGCTCGAAGACACGGCGCTGGCGGAAGACATCAACCGCGACCTGGACGAAATGGACGCCATGCTCCAGGGGACGCTCGCCTATCTGCGCGGCGAGGGCGAGCGCGAACCTTTGCGGCCGCTCGACGTGAACGCGCTGCTCGAGAGCATGGTCTCCGACGCCCAGGCGCTCGATCAGCCGGTCAGCCTTTCCGGCCGGGCGCGCGCGACGTATTCCGCCCGCCCGCGCGCCTTGCACCGGGCGATTGAAAACCTGGTGCAAAACGCGCTTCGCTACGGCGGTGGCGCCGAAATTTCCGTCGCCGAGGAACCGCGCGCGCTCACGATCCGCATCGCCGATCGCGGGCCGGGCATTCCCGAAGCCGAATTGGAGCAAGTCTTCGAACCCTTTTATCGCGTCGAAGCCTCGCGCAACCGGGCAACCGGCGGCACCGGGCTCGGGCTCGCGATCGCGCGCGAGGTGGCCGAGGCGCACGGCGGTACGCTCACCCTCGCGAACCGCGACGGCGGCGGCCTCGTCGCCACCCTGACCCTGCCGCGTTAAAGACGGGGATTTCGTAGGCCCGCATAAGCGGAGTGTTGCGAGTACCCAGCCCTGCGCCGGCAACGGCCGCCAGCCTACCGGGCTAATTATTTTCGCCGCAGAGAGCGCAGAACTCACGGAGGACATGATAGTGAAATTCGTCCTCTCTGTGATCTCTGCGTCCTCTGCGGTGAATTGGGCTATCCCGTAAAATCATGCCGGACTACGAGGACAAAAACCATGACGGAATATCGGGAAGAATCGGATAGCCTCGGCAAGGTCGAGGTGCCGGCGGACAGGCTGTGGGGCGCGCAGACGCAACGCTCGCTGCATCATTTCAGCATCGGGCGCGACCTCATGCCGCCGGAGATGATCCATGCCTTCGCCGTCATCAAGAAGGCGGCGGCGAACGCGAATCACGCCGGCGGGCGGCTCGACGACGAGCGCCATGCCCTGATCGTGAAGGCCTGCGACGAGATCCTCGAAGGCGAACACCGCGACATGTTTCCGCTGCACGTGTGGATGACGGGGAGCGGCACGCAGTTCAACATGAACGTGAACGAGGTGATTTCCAACCGCTGCTGCCAGCTTGCGGGCACGCCGCTCGGCTCGAAGCAACCGGTGCATCCGAACGATCACGTCAACCTGTCGCAGTCCTCCAACGACAGCTTCCCCACCGCCATGTACATCGCGACGGCGGTGGGCGCGAACGAGAAGTTGCTGCCCGCCGTGAAGGAGCTGGCCCGCGCCATCGCCGCGAAGGCCGAGGCTTGGGGCGACATCGTCAAGATCGGGCGCACGCACATGCAGGACGCGACGCCGCTCACGCTCGGCCAGGAATTTTCGGGCTATGCGGCGATGCTCGATGAGAACGTCGCGCGCATCGAGACCGCGCTCGGCGACGTGTACCAGCTCGCACTCGGCGGCACGGCCGTCGGTACCGGCATCAATGCGCCGGAGGGCTTCGCCGAAGCCGCCGCCGCCGAAATCGCGAAGCTCACGGAACTGCCTTTCGTCACCGCACCCAACAAGTTCGCCGTGCAGGGCGCGCACGACGCGCTCGTGCAATTCTCCGGCACGCTGAAAACGCTCGCCGTCTCGCTCTACAAGATCGCGAACGACATCCGTTTGCTGTCCTGCGGCCCACGCGCGGGACTCAACGAACTGCTGATCCCGGAGAACGAACCGGGTTCCTCGATCATGCCGGGCAAGGTAAACCCCACCCAGTGCGAGGCGCTCTCGATGCTCGCCGTGCAGGTCATGGCGAACGACGTCGCCGTCGGTTTCGGCGGCGCGGGCGGCCTGCTCGAAATGAACGTCTACAAGCCGCTCATGATCGCCAACATCCTGCAATCGCAACTGCTGCTTGCCGATGGCGCGGCGAACTTCCGCAAATTCCTGATCGAGGGCGTCGAGCCCAACCGCGACCGGATCGCTGAATACGTCGAGCGCTCGCTGATGCTGGTGACGGCGCTCTCGCCGGAGATCGGCTACGACAAGGCGAGCGAAATCGCCCATTTCGCGATGCATCACGACACCACACTCAAGGCCGCGGCGCTCGAACTCGGCTACGTCAGCGAGGCCGAATTCGACCGCATCGTGGACCCGGCGAAGATGGTGCACCCTGGCTGAAATCCCCCGCACGAGACTTTTCCAATGATGACGAAAAAACGCGGCATGGAGCTGCTCCGCGACCCCGCGCTCAACAAATCCACCGCCTTCACCGACGATGAACGCGAAAAGCTCGGCCTGCTCGGGCTCGTGCCGGAGGTAACCGAAACCGAGGACATCCAGTTGCAGCGCGTCATGCTGCAACTGTCCCAGAAGCACACGCCGCTCGATCAGTACATTTATCTGGCGAGCCTGCTCGATCACGACGAGACGCTCTTCTACCGCACGCTGATGTCGGATCCGGCCCGCTTCCTGCCGATCGTCTACGACCCGACGATCGGCGAGGCCTGCCTGCACTACGGCCGCCTGCTGCGCCAGCCGCGCGGCATGTATCTCTCGATCCGCCACCGCGGGCGGGTGCGCGAGATTCTGCGCAACTGGCCGGTCAAGGACGTGCGCCTGATCTGCGTCACCGACGGCGGGCGCATCCTCGGCCTTGGCGATCTCGGCGCAAACGGCATGGCCATTCCGATCGGCAAGCTGCAACTCTATACGGCCACGGCCGGCGTGCCGCCGCAATACCTGCTGCCCGTCTACATTGACGTCGGCACCGACAACGAGCGTCTGCTCCGGGAGCCGCTGTACCTCGGTATCCGCCAGACCCGGCCTTCGAGCGATGAACTTTATGCCTTCGTGGACGAATTCATGGAGGCCGTACGGGAAGTCTTCCCCGGTTGCTGCGTGCACTTCGAGGATTGGACGGGCGTGGACGCCATGCATCTGCTCGCGCGTTACCGCGAACGCTACTGCGTGTTCAACGACGACGTGCAGGGCACGGCGGCCATTACCCTGGCGGGCATGATCAACGCCGCCCGCATTAAGGGCACGAAGCTCGCGGACGAAAAATATCTTTTCCTGGGCGCGGGTTCGGCGGGCATCGGCATCGCGAACCTGCTGTGCTCGGT
>CAZKOE010000233.1:0-3661 GCA_964554305.1 uncultured Gammaproteobacteria bacterium
AAGTGCTCTCCATCGTGGTCGATGAGGAGCGCCACAGCATGGACATCGCCGTCGCCGAGGAGAACCTGTCGCGGGCGATCGGCCGCGGTGGGCAGAACGTGCGGCTCGCGAGCGAGCTGACCGGTTGGGAACTCAACGTGATGAGCACCGAGGAGGCCGAGAAGAAGAGCGTGGCCGAGGCCTCGCGCCTGAGCGCGCTGTTCAAGGACAACCTCAATGTCGACGAAGAGGTGGCGGACATCCTGGTGCAGGAAGGCTTTGCATCGCTCGACGAGGTGGCCTACGTGCCGGTTGCGGAGCTTACACGCATCGAGGAATTTGACGAGGCGATGGTGGAGGAGTTGCGCAATCGCGCACGCGACGCCTTGCTCGCCAAGGCCATCGCCGGCGAGGAGGAACTGGACCAGGCCGAGTTCGACCCCGATCTGCTCGAGGTCGAGGGCGTCGATCGCGAACTTGCGGTGAAATTGGCCGCGGCAGAGGTCAAGAGCCGCGAAGACCTGGCCGATCTCGCGACCTGGGAGCTGACCGAAATCAGCGACCTGGACGAGACGGCGGCGGCGGCCGTCATCATGGCCGCGCGCAAGATCTGGTTCGAGGAGGCCGAGGCCGGATCCGATGCCGGAGAGTCCGCGGACGCGGCAGTTTCGAAGACCGGATAAACAAAGGAGCTCAGCATGGCTGAAGTCACGGTGCAACAGTTCGCCGATCAGGTCGGGACGCCGGTAGACCGGCTCCTCGGGCAATTGTCCGAGGCCGGCGTCGAGCTTGGCGGCGCCGATGCCGTACTCACCAACGAGCAGAAGCAGGCGCTGCTGGCGCATCTGCGCCAGTCTCATGGCGGCGACGCGCAGGTCGAGCCGCGGCGGATTACCCTCAAACGCCGCAGCCAGTCGGAGCTCAAGATTTCCGGTGGCCAGGGGCGGGCGAAGACGGTCAACGTGGAAGTCCGGCGCCGGCGAACCTACGTCAAGCGCGGTGCCGTTATCGAGCAGGAAAAGCAGCGGATCGAGGCGGCGCAACGCGAACGCGAGGCGGCGGAGGCCGCCCAGCGCGCGGAAGAGGAGCGGTTGGCGGCCGAGGCCGCCGAGCGCAAGCGCGAAGAGGAGGCGAGACGGGCGGCGGAAACGGCCGAACGCGAGCGCGAGGCCGAACGGCTGGCGCAGGAGAACGAAGCCCGTGCCCTCGAGGCCGAGCGTCGCCGCGCCGAAGCCGAGGCGCGGCGCGAGGAGGAAGCCGAGCAACGCCGCCAGAAGCGCGCCCTGCATCACGGGCGCGGCAAGCCGCGTACGGAGGTGCCGAGCCCGGAAGAGGCGTTGTCCGGCGAGCTTCACGTCAAGCGGGGCGGGCGCGCGCGCCGGGCACCGCGCGAGCGGAGGGGGCGGCGCGGCGGCGTGCGGGTCGCCAATGTCGAGACCTTGCATGGATTCGAGCGTCCGGTCGCCCCGCAGAAGCGCGAGGTCAGCATCCCCGAGGCGATCAGCGTGAGCGATCTCGCCCAGCGCATGGCAGTGAAGAGCGGAGATCTCATCCGCACGCTCATGGGCATGGGCATCATGGCGACCATCAATCAGATGCTCGACCAGGACACGGCGGTGCTCGCCGTGGAGGAGATGGGCCATACGGCGAAACTCGCTTCGGCCGCGGACGTGGAGCGGGCGCTGCTCGAGACCGAAGTGGAACGCGGCGAGGCCGTGTCGCGGGCGCCGGTAGTGACGGTGATGGGCCACGTCGATCACGGCAAGACATCGCTGCTCGATCGCATTCGCAGTACTCAGGTCGTGAGCGGCGAGGCGGGCGGCATTACCCAGCACATAGGCGCCTATCACGTGAAGCGCAAGGAGGGCGGCATCACCTTCATAGACACGCCCGGGCATGCCGCCTTTACCGCCATGCGCGCGCGCGGCGCCGAGTCGACCGACATCGTGATTCTCGTGGTCGCGGCCGACGACGGCGTCATGCCGCAGACCATCGAGGCCATCGAGCACGCGCGCGCGGCCGGGGTGCCAGTTGTCGTCGCGGTGAACAAGATCGACAGACCCGAGGCGGATCTCGATCGAGTGAAAAATGAATTGTCCCAGCGCGAGGTCGTACCCGAGGACTGGGGCGGCGACGTGCAATTCATCCCCGTCTCGGCGAAGACCGGCGAGGGCGTGGACGCCTTGCTCGAGGCCGTGCTCCTGCAGGCCGAAGTGCTCGAACTGGCTGCACCCGCCGAAGGGCCGGCGCAGGGCGTCGTGCTCGAAGCGCGGCTCGACAAGGGCCGCGGCGTGGTGGCGACCGTGCTGATCCAGGAGGGCACGCTCAGGCGCGGCGACATCCTCCTTGCGGGACGGGAGTTCGGGCGGGTGCGTGCGATGCTCGACGAAAACGGCAAGCAGATGAAGGCCGCCGGGCCGTCCATGCCGGCGCAGGTGCTGGGGCTTTCGGGCACGCCCGAGGCGGGCGATCAGGCGCTGGTCGTCGCCGACGAGCGCAAGGCGCGGGAAGTGGCTTCTCACCGTCAGACAATCGAGCGCGACGTCCGGCTCGCGAGTGACAAGGGCGCGCGCCTCGAGGACATGTTCTCGCAGCTCGGCAAGGAAGAGACGAAAGTCTTCAATCTCATCGTCAAGGCCGACGTGCAGGGGAGTCTCGAGGCCATCCGCGACGCCGTCGAGCGGCTTTCCACCGAGGAGGCGGCCGTCAAGGTGCTCTCCGCCGGCGTCGGCGCGATCAACGAATCGGACGTCAACCTCGCCGCCGCTTCGGAGGCCGTCGTCCTGGGGTTCAACGTGCGTGCGGACAGCGTCGCGCGCAAGGCGCAGGTCGAGGCGGGCCTCGATATCCGCTACTACAGCGTGATCTACGAACTCATAGAAGACGTGCGCCAGGCGCTTTCGGGCCTGCTCTCGCCGGAACTGCGCGAACAGATCGTCGGGCTTGCCGAGGTGCGGGAGGTATTCCGCTCGCCCAGGTTTGGCGCCGTGGCGGGCTGCCTCGTCGTGGACGGTTACGTGCGCCGCGACAACCCGATCCGCGTGCTGCGCGACAGCGTCGTTATCTTCGAGGGCAGGCTTGAATCGTTGCGCCGGTTCAAGGACGACGTGAACGAGGTGCGCGCCGGCACCGAATGCGGCATCGCCGTGAAGGACTACGACGACGTGCGCGCCGGAGACCAGATCGAGTGCTACGAGCGCATCGAGGTCGCTCGCACGATCGAGGCCTGAGCCGGCACGTTTCTCCATCGGAGAAAGGCACCGCAGAGATCGCAGAGTACGCAGAGTTTTTGACAAGTTGCGAAATTTCCGAGTTACTCGTCGCTCCCGTGAGGGTGCACTGTTGTCCGGGGAAAATCAACGTTGCTTTTGGAAACGCAGTAACAGAGCTTTTTTCATCATGAGCCCGCTAATGAAACTCGAATTCAGCTTCGCCGTCGCTCCCACGAAGGCGCACTGTTGTCCGGGGAAAGTCGACGTTGTTTTCGGAAACGCAGTAGCAGGGCCTGTTTTCGCCATGGGCTCGCCGACGAGACTCGAATTTGGAACCCCCGTCGCTCCCGCGAAGAGCCTGCCTCCGCGAAGGCGTGGGGCGGGAGCCCAGTCAAAAAGTTGTATCCTGCCCTGCGGGCGGGATTCGTTCATTCATACTGGATTCCGGATCGCGCTCGCGCGCGTCCGGA
>CAZKOE010000234.1:0-3657 GCA_964554305.1 uncultured Gammaproteobacteria bacterium
CAACTTTCGAATGTGAAATTCCATGTCGGCGATACTACACTACCGGCAGAGAAGAATCACGGCCCCCCGATGAACTTCACCCGCGCGCGCTTTCTGACCAGCAGCGCCAGAATCGAACAAATGCCTGCGGATGGCGGCCGCGAAGTAGCCTTTGCCGGGCGCTCGAACGCCGGCAAATCGAGCGCGCTCAACCGGCTCGCCGGCCAGCGTGCGCTCGCGCGCACCAGCGCCACGCCGGGCCGCACCCAGCTCGTCAACTTCTTTGCGCTGGACGAGGACGCCGCAAAGCGCCTGGTGGATCTTCCCGGCTACGGTTACGCCCGCGCACCCCGCACCGCGGTAGAACGATGGTCGGCACTGATCGAGCGCTACCTCGCCGAGCGCGCCTCGCTCGCCGGACTCGTCCTGCTGGCCGATTCCCGCCACGCCCTCAAACCCGGAGACGAAACGCTCATCGCCTGGGCCGAGGCGAGCAGGCTCTCCCTTCTCGTCCTCCTCACCAAGGCCGACAAGCTCAAGCGCGCGGCGCAAACCAAAGCACTCGCCGTGGTACGCTCGAACCTGCCCGCCACCGCCGAGGCACTCATCTTCTCCGCCCGCACGGGCCTCGGTCTCGACGCCGCCCGCGCCTGGATCGCCGCGCGACTGAATTGAACATTCCCGCGCGCAAACCGACGAAGGCGAACTGATACTGTCAGGACCTCAAAAGGGAAATGACTTCGAACCGGCTCATGCCACTCGGGAATTGACGGAGAGAGAGATTACTCAGCCTGCGGGCCGCCCGCCGCTGTGCCGCACGCGTTGCGATCCGTCTGCGGCGAATCGCTCGAACCTGTCATTCCAGATTGCCCGCACTGCTGTCCGGGGAAAGTTGAAATTCGTCATTCCGGACACGCGTGAGCGCGATCCGGAATCCAGTATGCATTAACGACGTATCCCGCCAGCAGGGTAGGATACATCTTTTTGACTGGGTTCCCGCCCCACGCTTTCGCGAGGGCATGCTCTTCCCGGGAGCGACGATGGTTTTAAATTCGAGTTTAATTTGCTGATCTATGGTGGGGGAAACCCTGTCATTGCGCTTCCGAACACAAAGCTGGTTTTCCCCGGACAGTAGTGAGATTGTCCGCGGGTTCGGATTGCAGCTCCCCTCGCTTCTCGCTCCTCTACCCTCGTTTCTCAATTGGCGGAGAGAGAGGGATTCGAACCCTCGATGGGCTTTTAGGCCCATACTCCCTTAGCAGGGGAGCGCCTTCGACCGACTCGGCCACCTCTCCGTGTTGTCAAAAACCTGTTTGCCTCGCACCGGCTTCCGCCTCGCGGCTCGGTATTTGCAGAGTCTCGGCCTACCAGAGTCGCGGGCCCTGCCGCGATCCCGTCGCCAGCGAGCCTCTACCGTCGCAATCGCGATCGGGGCAGCCCGATTGCTACCCGAATCCGTGAACGCAAAAGCCTAACACATACCGGCGTAGTTTCGCGCGCTAACTCCCGCTCAGCCGCTTTTCGATCCAGGCGGGAAGGCCGGCAAGCGCGGCATCGAGTTTGCCGGGTTCATTGCCGCCAGCCTGGGCAAAGTCGGGACGCCCGCCGCCGCGGCCTCCGACCTCGGCGGCAACGGCGTTGACCAGTTCGCCCGCCTCCAATTGCCCAATCCAATCTTTCGTGACGCCGGCGGCCAGGCGTACCTTGCCCCCATCCACGGCGCCGAGCACAATCGCCGCCGAACCGAGTTTGTCCTTGAGCCGATCCACGGCGATACGAAGCGCCTGCGCATCGGCGCCATCGAGCCGGGCGGCAACGACCCTGCAGCCGGCGATCTCCACGGCGAGATCGGCGAGATCGCCGCCTGTATCGCCGGCAAGTTTCTGGCGCAGTGCGGCTAGTTCCTTCTCCTGCGCATGGGCGCGCTCGGCAAGCTGGCGTACGCGCCTTGCGGCATCCTCGCGGCCCGCTCTGACGAGCTCGGCAATTT
Source organism: uncultured Gammaproteobacteria bacterium (assembly GCA_964554305.1). Lineage (GTDB taxonomy): Bacteria > Pseudomonadota > Gammaproteobacteria > JAKDMP01 > JAKDMP01 > JAKDMP01. The sequence continues at coordinate 1,970 of CAZKOE010000234.1, forward strand.
CGCCAAGGCGCCTCTCTTCATCGCGAACATAGTCCAGGGCGCCCGCGCCGGTTACGGCTTCAATGCGGCGGATGCCGGCGGCGATGCCCGACTCGGCGACGATCTTGAACAGGCCGATGTCGCCGGTGCGGGCAACGTGGGTGCCGCCACACAGTTCGGTCGAGAAATCACCGAAGCGCATCACGCGCACGGTGTCGCCGTACTTCTCGCCGAACAGCGCCATCGCGCCCGCCGCGATTGCCTCGCCGTAGGGCATCTCGCGCACCTCGGCGGCGACGTTGCGACGGATCTCCGCGTTCACGATGTCTTCGACCCGCGTCAATTCATCCGCTGTCATCGGCCGCGAATGCGAGAAATCGAAGCGCAACCGATCCGGCGCGACGAGCGACCCCTTCTGCGTAACGTGTTCGCCAAGGACTTGACGCAATGCGGCATGCAGCAGATGCGTTGCAGAGTGGTTGAGCACGATGGCCGCGCGCCGTTCGCCATCCACTTCGGCGTGGAGCGTGTCGCCCACGGCGATGGTGCCTTCGCCAACACGCCCGATGTGCACGTAAGCCTTGCCGCGCTTTTGCGTGTCGGTGACGGCAAAGCGCGCCGCGTCCGAGGTCAACAGGCCCGTATCGCCGACCTGCCCGCCCGATTCGGCGTAAAAGGGGGTGCGCTCCAGCACAACAATGCCCTCGTCGCCCGTTTTCAAACGCTCCGCCGCCTCGTTGCCCCGGAACAATTCCGTGACGCGTGCGCTCTCCGCAGTCCGCTCGTAACCGGAAAACTTCGTCGCCGTACCGGCTTCGACCTGCCGGCTGTAATCGGCATCGAAGCGGCTCGCGGCGCGGGCGCGTTCGCGTTGCTTTTCCATTTCGCGCTCGAAGCCCGCCATGTCCACCGTCAACCCGCGCTCGCGCGCAATGTCTGCCGTCAAGTCCACGGGAAAGCCATAGGTGTCATATAACCTGAAAACTGCCTCGCCCGAGAGCTTCCGGTTCGCGCTTTCCACAATCGCCGCGTCGAGAAGACGCATACCCGTTCCCAACGTCTCCGCAAAACGTTCCTCTTCCAGAAAGATGATCTGTTCAATCCCCCTCTGCTGATGGCGCAACTCCGGATATGCGCCCGCCATTTCATCTGCCAGCGGTGTAACAAGCTTGTAGAAGAACGGTTTTTCCCGGCCAAGCTGGAAACCGTGGCGAATGGCGCGGCGCATGATCCGGCGGAGCACGTAGCCTCGGCCTTCGTTCGACGGCGTGACGCCATCGGCAATCAGGAAGGCCGTCGCGCGAATGTGGTCGGCAATGACCTTGAGCGAATTCGATTGCAGGTCCTTCGCGTCCACCGCCTCGGCCGCCGCACGAATGAGATGCTGGAACAAATCAATGTCGTAATTGGAATGCACCCCCTGAAGAACGGCGGCGATGCGCTCAAGCCCCCTGCCGGTATCCACACAGGGAGCGGGGAGCGGCGTCAGCGTGCCATCGGCTGCGCGATCGTACTGCATGAAGACGAGGTTCCAGACTTCGACGTAGCGATCGCCTTCTTCCTCGGCCGAACCGGGCGGTCCGCCGGCGATTTCCGAGCCGTGATCGTAGAAGATTTCCGTGCACGGCCCGCAGGGGCCGGTGTCGGCCATCTGCCAGAAATTGTCGCTCGCATACGGCGCGCCCTTGTTGTCGCCGATCCGCACGATG
>CAZKOE010000235.1:0-3622 GCA_964554305.1 uncultured Gammaproteobacteria bacterium
CTGGGCCGCTACGTGGAAGCCGACTGGCTACTGCCGACCGCGCGCCGTCTGTTCGACACCGCCGTCTCCCGCGCCTGGGACGACGAATACGGCGGCCTCTGCTACGGCTTCGCGCCGGACGGTTCGATCTGCGACTCCGACAAATACCACTGGGTGCAGGTCGAATCGCTCACCGCCGCGGCGCTTCTCGCCGAGCGTACCGGAGACCCCCGCTACCGGGACTGGTACGATCGTTTGTGGCGTTACGCTTGGACGCATCTCGTGGATCACTAGTACGGCGCCTGGTACAGCATCCTCGATCGGCGCAACCGCAAATACGGCGATGAGAAAAGCCCGGCCGGCAAGACCGACTATCACAACATGGGCGCCTGCTACGAATTGCTCAACGTGGTGTGACGAGGGAAATCCGGTTACCGCGCCGAAAGAGTCGGGAGCGCGTCGGTTTTCTCTCTGTAGTCAGCGCAAGAGGACGCGTAGTCGGCACCGATGCGCTCGCGGACTCGCCAAGCGAGCCCGCCTTCGGCCATTGTGTCACGGACTTCTCCGGCTCACCGATTGTGAGGCTCGAAAAGTTCGACGGGATTGCCGGCGGGGTCTTCGAGCAGTATCTGGTCGCCGCCGACACCGTGGACAATGTCGTTGCGGAAATGGGTATCGCCTTTGAGCAACTTCGCGATCGCTTCGACGAGATGGAGACCTGGAGCGAAATGCGGTTCCAGCCTCCCGGCTCGGGCTTCGTCCTGCCCGGCGTGGCCTGGCCGCCACCACCCTGAGTACTCGGAGCACTCAGCAGTAATCGGAGATCGCCGCGATCGAGCATGGCAAAGGCGGGAGCCGGGTGCATGACGGCATCAAATCCAAAATGCCCGGTATAAAAAACGCGATTGCCACATCCACATCATCGACGATGTAACGTACATTGGCTTTTGCCATTGCTCGTCTCCATCATGCTGTTTCACTGATTTTGTCGGCTCGACCGTGGTCAGGACTTATTCACTGCCAAGGTACTTGCTGACCCACTGGTTGATGGCCCGATAGTACAACTCGAGGTGCACCGGATCCTGCGGCGTATGGTGGGCGCCCGGGATGCCGATGAACTTCACCGGTATGTTCCGGCTCGCCAGCGCATGGTACAGCCCGAACGATTCGGTGATCGGCACGACGAGATCCGCGGTGCCGGATATGATCAGCGTCGGCGTCGTGATCTGCCCGGCATAGGTGAGCGGCGAGCCGGTGCGATAAAGCTTTGCGCTTTGTTTATCCCAGGGCGTTCCGCCGAGCGAGTCGCGCGTCCAGGCGAGATTGCCGGTGCCGGAAAGCTCGTACTCTTCGGTCCAGTCCACGGCTCCGTCGGCGACGACGGCGCAGCGCCAGATGTGCTGGTGCGAGATCAGCCAGGCCGTCATGTAGCCGCCGTAGGAATGACCGACGGCGCAGATCCGGGAGGTATCCACGAGGCCCTTCTTTTCGAGCATCTCGATGCCCGACATCACGTCGCTGTTCGGACCCACGCCGGGATCGCGGTAGACCGCGTGTTCGTGCGCCGTGCCGAGGTTGTCGCTGCCGCGGTAGTTGGGTTCGAACACCAGGTAGCCCTCGGCCGCAAATAGGTCGCGCAGCGGGCCGATGTCGCCCGTATCGAAACCCGCGATCGAGGCGAACTCGGGTCCGCCGTGGCTGAAGACGACCAGAGGGTACTGCTGGCCCTGCCGGTAGCCGTCGGGGTAGGTCAGAATTGCGTCGTTGATCTGGCCGTCGGACGCCTGCCAGCTTATCTCAATGCTGCGCGGGTAGGCGTAGGCCGCAAGGCGGCGGTTGAAGTGGGTCACTTGCCGCGGTTGACCGTTCACCGTGTGCAGCAGGTATAGCTCCGGCGCCGTGGCCGTGTTGTCGGCAACGACGGCCACTGCGCCCTGCGAGGAGACGGCCACGCTGTCGGCAACGAGACCGTCCAGGTTGATTGCATGGCCTTTGCCGTGCAGTGGCTGAACGTAGAGTGTGCGTCCAATGTGGTTGTCGGCCATGACCACGACGCCCTTGCCGCCGGGCAACCATGCAAAATTCGGGAGAAGATTGCGATCGAGATCGGCGCTGATGTCGCGGCCGTCGCCGCCGCTCGGCGTGCCGACGAAAATATCCATATCACTCACGGGTCCCGGCCCGTGCGGATACAGCCAGGCCAGCGTATCGCCTCCGGGCGCAAACCGCGGCGTGTATTCGTAGCTGGTTTTGCCGGTCACCGGATGTCCCTTGCCGGTGGCAACGTTGACCACCGCGATGCTCGTCTTGTCGGTGTCGGCATCGTCGGCGTTCGCCTGCCGCGTGTAGGCGATCCACTTACCGTTCGCCGACCACACGGGCGCCGATACGCCGCCGCCGAACGGGGGCGTGGCCTCGAGCACGCTCGAGGAACCGCGCGTCAGTTGCCGGGTCTTGCCGGTTTTCACCGACAGCAACCAGATGTGCGAAGGTACGGCCGGTGTCTGAATCTGGTAGTCGTCGTCATGGATGATGAACAAGTCGTGATGCGTGCGCCGGTCCCGTGCGCTGATCGGCGAGTCATCCGGGGTGACAAAGGCGATCGTTTTGCCGTCCGGGCTCCAGGCGAATTGTTCGACGCCGTTGGGAGCGTCACCGAGCTGTTCCGGGGTGCCGCCCGCGGCCGGTACAGTATAAATTTGCGGCTTTTTCTTGCCGACTCGCGCGACGAAGGCCAGCGCCTTTCCGCCGGGCGACCAGCGCGGCATGCGCAGGTTCGGCATGTCGCCCACGAGCACATGCGAGACGCCGCCCGTTGTACTCATCACCCGCAGGGTCGCGGCGTAACGGTCGTGCACGAAATCCGAGCGCAGGGTCAGGAAGGCAATTTGCTGGCCGTCCGGAGAGAATTGCGGCGATTTGATCCGGACCAGCGCCCGGTAGTTCTTCAACTGGAGCGGTTTGCCGGCCGCCCAAATGGTAATCGGAACAAAGGCCAGCAACAGGACGGCGAGGCCGATAAAATGAGGATAACGATTCATGCGCATCTCCTTTGGGAGGTGGGAGCGGGTGCGGTGCAGGGAAGCCATAGCGCGGCGCATCATCCGTAGGATACTGCGAACGGTGCCGATCGTGCAGGTTCGCCGGAGCGGAGAAACGGGCCGTGGAGTAGTGATTCCCCCGCTCAGGAAGGTGATGGCCTTGCCCGACAGCAACACCCGTCGGTGAACGCATCCATCTGGAAAATTTGCAGCTCATACCGCGGCAGCAGTGTGTGCTCGCCAGGCCTCGAGGGTATTTTCAAGCAGCATGGCGACGGTCATCGGCCCGACGCCGCCCGGCACCGGCGTGATCCAGGCCGCGTGCGCGCTCGCCGTGGTCTGGTCCACGTCGCCGACGAGCCTGCCGTCGGCGAGGCGGTTCATGCCGACGTCGATCACGATGGCGCCCGGCTTGATCCAGTCGCCGGGCACGATGCCGGGCTTGCCGACGGCCACGATGACGACGTCCGCGAGTCCCACGTCGATGCGCAGATCGGTCGTGAACTTGTGGCAGACCGTGACGGTCGCGCCGGCAAGCAGCAATTCCCGCGCCATCGGTCGGCCGACGATGTTGGAGGCACCGACGATGACGTGATGGCGGC
>CAZKOE010000236.1:0-3611 GCA_964554305.1 uncultured Gammaproteobacteria bacterium
GACCTGCGTGCGGGCCCGTCCGGCGGCGGTGCGGCGCTCATTGCGACTGGATGAAGTTGAGGAAGATGCCGCCGTTCGTCACCACCTTCTCGCCGGCGGCGAGACCCGAGGCAATCACGAAGCGTCGGCCGAGCCGCGGGCCGAGCGTCACCCTTCGTCGCGCGTAACCGCCATTCTTGTTCACCACGTACACGAACGGCAGGTCTGCCCCGTTACGCAGCACCGCCGATACCGGAACGAAGATTCCCGTGCGCGGCGAACGCGACCGGATGCGCACCTCGACGTACATGGCCTTTTTCAAGACACCATCGGGGTTGTCCACGGCGATGCGAGCCGTCACCGAGCGGGTGTCGGGGTCGATCACGGCACCCACGTTGGTGACGGTGCCGGCAAGGGGCTTGTCGCCGTCGCCCGTTTCGATCCGCGCGCGGTCGCCCGTTTGTACCCTGCCGATCTCCTTCCCGAACAGGCGCGCCATCACCCACATCCTCGAGGTGTCGGCGATGGTGAAACACGGCGTCGCGCCCGCCGTGAGCGTTTGTCCCGGCGCGATCGAGCGCGCGACGATCCGGCCGGCGATCGGCGCGCGGATCACGCCCAGTCCGTGCGCGACCGGCTTGCCATCGCGGATCGCGGCGATGGTTTTCGCATCCATGTGCAATGCCACCAGCGCCTGCAGCGCGGCGTCCCGATCGGCATCGGCCCCGGCCGCGGCGGCCTGGGCCTGCGCGTTTTCGCGCTGCGAGATCGCCTGATGCGCATACAACTCGCGGTCGTTGGCGGCGACGGCATCGGCCGCCCGCGCGCTCAGGACGGCCTTGCGGTAAGCGCCGATTGCGGAGGCGAATTCCGACGAATGCACTTGCGCCAGAGGCTGGTCCTGCTTGACGGTGTCGCCCAGCGTGACCAGCAATTTCGTGACCGCGCCCGAGAACGGCGCCAGCACTTGTGTCGCGCGGTTGTGATCGAAATCCACCACGCCGGTGGTCGTGATCGTCGTGCGGTAATTGCGCGGCTCGATGGTGAGGGTATGGATGCTCTGCCGTTGCGCCTTCGTCAGCGTGACGTCGTGGGGCGTCGTCGCTGCGTTCCGTCGCGCTTGGTGATCGGGCGAGCAACCCGCGAGGGTGGCGGTGGCAAGCACGATTGCGACGGTCAGGCCGGCGATGCGCGGGGCCCATCGCCTTCCGCGCGGCGCGGGCAAAAGATCGCATGGAAGTTTCAGATGAGATCGAATGGTGTTCATTGCTGCTGCCTTGCGTTGGGTGTCATGGGTTTCCCTGTTTGCGATTGCTTCTTCTTTTCCCGGCGCTGCCACCAGCCGCCGCCCAATGCCTGGTACAGAGCCGCGGTGTCGGCGAAGCGGCTGGCTTCGGCCTGTACCAGGCCGATCTTTGCCTGCTGCCAGGCCTGCTCGGCGTTCAGGAGTTCGAAGCTGCCGATGTAGCCGTGCCGCAGTTTCAATCGGGAAAGGCTCAGCGTGGTTTGCGCGGCGCTTTCCGCCATGGCCGCAGCCTTGAGGCTCTTTGCGTCCTGGCCGATCGCGACCAGCGTGTCCGCGACATTCTCGAATGCGTGCAATACCGTGCCGCGATACTGCTGCGCGGCCTCCACGTAGGCCGCTTTTGCGGCGCTTTCGTGATGCGCGAGTTGCCCGCCCTCGAAGATCGGCGCGAACAGAGACGCGAAGATGCCCCAGAAGCCCGTGCCGGAGGTAAACAGGTTCGAGAGCGTGAGCGCGTTGCTCCCGGCGTCGGCCGTGAGATCGAGATGGGGCAGCCGTTCGGCGGCGGCGATGCCGATGGCGGCACTGGCCGCGTGCAGGTTCGCGCGCGCAATACGCACGTCCGGGCGCTGGGCGACCAGTTGCGAGGGCAGGCTGAGCGGGAGATTCCGGGGGAGTTGCAGATCGGAAAGCGCGAGCGTTTCTGTTGGCGGTTCATCCGGGAAATCCCCGACCAGCACGGCGAGCGCGTGGCGGGTCGCGGTCAACTGCTTGACAAGGGTCGGAAGGTCCGTCTCGGTTTGTGCGATTTGGGCCTGCTGTGCGGACAGGTCGAGCTTGCTCGCGTCGCCTTTCCGGAAACGCAGGTTCAGGATGCCGAGGCTTTTCTTTTCCAGATCAACCAACTGGCGGGTGGCTTTTACCTGCGCGCGCAGCGACGCTTCCTGCACCGCGGTCACGACCACGTTCGTGGCGAGCGTGATCCGTGCCGCGATCATTTGGAAGCGCGCGGTCTTCTCCTGCGCCTTCAGCGATTCGCGGGTACGGCGGTGTAGGCCGAACAGATCCGGCGAGTAGGAAACCAACACCTGCGGCGTGAACAAGCTGTAAAGAAAAGCGTTGTTTGCCGGCACCGGAGCCAGTGTGGCCGAGGGATCCTGCTCGCGCCCGATCGCAATCCCGGCCGATACCGCGGGGTAGAAAGTGCCGCGCTGGGCCAGTACATCCTCGTGGGCAACGCGTAACGCGGCCTGCGCGGCCTTGAGATCGTGGTTGTTTTTCAGTGCTTCGCCGACCAGCGAATCCAGCGCCTGCGAATGAAACAGCGTCCACCAATCGCTCGGGATGCCGGTGTTCGCGTGAAAACTCTGCGCTTCCCCGCCGGCAACGCCCCGGGTGGCCGTCGTCGTGCCGATCGGGTGCTCGGTGTAAGCGTGTACCGAGGGCGGCGCCGGCGGCTCGAAGTCCGGCCCGGCGGCGCAACCGGCCACTGCCAATGCGGCCAGCAACGCGAGCGGCCGCGCCGGTATTTTGAAAATCGGCCGGATCATGTTTGAGCCAGTACACACCGGAGAGCCGACACGGCTTGTGTTGCACCCGGGTGTTGTTTGGGCGCGCCCGTTGACGGCAAACCGTTGCCAGCGGTCGGAATCGCAGACGGGTAATCCACGGGATGTCTCCTGAAAGTGGCGTTGTCTGCGCACTCATGCACTCCGCGTGCGGGAGCGAGACAAAATCGCCAGCAAGGGGCATCTCCATCGTGGCGATGGAGATCAGGGATTATTCAGGAAACGGGAGCAGGGGGCCCGCGGCCGGGTGGAATGAAATGGTGCGGGTAAAGAAGGCGGGCGCCTTCATGGGGAGGAATGCCGACGAATACGACGGTCGCCACGATCGCCAGAGGCAGCGCATCCGGCGTCGGCACCACGACCTGGCCGTGGCCGACGGCCTGGCAGACCGGGCAGAGCAGTTGCGCTTCTCGGGTCTTGTGATGATGGGTGACCGCGTCGGAGACGAGAAACAGGAAGCACAGCGCCGTCGCCAGCACAATCCACGTGCGGCGGCGGCGTGCCGTCATGGCAGCGGACAACCGTTCAAGTGCATCGTGGCGTTTCCCGTCTATCGCGTCAGCGGTACTTTATACCACAAGTTCCTGATCGAAAGCTTGTGCCTTGGCTCCTGGAAGGGTATGCACTGCTGTCCGGGGAAAGTCTCCATTTCGTCATTCCGGCGCAGGCGGGAATCCAGTTTGAACACGAATCCCGCCCTTTGGCGGGATGCATTTTTGACTGGGTTCCCGCCTGCGCGGGAACGACGACGGTTTTAAATTCGAGTTTAATTTGCTGGTCTATGGTGAAACCAGGCCCTCTTGCCGCGTTTCCGAAAC
>CAZKOE010000237.1:0-3601 GCA_964554305.1 uncultured Gammaproteobacteria bacterium
CGGGATTGCTTTCGGGTTCGCGGGCGCTCACCGTAAACTTGCCGACGAGATTACCGGCGGCAACGGCCGTAACGGCCAGGGTTTCGGTCTTCGAATTTCCCGGGCGAGCCGCTTGTCGTTCAAGCCGGCGGCCAGCAACGACATCAACCTTGTACCCTCATCGGTCAACAAGGCAGGTGGTGCGCCGGTCTTGAGCATGGCTTCGGGAGTGAGAGAAATGGGAGAAGCCTGAGCCCACAACAGTTCAAACAGGGTGTAGAGTGCATCGAGCAATGGAGACGAGCGTACCAGCAACACAAAAGGTTTACTCGTTTTGTCGGGGGCCAATGGAATCAGGGCCATGCGGCGATCGGCCATGAGCAATTTAAACGGCAACGAGGAGGATACCCTCACTTCTTCGCCTGCATTTATATCGTGGCGGATGCCCTCGACCGCACCGGGTATGTCAAAAAACTCCGCATCAACGATACTGCGATAACGCACTCCCCGCCCCTGGGCTTCCCGTTGCGCGAGCTGATCCCTTTCATGGGGAATGTCCGTGCGCGAAATGAGGACCGGCGATCGAACCAGACCGACCACTTCTTTGCTGGCCGCACGTTGCATATGCTCAAAAGTCTGACGCCCGACTTCGTGACTCGTGATCAACTCGACCATGTGCTCTTGTTCGTCGTGCCGTTGATTGACAAGCTGTTTCTGCATTACTTGGATCGTTTCTTCTACCCGCTGCAAATCTTCCTGACGTCGCAGAGCAAGCGCTTTCAGGGCAATGTCGGGCGAAGCGGGAATGTAGCGACGCGGGCGTTCCGGCGTGCGCGTCGCCAAGCCCTTCGACTCGATCGCGTCCAGCAAGCGTTGAGCCTTATTAGGCGTACCCCCTAATGCTCGCGCGACTTCCGATACAGCCGAGCGGGGATGCGCGAGCAACCAGCGATAAGTGCGCTCCTCTGCATCGTTGATACCAAGGATCTCCAGCGAATGCTGCTCGGTAGTCTCCTTCCATCCTGTGGTCATGGCGTCTCGCTCCTGTGACTTGAGCGTTATGTTGCCATAGAGCAAGCGAATTGTTTGCCGAATTCGCCATTTGGTTCGTAAGCAATACCAGCCACCATTGCTTTTTAGCCTTCCTGTTCATCTAAAGAGCAGGCCAAAGGAGAAGCACTTCGACTTCGTTGCGCTACGCTCAGAAAGAACGAAATGGTACTGATGGCAACTGCGTAAACATGGCCTCGGTTCGTGCCACTTATGGGCCAGAGCAATAACGATCTACGCGCCATATAAGAGTGGCCATGCGGCCGGTCTGGCCGTCACGACGGTAGGAATAAAAACGCTCGGGATCGGCGAAGGTATCCCACGCGCCGCCGGTGATCCCGCCCACACCAGCCACGGCAAGCCGGCCGCGCGCGAGGACCACAAGATCGCAATACCAGTGATCGGCTTGGCGTGACCGCATGAATGCTGCTTCGAATCCCGGTGATCCGGCAAAGGCCGCGTGCGCCTCCTCGCCCACCTCGTAATGATCGCGGCCGATCGCGGGGCCCAGCCAAGCCGTAACTTCGCCTGCGGGAACACCCATCGCGGCGAGCGTGGCTTCGATGACGCCGGCGGCCAATCCGCGCCAGCCGGCATGGGCCGCTCCGATTACGGAACCGTCGCGAGCGGCAAGCAACACCGGCAGGCAGTCGGCGGTCAGAACCGCAAGCGCCACACCTCGCTCGCGCGTCACGGCGGCGTCGGCGACGGGAGGGCGAGCGGGTACGGTTGCGTTGAAGCGCGTCACATTCACGCCGTGGACCTGCTTCAACCAGCGCGGCGAGGTGGGCAATTCAAGCGCCTGAACAAGACGTCGGCGGTTTTCCACGACCGCCACGTGATCATCGCCGACATGCGCGCCGAGATTGAGACTCGCATAACGGCCTGCGCTCACACCGCCAATGCGGGTCGTGGCAACCGCCTTCATGCCGAACGGCATTCCGTCGGCGGGCAAAAAATCGAGCATGGCGTCAGGCATGCTGCAGAATGTTGACGGGGCGGCCGAAGGGATCGCGCACGTAGAAGCGGCGCACGCCCCAGGGTTCGCCCGCAGGACCGTATTCAATCGGAACACCCGCCGCGCGCATGCGTGCGAGCGCGGCGTCCACGTCGATCGAAATATCGGGCACCGGCATACCCGAACCGCCCTCGCTCATCACGCTCAGCTGCGTCGTCATTTTCGACTCGTTGCCCCAGGTCTGAATCCAGCCCATGTCCATCAACGATTCGAGCCCGGGCAGGTCGCGGTAAAAAGATTCCGCCGCGGCGACATTCTCCGCAGCGATATTGGCGACGATGCGTTTGACCTTCATGAGTCCTCCTTGCGCAATACGTCGAGCAGGGCAGCGAAATCCGCCGGCAACGGCGCCTCGAAATCGAGCGTACCGCCGCCGCCGGGATGCGTGAACGACAGGCGGCGGGCGTGGAGCGCCTGGCGGCGGAAGCCCGCGAGTGCCTCGCGCGCGGCGGGCGACAACCCGGCGGGAGCGCCGCGGCGCCCGCCGTAGGCGGGATCGCCCACGATCGGCGTACCGATATGCGCGAGATGCACGCGGATCTGGTGCGTGCGCCCCGTCTCGAGCCGAACCACCAGCAGCGTGAAGCCGCGCAGGCGCTCGGCGACTCGCGTATGCGTCACGGCCGGGCGACCGCGCTCGGTCACGGCCATCTTCGTGCGCGCCGTCGGATGGCGACCGATGGGCGCCTCGATGCACTCGCCGGCAACCACCTCGCCGCGCACGAGCGCGAAGTACTCACGGTGGACTTCGCGGCGGGCAAGTGCCGCGACGAGCGCCGCGTGGGCCGCCGTGGTTTTCGCCACCACGAGCAGGCCGGAGGTGTCCTTGTCCAGCCGATGCACGAGTCCCGCCCGCGGCAGGCGATCCAATTCGGGCGCATGATGCAGAAGCGCGTTCACGAGGGTTCCCGCGCGATTCCCTGCACCCGGGTGCACCACCAGGCCGGGCGGCTTGTTGACCACGAGCAGTGCCGCGTCCTCGTGGACGATGTCGAGCGTTATCGGCTCGGGCTGATCGCTGACCACCGCTTCCAGCACGGCCTCGAGTTCGACCCGCTGGCCGGCCGCGAGTGGCGTGCGCGTGGCACGAACGATCTCGCCGTCCACCTGTACCCGCCCGGTCCGGATCCAGCCCTGCAGGCGGGTGCGCGAATAGTCCGGAAAGGCCTGCGCCAGCCCTCGGTCCAGCCGCTCGCCGGCCAGAGCCGCGTCCACACGCAACTCGTGACGGCGAACTTCGGCCGCTTCGGGAAGTCTCCTCACTTACTGCTCCGAATCCCGGTAAAGCCTTCATTCAGAGCAGCCGGAGAAATTTGCCTGCAAGGCGCGTTCGCGCCACCGTAGCATCCTACGGCAAGCGGGCGCAACATCGCAGGCGGATTTCTCCGGCGCTCCCTGCGGGCGGGCCCGAGCCGGGCGACGGCTGTGTTACGCGTACTTGAAAGAGAATCACCCTTCCGGCGTACGCGCACCTTGCACCCGCCTCGGTCCAGGCCCGCTGAATAAGGCTTTACCGGGGTTCGGAGCAGTATAATGCCCGCGTCATTCGAGGAC
>CAZKOE010000238.1:0-3581 GCA_964554305.1 uncultured Gammaproteobacteria bacterium
CTTGCGCGTCCTCCGCGGAAGGGTGGGCGAAACGAAGCGCCACCCGCATAAACGGGTAGATTGGGCTTCGCATTGTTCAGCCCAATCTACTCGCTGGTGGAATAAACTTAGGGCATAAAAGGAAGGCGCCTTGTTTGGGCGCCTTCGTGAAACTGTTTGGAGAATAATTAATCGTTTATTGGGATCTTTATCTCAAGTACATAAACCAATTCCCAGTGTCCTATTCCAGTTTGTGGGTCAATCACCCATTCCCATTTTGCAGTGACTTTCCAACCGCTACCGTTGTAATTAGACCAATATTTTGTGCGCGTATCACCAGGACTGACCTGATTAGGTCCAGGCGGCGATGGTGGCGGGAGATCGGTGGGGTCGGGAGCTCCTCGCGGGATAGGGTTGCATCCAAGGCTGGGGGACGCGCCGTGTGGCGTGGTTACATTAGGGCTACCTGGAGGGCCGCAACCAACATTCGGAGAAAGTATAGATTGGGCTATAGGAGGCAGTTTACTCTCGTGTATCCGGTTAGCCTGATATTGCGTTGCATGCCAGCCTTGCTGTTGGTTATATCTGTAATGCAGTTCATAGTGCCAATTTCCTTCATCGAAGCCTTGGACACTGGTAGCCCCCGCGCTGACATTGGGAAAGGTCGGTTGCGGAATTTGGCTCAGCGCCAGAGGATAGTCGGGAGATACCAATACTGTCTTTGCGAGCGTCATATCGTTTGAAGCCGCGCTTGCGGTTCCTAGCCCCATTGTTCCAAGAATAAACAGCGTTGATAACGCGATTCCGCACACCGATAACAAAGTGTGCTTCCGATTTGATGATTGCCTGAAATGCATACGCACCTCCTGTTTATGGCTCTACAAGGGCGCGAGTCGCTTTGTGAGAGTGGCTCGTGGGCCAGTCGAACGGTTGGCCAACACCCTTTTTATCCCCCCCCCTGAAAAGTCAAACCCGGTAATGAGAATGGGATAAAAATCGCCGTGGCGAATGGTCAAAAATCCGCGCCGTTCGAGGATTTCAGCCGGAAATCGAGGGAAAAGGATTTTTTGGTAGAAGGCCAGCGAGCGTCCAAAATCCGCATCTTTGCGCTCGCAGCGACACCCTTCCCCACTCCCAAGTCCTGAGTCTCCGTAACCGCAAAGGTTTGCTCACAAAGATGGCGATCCGTGCATCCACCAGGACCGCTTACTTCAGAATGCGGGTCACCTGCTCAATGCGGGTGCTGTAGTCGTTGAGGGTGGTGGCGACGATGCCTATGTATTTTTTCGCCGTGTCCCATTGGCGATGCTCGACCGCTTCGCGGATGCCGGGCAGGGTCTTTACGCCGTAGCCGGTGTAGTAGCCGGGGGCGTAGATCATGTTCTTGTACCAGCCGCGATGCGGCAGGCCGGGTTCGTAGAGTGCCGCGCGGGTGATCGTGAGGAGCTGCGCGTTGAGCTGGTTCCGCGCCGCCGCGCTCAAGTTGTTGGCGTGTTGCGCGAAGGCCGCGTCGTAGGCGGCGGCGGCCTTCTTGAGTCGCGCAAGGGCTTGGTCCAGTGGCCCGAAATCAATGGCGGGCACCGCAGCCTTCGGCTTGGGCGGCACATAGGTCTTGGTCGGGTCGCTGGCGAGTTTGAAATCATGGTGCTTGATCAGGGCGTCTTTCTGCTGCGTCTGCTTTTGCATTTTTTCGTGCATTTTTTCGATCTCGTGGGCGTAGTCGCCGATGTGCTTGGCGAAGCCTTCGAAGTTCAGTGGCAGCACTTCGGCATCGGCGTAGCGCAGCACGGCGTGACCGGCGACCTCGGAGAGCGCGACGCCGTATTTGAAGCCGGGATCGCCGAAGTGGCTGTACCAGTACCAGGAGTCGTAGCGGGAGTGATACTGCGTACCCTCGGCCTCGCCGCCGAAACCGAGATTCAGCGTGGCGACGCCGATGTGGTCGAGGTACGCGGTGTAGTCCGATCCTGAACCGAGTGCGTAAATCGGATACGGGGCCGTTGCGCTTGCGCTTAATTTCATCGCCGGGATTTTCGGCGGATGGTTGAGCTGATGCACCAGGCCGCGGTCGCGGTCGCGGGCGATCACGTTCACGCCGGTTTCGGGGTCGGTCACGCTGCGGCCGACCTGATCGAGAAAGCGTTGCAATGAACCCGAGCCACCGGCGAAGAGAAAGCCACGCTCGTTGGTGTCGGAGTTGATGTAAATCGCACCGCCGTGCATGAGTTGTTCGGCGTGATCTTCGGCCCATTCGGTCGAGCCGAGCAAGCCTTCTTCCTCGCCGTCCCAACTCATGTACACGATCGTACGTTTCGGGTGCCAGCCGGTTTTCAGCAGTGCGCCGAGCGCCTTGCCTTCGGCGAGAAGCGAGGCTTGCCCGGCTTCCGGATCCTGGGCGCCGAACACCCAGGCATCGCGGTGGTTGCCGCGCATGACCCATTGGTTCGGATATTCGGTGCCGGGAATTTTCGCGATCACGTCGTAGGCCGGTACCGTGTTCCAGTTGAATGCGAGCTTCAGGTGCACCTTCGCCGGGCCGGGACCGAGATGGTAGGTGATCGGCAGCGCCCCCTGCCACGAAGACGGCGCGACCGGACCGCCGAGTGCCTTCAGCAGCGGTTCGGCGTCGGCCCAGGCGATTGGGAGCACCGGGATTTTCTTGATAACCCGGGATTTGGATATCGGCAGTCGTTTCGCGTTTTTCGTGGCCGCGTAACCGGGCGTCAAGGGGTCGCCGGGGTGGATCGTCATGTTCATGACCGAGCCGCGTTGCGCGCCCCAGCGGTCGCGCCAGCCGCCTTCGGGATAGGTGTTGCCGCGGCGGTAGCCGTCGTCATACGGATCGGAGTAGATGATGCAGCCCACGGCGCCATGTTCGTAGGCGAGCCGCGGCTTGATGCCGCGCCAGGAGTGTCCGTAGCGCACGATCACGATTTTGCCCTTGACGCTCACGCCATGGCGCGCGAGCGTCTTGTAGTCCTGAGGCAGGCCGTAGTTCACGTAAACGAGCGGCGCGGTCACGTTGCCGTCGGCGGAGTAGGCATTGAACGGCGGCAGCGTTCCCTTGCGGATATAGGAAGTTTTGTCGCCCTTGACCGGCGGCTCGGTGAGTTTTGCCTGGTAATGTGTGGGCGAGACCAGCGTCAGTTCGCGCGTCTTCGGCGTCGGGAACAACACGTAGTAGGTCTGGATGTGCGCGTCAAAGCCCCAGGATTTGAACAGCTTCAGCACGTGTTCGGCGTTCGCCTTGTCGTGCGGCGCGCCGAGCTGATTCGGCCCGGAGGCGAGTGTCTCGATCCAGCGGCCGATTTCGGGCGCGCTGAGCGCCGCGTCGAACTGCGCCTCCAGGGCGCGCTCCGCGCTGGCGCCGGCGGGCGTGAAACCGAGCATGTTCGGGGTGGCTTCCGCGCCCGATGCGGGGGCGAAGGCGCCGAGCGCCGCCGCGGCGCCGGCGATAAAGAGGACGAGGGCGAGTCTGCGCATGATTCTGGTCCTTGAAATGCCGAACCGACAGTGTAGCGGCTTGATGTAGATCATGCACGCCGAAGACAGGCGTCAGGCGGATCGGAAGCGATAAAATGAATCGATGGCCGCGTTCCCCC
>CAZKOE010000239.1:0-3569 GCA_964554305.1 uncultured Gammaproteobacteria bacterium
CAAGAAAATTTTCAGTCGCTGGCGACCTGAGCGCTTGTTGGTAGCGGGGGTTTGTTGGCGAATTCTTTCAGTAAGTTCTGAAATTGTGGGCTTTTGCGAAACGGATCCCAGACGGGGTCGCGTTCGAGCAGCGGCACTGACATGACGATTCCCGCCGGCATTTCAAGCAACCGGCGTAGCAGTTCGATTGTTTGGTGGAGCTTGCCGACCCGCGCATAAATTTTGGCCAGTATGACCAAATGGGATGGTCCCTCTACTGCGTCTTTCGACACGGGGGCCAAGGATGTCGCCTTGCGACCTGCGGCGATCGCCTGCGCCTTTTGCCAGAGGCCTGCCTCTGCCAGGCCGAGAAAGCTCCATAGCTTGGTATTCGTCGGCTGGCTTTTCAGTGCTGTTTGCAACATTGCATGCGCTTTCTCATAGGCCTGTTGAGCCTTCTTTTCGTCACCCAAGTTCTCCCAGGCTTGGGCACGTAACAAGGCTACGGGCTCCCGCCCCCTCACGTTAGGCGCCGCAACCCAGCCCGATGCGTTCTTAAGCGCATTCAACGCAGCTTGCGGTTGCCGGGACAGTTGAGCGATTTCAAACTGGAGCGCGGGTACCAATCCCTTCTGGGTGCTGGTGGGAGGTATGACGGCCACTACTTGTAGAATCTGCTTCAGGGGCTTTCCCGCGGCCAAGAGCATCATCGCCTTGAAGGCCGCGGCGTAATAGTCGTTGGGTTCAAGCGCCAAGGCTTGATCAAAGCGCTGCGCCGCCTGTGGGTAATGGCGAAGCATCGTCAACGTGATACCGATATCCACGAGCCAACGCGGGTTGCGCGGATCGAGTGTGATGGCACGTCGGTAACCGGCCAATGCTTTCTGCCAATTCCCCTGGTGGAGATACATGAGCGCCATTGCGCCCGATATCTCGGCATTGTCATCACTGAACTGTTCGGGAATCTGTTCGAGCTGAGCCAGTGCGCCGGGGAGATCTCCGTTCAGGAAATACTTGGCATAGGCCATGGCCAAACGGGCCTCCGGCAAGTTTGGATCCAATGCTAATGCCCGTTTGGCAGCTTGTTTACTGTCAGCCTCCGTCTGTAGACTGTAGTTCCTCGTATCCTTGAACGTTTTCAATAGGGAAAGACGGGCATAGGCGAGAGCAAATTGCGAATCTTTGGCAATCGCTTGATGATAAAGAGTCACAGCACGAGCCAATGCGGCAGCGGAGTTCTTTGCGTTGCCCCTGCTAAAAATCTGATTGGCGTAATAGTTGGCCTTGAGCAAAAGCAGATAGGCCTGCGGATCATCGGTCGGTTTACTGGCCAAGCGGATGGTCTCGCCCGGGAGCAGTTCTGTTTTCAGCGACGTGGCCACCTGGGTTGCGACATCGCTTTCCACGGCAAAGACATCGGCGAGCGAGCGGGTATAGACATGCGCCCAGATGTGCTCGTTCGTCGCGACATCAATCAACTGCACATTGACCATCATCCGATCTCCCGATTTCTGCACGCTGCCTTCCAAGACCGCGGTGGCGCCCAGTTCGGTGGCGATTTTCCCCAGTTTGGTCGGATGACTGGGATAGCGCTTCGTGGAGGCGCGCGAGATTATGCGCAACCCGCCGATGCCGGCGAGTTTGGAGAGAATCGTGTCCTGGATGCCCTCGGCCAAATAGGCATTGTTCGGGTCCGAGCTCAGGTTCTCGAACGGCATCACGGCAATAACAGGGGTGGCGGATTTGTTTTTCGCACCCGAACCAAACGGCACAAAGCGCCAGATCAAAACCCCGACAATCACGATGACGGCAGCCGCGCCCAGCGCCAGCAATGCCCCTGTAGGAGCGAGCTTGCCCCGCACCCTCTTCGAGGTGCGGGGCTTGCTCGCGATTCGGGCTTTGGAGGAGTCACCCTTCGTGAGCAGGCTTCCTCCCACACCCTCCGATCCACCGTCGTTGGTAACATTTCCGGTAGGAGCGACGGTCCCCGTCGCGATCGCGGCCGGGACGACCGCTCCTACACCAGAATCTTCCCCCGGTGGGAGCGATTTCGCTCTCGATCCCTGCTCCTTCCCCTTGCCGCCGAAGGCGGGAAGGGGGGCTGAGGGGGATTCTTGCGCGAGCAAGCCCATCCCAACATCATCCTTGGCCTCAACCGCCACCGGCGCCACAAACCGGTAGCCATGCCCGCGTACCGTCTCCACATAGCGCGGATTTCGACGATCGTCCCTCAAGGCCTTGCGCAGGGCATTCACATTCCAGGTCAGGTTGGCCTCTTCGACGATCGTCTCCGGCCACAGGGCCTCGATCAACTCCTCACGAACCCGCAGATGGCCGGGGGTTTGAACCAGTGCCAGCAGCAAGTCAAATGCCTTCCCGGGAAGCTGGATCGGCTCATCATTTTCGAACAACAGGCGCTCCCCGACGTCGGCCCGAAAAGGACCGAACGTGATTATCCTGTTGTTTTGCATAGGAATATCGGCGGCCATCTCATTCCGTACGAGGTTGGAAATAAATGTAAAAACAATCTGCCGTAAATGTAGTTTAAAGGATATACATCCGCTTGTCGTCCACAATGGCCCCACTGGCGCAGCGTGCGTCACCCGTTTTTTGAAACCCGGAGGTCCCATGTCTCGTAAAGCTTACGACAGACTCAGCGAAAAGGCCGCATTGTTCCTGGCGCTCGTTCTCGCAGGCGCCGTCATGCTCTTCCTGATTCCCGGCGAAGGGCTCGCCGCGGCTGGCGCATCCCGGCCGTCTCACACGCATACAGTGCCTGCGGCGCTGCGCCCGGCGCTCTACAGGGCGCTCGCGAAAGATGCGGGGCAAACCCCGCACTTCGACAAAAACGGCTGCCTCGCCTCGGCCGGGCGCTCGCTCAAGGCTTGCTTCGACGAGCACGGGGCGCATTTTTCCGGAGGTCCGGCGCTGTCGCTGCACCTTGCAGCGTACGGCCGCGCGGCTGGTGACGATGTGGACAGCTCGAAGCTGACGCCCGTCAAGCCGATTGCGCCCCAAATAAATGGTGGCGAGGTAAGTTACCGTCACGGGGGGCTCACCACTTGGTGGCGGGTGCTGCCCGTCGGCTTTGAGCAGGGCTTCACGATCGCCAAACGCCCTGCTGGGCACGGACAACTCGTGCTCGCGCTGACTGCCAGTCGTCAGGTCGCCAGTGCCCCAACTACTCGTCATTCCCGCGGGGGCACTCTGACTTGGGGCAAGCTCCATTACGGCAAACTCATCGTCACCGATTCCAATGGTAAGACTGTCCCGGCCGCGCTGGAGACCAAAGGCTCCCATATCCTTATCGCTGTGAACGACGATGACGCCGTCTATCCCCTCATCGTGGACCCCAGGGTGTGGTTGCAACAGCAACGTTTGCTTGATAGCGGGGGAGTCAAACTCGACGTTTTGGGCATATCAGGAGACCTCTCGCGTTCGGGCAACACAGCGGCCTTTGGAACAGGCTGGTATACCCAGAACTTGAGGGTGGCCGTGTTTGAAAAAAAGGACGGCCAAGGGATTCAAACGACGACTCTTACCAAACCTGCCGACGATTCGGGCGACGAATTTGGGAATGCGATAGCCGT
>CAZKOE010000240.1:0-3549 GCA_964554305.1 uncultured Gammaproteobacteria bacterium
GCATTGATTGCAGGCGTTCGGTGTACCGAACCTGGCCGACAGGTCCGGACGCGGTACGCGCAGGCTGTGATCGCGGCGGACATCCACGCGCATGTAAGTACGTGTCGGCATGTGGCAGGCCACGCATTGCGCGCCCGCGGAGGCGACGGGATGGTGCGTGTGGCGCGGCGTATCGTAGCGCTTCGCCAGGTGGCAACTGGTGCACAGCCGGTTGCCGGTTGCGCGCAATTTCCCCGTGTGCGGATCGTGGCAATTGCTGCAGGTGACGCCTGCATGGTACATGCGGCTCTGGAGGAAAGAGCCGTACTCGAATACTTCGCCCTTGATTTGCCCGTCGGGGAAATAGTATTCGGGCGTGAGCAGTGAAACGTCGTAGTCGTCGCCGATCGGTTGGCCGTGGGCGAAGTCCTTGTGGATCGGCTGGCGCAGCGAATGGCAGCCGGCGCAGGTTTCGATTTCGCGTTCATCGGTGCGCGGTTTGCTGCGAAGTACTCGCCCGCTCTTCCTGTCGAAACTCCAACTCACGTCCTTGTCGTCGTCGAAGGTGACGGTCAGCCCTTCGTGCGCGGCGAATTCGGGATGCGCCTTCGGATTCTTCGCCCAGGCGACATGATTCGAGCCCGGTCCATGGCAGGCTTCGCAGCCGACCGACACTTCCGAGAATGTAGTGGCGTAGCCGCGCGTTTTCGCGTCGTAATTTTTGTGCACGTCGGTGGAATGACAGGCTGCGCACATGTAGTTCCAGGTCTGGTCGTGCGTCGTCCAGTTGAGCGGGCTCGCCGGATCGCCGTTGTTGCCGGGATAGAGCGCGAACCAACGCTGACCGCCGGCGCTCTTCGGGCGGCTGTCCCAGGCGATGTCGAAGGCCTGCAGGCGCCCGCCGGGAAGCGCGATCAGGTATTGCTGCAACGGGTCAACGCCGAAGGTGTAGCGGATCGGGTAGTCGTGCGGCTTGCCGTCCGGCCCGGTGGTGCGCACCATGAATTTTTTGCCGTCGCGGAAGAAGGTCGTGGCGGCACCGTCATCCGTGAACGTGACGTTGTCGAAGTTGCCGAGTACGGTGGCCGCGGTGGCAGGTTGCATCGCCAGTTGATGGTGCGAGCCCAGCCACGCCTGGTATTCGCCGCTGTGACAGCTCGCACAGCTTTTCGAACCGACGAAAGTGGGATGGGCGGCCTGCGCTTGATGCGTCGCCGCCGTCCTCCCCGAACCGGAGCCGCCGCACGCGGACACGCCGATCCCCACTGCCGCCGCAAGCGCGACCGTCAGCGCGAGAATACGGCTTCGATATCCAAGTCCGCTCACGGCAGGCATCTCACCGTCATTCGGTGGCGATGCCCGCCGCTTGCATTCACCGCTTCGCAAGGTCGACAATCATGGTCGCCGCAATTATCCCCGACATTCAACGCCCGCGGACGGACGCTGCCGTCGTGCTCGTCGCAGACGCCGGACAGGCGCCCATGTCACCTTCGATCAAGGCCTTGTCCGCATCGTCGGTCAGGCCATCCTGATTGACGTCTGCCCAGCTCGACTTGCCCTGCGAGAGATCCTTGAATGTCTGCCACTGGGCGATATCCTGCTGGTCCACCACACCATCGAGATTGATGTCGGCGGGACAATACGGCTGCGAGCCGCGAATGTCCTGGAGCTTCTGGCTGAGTTCGTCGTAGTTCTGCTGCTGCTCCGGCGTGAGCGGCGGCTGGCCGCTCGCGAGCAGGTCGTCGCCTTTCTTGTCGAGCTTCGGCGTGGGTACGTTCTCGTTGATCTGGTAAAACTCGGTACTCGTGGTATCCACACAAGCATTGTTCGCGGCATCGTAGGCATCGTAGTGATTCACCACCAGTTTGTAGTTGTCATTGCGAACCGCGTAGGCGAGCTTGGGGAACATGTCCGTGACCGGCGTTTCGTCGTGGTCGTGCTGCCAGATGGACACCTCGCAACACTTTGCGAAGCCCTCGTTCGGCGCGTCCGGGTTATCCGGGTTCGGGCCCCACCACGTACCGCCGTTGTCGTGGCACACGCCGGCGCTCGGGGTGATCTGGCTGCACGACGGCGTGGTGATGGTAAACACGCAAGGGCCGTTGAGTGCGCCGTTGGCGTGCCGGTTGTAGCCGACCTCGGTGTAGTTGGACGTGCGGATCTCGGCTTGATCGGGGTTTTTCAGGTAGGGCAACATCGGCCGCGAATCCAATGTGCGCGGCACGGCCTGGTGTGCGTCTATGCCGGCGAGTGCGCCGACGAGCTGATAGATGTCCACGATGTTCACCATCGAGTATACCGTGCGGCCGGGATCGACAACGCCCGGCCCGGCGACGATGCCGGGGTCCCATACGCCCGTCTGGTAGGCGGTGGATTTCGCGCGCTGCTTGTCGAAGGGCACCTTGACCACGGTGCCAAGGCTCCCGTTGTCGCTCACGACGATAACGTAGGTGTTGGACTTGGCGGGATCGTAGATGAGCTGGCCCTTGTCGTTGCGGGTGGCAAGCCCCGCGCTGACCAGGAAGCGGCCGACTTCGTGATCCATGGCCTCTTCCATCTGGTTGGAAAGGAACTGCTGGTCAACCACGTTGCTGCAATCGAAGTTGCTCGTATCGGGTTCGGTCTTGGGCAGCAAGCCGCTCGGCGGCTGCATGATGGGCGTGTGATCGGTAGCGAAGCTCAGCGTGACCATCCATGGTTGGCCCGCCGGCTGCTTCTCGATCCAGTTGAGCGCGGCATCCACCGCCTCGGTGGTGCGGTAGGTGCGGGCGCGAATGTCGGTGGACGGCACCGCGATTACCGAGCCGTCTTCCTTGTTGATGGTGAGCGGCGAAACGTAATAGCCGCTGTAGGTGTCGAAATTGATGTAGTCCGGCACCTTGTCCTGGCAGGTCTTGTCCGGATCGAAGATACCGCCGCCGTCGCGACAGATCCGTCCCGGGGCCTCTGCTCCGGACTTGCTCATTTCCTGACAGCTTCCGTCGGCGGCGTAGCAGGCACCGGAATCCGCGCCGCCATGCGCCGCGTCGCGCACAAAGCCGCAGGACCAGGTGCCCGGCGGTGCAACGCCGCCCGCCGTGGTATCTATGGAAGAGGGATCGCCGGTCGCGTCCGTCCAGCCATCGTAATAGTCGAAGCCGAGCGCGTGGATCATGCCCAGGCCGTAGGGATCGTTCGCCTGGATGCCCATGTGAAACTTGCCGAACAGCGCGCTCTTGTAGCCGGCGAGATGCAGCAGATCGGGCAGAGTCATCTCGTTCGGGTTGACCATGTAGTTCGCGAGATCGTGGTTGCCGATCGCCGTCATGACGTGGGTACGCAGCGGATAGCGCCCGGTGAAAAGCGTGGCACGGCCGTTCGAGCACGCCGGCATGGACCACAGGTTGTGGAACTTGACGCCTGCCTTGGCAATGTTGGCGATGTTCGGCATCGAAGCCGGGGCCAGGCCGCCGTAACCGAACAGTCGCCATTGGTCAATGCCCATGTCGTCGAGCAGGATCAGCACGATGTTCGGACCCGGCGGCGCCGGCGCGGTGAAATGCACCGTCGCCATGCTGGGCGAGGACTCGC
>CAZKOE010000241.1:0-3509 GCA_964554305.1 uncultured Gammaproteobacteria bacterium
GTCTTGCCGAAGCAGGCCTCGGACAAAAATCGCAAGCCATCCGCGCGGGCCTCAAGGCCACATCCTTGACGCCTGTCTCCAAAGACGCGCTGGACGGACCATCCTATTTGATAACGTTGGCGAAGATTTATGCTCAAACCGGAAAGCCCCGGCGGGCAGTTGAATTATTAAAACAGACCCTTGCCATACCAACAGGGGGATACATATCGGTACCGCTGCTCAAGCGCGATCCCATCTGGGATCCGCTCCGCAAGGAGCCGGCATTCCAGCAATTGATAAACCATTACGGCAACAAATCGCCACCCCCGCATTCCTGAGATCGCAAAGTCGTGGGAGCAGCTTCAACCCCGATTGCAGGCAAATTGATCTTTCGCGACTGAAGCCACTCCTGCGAAAATCGTTGTTGCGTGATGGTCAGTGAATCGGAACAGAGGTGGTCAGGGTTGATCGTGCTTCTTCCACACCACCCGATATGCAGGCCCGCACCGGGCAGGTGCCGGGCGATATCTCCCCGGATAGGGACCCGATCCGTCTCACCGTACAATCGTCGGATTTTCGCTTCACTCGCCGTGGTCTACTCATGGGAGGACTTCCAGCTTCAGAATCGGTGCTTATGCCGGCGTACCGGCTCCCGGCCGCCCTTTCACGGCGGCCGGGAGAACACAAGATTCCGAACAATTCATGGTTTTATCGCATGCTGCACCAACCTGTGCCGGTCAGAAACGACCGCCCTGCTTTCCGGGTACCGTGTAGCGGTACCGCCAAAAGCGCAATAGCACCAGCAGGCAAAGTACGCCCAGTAAGACCAAAGCAAGGGCGCCACCGCCACCGTTGTTGCCGCCTTTATCAGGCGGAGGGGCTGCCGCCGTCACGGTAAAGAGGCCGGTGCCGGTCACGACTTTGCCACCGGTGGTCACGGTCACGTCACGTGGCCCGACCGCTGCGGAGGAGGCGACGCTGATCGTTGCCGACAAACTGTTAGCGGTGCTCGCGCTCACCGCCTTTACGGTGATGCCGGTGCCGGAGAAAGCGATTGCGCTGTCCGGCCCGAAGTGCGTGTTGTCGCCGGTAATCGTGAGCTTGATGCCGGTCGCGCCGGCCTGCGCCGTCGGCGGAGTCACCGACGTCAGCTTCGGTGGAGGGGGCGCCGCTTTTACCGTAAATAGGCCGGTGCCGGTCACGGTCTCGCTGCCGGTGGTTACGGTTACGTCACGCGGTCCGGTCGCCGCGGAGGGTGCGATACTGATTGTGGCCGACAGACTGTTTGCGGTGCTCGCACTCACCGCTTTCACGGTGATGCCGGTGCCGGAAAAAGCGACCGTGCTGTCCGGCCCGAAGTGCGTGTTATCGCCGGCAATTGTGAGCTTGACGCCGGTCGCGCCGGCCTGCGCCGTCGGCGGAGTCACCGACACCAGCTTCGGCGGCGCCTCCACGACATTGAATCCCGACACGGCGGCAGCCGACTCGCCACCGGTGATCATCAGCACGTCGCGGAATCCCAGCGTGGCCGCAGCATCAATGCTGATATTCACGGTCGCCTGCGTGGCACTGCTGACGTGAACCGAATTGACGGTGATACCCGTTCCGCTGAAGCTCGCCTGCGTCGAGCCGTCGACAAAGTGCGTGTTCGAGCCGACCACCGTAAGATCAAGATTGGTCGCACCCCGCGCTCCCGAGCCCGGCGTCACCGAAGTCAGCTTGGGAAGCGCCGGCGGCGGCGCAATCGAATTGACCACCAGCAACCCCGAACCATACGAGACGGTTTCGTCACCGGTTGTCGCCACGAAGCCATGAAACCCGAGCGTTGCTCCATCGGCGACCGCGAGCTTGACACGCAACCGCGTCGGACTCTCGGCGGTGACCGAGTTGACGCTCACGCCACTGCCGGAGACGGCAACGGTCGTCGTTGCATCGAAATGGCTGTTGGCGCCGGAAGCGATGACGGTCGTCGTTGTGCCGCGTGCGACCTGCGCCGGCAACAGGCTCTCGATAAGCGGCGTCGCGGTCGTGTTGACGCCGAACTGTCCACCACCGGTGGTCGTCTCCACCGTGCCGTCGCCAAGCGGCGTGGTAACAACGACGTCACGCAGGCCGTCGGCAGCGTCGGCAGCGATCGTGATGTTGGCAACGAGCTTCGTCGCCGATAGCACGGTAACGTCGTTGACGCTGATGCCGTCGCCGAACGTCACCGTACTGGACGGGCCGAAGTTGGTGTTGCCACCGGTGACGGTCACGTCGAGAGAGCTGCCCGAGTAGCCCAGTATCGGAGCGACCGAAATCACGGCCGGCACCACCGCGCCAAGCGCGGCGTTGGTCACGGCATGTGTATAGGCAGTCAAATCTCCATCCTTGACCTGGGGCAGAAACAGGAAGTCGCCTTTGGACGAGGCATTTGCTATCTCGAAAAAGCTGGCGATTGCGCTCGGCGTCGTAAGCGAGGGATCGCCAACCAGTTTGAAGATGTTCGGCGACATCGGCGGCCCGGCACCGATGCCGGGCGAACACCGGTCACCGCAGATCACGTTGTTCGGCCAAACCGCTTCCGTGACCGGTTGCCAGCGCCCGCCATGGTTTATCGCGCCATTCGCGGAAGCCCGAGGAGAAACACCGGCCGCTTGTGAAGTCACGTACGCCGCGGCCGGCGACGCAGACCCCGTCACGCCACCCCCGGGATTGCAGTCGCCGGTCAAAAGCGCGGTGATGCCGATGCCCTTGGCTCGAATTCTCGATTCGACCCCCGTCAGGCCGTAGCCCGCGTGCGGCGAAGCATCCGTTGCGAAAATGATCTTGCCGTTACCGCGATCCCGCGGAAGATCATGGGCCGCGGCGAGCAGCGCTTCGGCCGAGGACTCCGGGCAATCGTAACCGCCGATGGCGGTCAGCGAATCAACCACAGACTTGACCTGCGAGAGGTCACTGGAGACGATCCGGCGGTTGACGTAATCCTTGAAGGTAATGATTTCGATAAGCGGCGGATTGGGCAGATGCTTGGCGGCAAGCTGATCAATGAAGGCATCGAGACCGGCGCGCACGCCGGCAATATCCTCGCTCATACTGCCGGTCGTATCAATGACGAACGCAATGTCCAGCCCGCTGATCGTACGATCGAGCCCGAGATAGGGACCCGTGGACGGGCCCGGTGAATCGGCCGTGCCTTCGACCGCCCAGTGGAGCAGTGTGTCGCCCGAGGTAATGCTCGCCCACTCCTTCGCGGTTGGTGTCCAGGTCGCGGTCTTGCCGTCGGGCGCCAGTGAGCCTTCGGCGGTCGGTATCTCCGGCGACGTGAACACCACCTTGCTGAAGTCCTTGTTGTAGAAGACTACCTTGAACTTGTTGAAGTGGTAGCTCGGCGGACCGCCCGCGCCGCGAGTCTCCCATTTGAACTTGGGAGGTTTCGCGGACTGGTAGCCATCGGCCGGCTTCAGGGGTGCCGGACCGATATTGTGATCGAAGTACAGGCGCCCTTGTTTGACCTGAACCTCCAGCGGCGAGCCGGTGCTGTAGCCGGC
>CAZKOE010000242.1:0-3472 GCA_964554305.1 uncultured Gammaproteobacteria bacterium
GCACGGGTCGCGAGCCACGCCGATCCGGCGATGGTTGCGGCCTTCCGGCCCTGGGTGATCGCTGCCGGCATCGTCCTAGTGGTGGCGACGCTGGCCGCGATCCTTGTCCGTGGCCGGGCGGTGGTCGCCGTGGTCTGCATTGCGGCGGCCTGGCTCGTCGCCACCCGACTCGTGATGCTCGGCGGCGCCGCCTTTGGCCCCGAGTACTCCACTCGCGGGCTCGCTGCCGCCGTCGCTCGCTATAATCGCCCGGATACGGCCGTCTATTCGGTGGACGGCTACCAGCAAACCCTGCCTTTTTATCTGCGGCGCACAATGATTCTCGTAAGCTACCAGGGCGAAATGGATTTCGGCATCCAGCACGCGCGCAAATCGCTCGAAAACCGTTACCTGCCGAGCCTCGCGGATTTTGCTGCGCGCTGGCGCGCCGGGTCGAGCGCGCTCGCCTTCGTGCCGCGCAAGAAACTCGACGAAGTGAGAGCGCTCGGAATTCGCTACCGGGTCGTCGCTTCCAACGCGCGCTGGGTCGCCTTCGTGAAGGAGCCGGCCGGGTGACCTGGACCGCCTTCGGCCTGATCCTCTTCAGCGTGTTCCTCGACGCCGTGGCGCAGTTCTGCCTGAAGGCGGGCGTAAACCGCGTCGGCGAGATCGGTTTTCAATTCAACACGATGATCCGCTCCGGGCTGGAGCTGGCCGTCAACCCCTGGATTCTCGCCGGGCTCTCCTGCTACGTCGTGAGCCTGATCGTCTGGTTGCTCGCGCTTTCGCGCACGGCGGTGAGCCTCGCCTATCCGTTCGTTTCCATCAGCTACATCCTGACTGCGCTCGCCGCCTGGGCCTTCCTCGGTGAGCACATGAACGTGTACCGCTGGCTCGGCGTCTTCGTGATTATCGTGGGCGTTTTTCTGCTGATGTGGAAAAGTTGAGGCCGCGATGAGCGAAGAGTTT
Organism: uncultured Gammaproteobacteria bacterium; assembly: GCA_964554305.1. GTDB lineage: Bacteria > Pseudomonadota > Gammaproteobacteria > JAKDMP01 > JAKDMP01 > JAKDMP01. Next base: position 949 of record CAZKOE010000242.1, read on the forward strand.
CTGCCGTTCGTGCGCCCGAACATCACCCCGGAGACGATCCGCGGCGTTGCGGAGGTGCTCGCTTCGGGCTGGATCACGAGCGGTCCGCAAGTGGAAGCCTTCGAGGGCGAGCTTTCGACTTATCTCGGCGGCCGGTCGGTTTTGACATACAGCCATGCCACCGGTGTGCTGGAAGAAGGCCTGCATGCGCTCGGTATCGGTGCGGGCGACGAGGTGATCGTGCCGGACATGACCTTCGCCGCCGGCGTGAACGTCGTGCTTCGTGCCGGCGCGACGCCCGTGCCGGTGGACGTGGACCTGCATACCCGAAACCTCGATGCGGCGCGCGTCGAGGCGGCGCTGACGGCGCGCACCCGCGCCGTCATGCCGGTGCATTTTGCGGGCCTTGCGGTGAATCTCGATCCGCTGTATGCGCTGGCGAAAAAGCATGATCTGCGGATCATCGAGGATGCCGCCCATGCCATCGGTGCCAGGTACAAGGAACGGTTGATCGGCAGTTTCGGCGACATCGTTTGTTTCAGTTTTCACGCCAACAAGAATCTCACCACGATAGAAGGCGCGGCCGTTGCGACGAGCGATGAGGCGGTATTGGAAAACCTGCGTCTGCGCCGTTTTCACGGCCAGAAAAAGCTCGACGATGGCGGTTACGACATCCTGCTGCCGGCGAACAAGTTCAATCTGAGCGACGTGGCCGCCCGCATCGGCCGCGACCAACTCGCCGCGCTCGATGAACGCAACCGTCGCCGGCGCGAACTCGCCGGGCTTTACTTCGAGGCACTTGCCGGTTTCGACGAACTGCTATTGCCCGCGCGCGGCGACGACGGTCACGCCTGGCACATGTTCGCCGTCTGCGTGCCCTTTGCGCGGTTGGGAGTCGATCGCAAGACATTTCGCGAGGCAATGCGGGCGCGCGGCATCGGTACCGGCGTGCATTATCCGGCGCTGCACCGGTTGACGGTGTGCAAGCCGCTCGGTCTCCATGCGGAAGACTTTCCGAATGCCGAGCGCATCGGCCGCGAAACGGTGACGCTGCCGCTGTTTCCGGAAATGCGCGACGGTGATGTCGCCCGCGTGGCCGATACGCTGGAAACGGTGCTGCGTGGCTGAGACGCCGCTGGTTTCCGTCGTCATTCCCGTGTACAACGAAGAGGCGGGGTTGCCGCAGCTCTTCGAGCGCGTCTATCCCGCGCTGGATGCGCTCGGGATTTCCTACGAATTGATTCTGGTGGACGACGGCAGCCGCGACGCGAGCGCGGCGCTGTTGCGTGAGCAATACCAGAAACGCACAGACACGACCCGCGTGATCTTCCTGCAATCGAATTTCGGGCAGCACGCGGCGATCCGTGCAGGCTTTCTGCGCACGCGCGGCGCGCGGGTGGTAACGCTCGACGCGGACCTCCAGAATCCACCGGAGGAAATCGCGCGCCTGCTTGCCGAGATGGATGCGGGTCACGATTACGTTGGCACCATCCGGCGCGGGCGGCGCGACAGCCTGTGGCGGCGCTGGGCCTCGCGCGCCATGAACCGCGTGCGCGAGCGCATCACGCATGTGCGCATGACCGACCAGGGCTGCATGCTGCGCGCCTACGATCGCACGATCGTCGACGCCATCAACGCATCGAGCGAAATCAACACCTTCATCCCGGCGCTGGCCTATTTGTATTCGGCGAATCCGGTGGAAATCGAGGTTGAACACAGTGAACGTGCGGCCGGCGAATCGAAGTATTCGCTGTACCGGCTGATCCGGTTGAACTTCGATCTCGTGACCGGCTTTTCCGTCGTGCCGTTGCAGATTTTTTCCCTGATCGGCGCCGTGATCGCGGTCGTCTCCTTCGGCTTTTTCGTGTGGCTGATCGTCAACCGCTTCGTCAACGGCCCCGACGTCGGCGGCGTGTTCACACTGTTCGCCATCGCCTTCTTTTTCATCGGCGTGCTGCTGTTCGGGATTGGCATCATGGGCGAATACGTCGGGCGGATTTACCAGGAAGTGCAAGACCGCCCGCACTTCGTGGTCCGCGCGGTTCTCGGCGACGACAAGAAGAAGGATGATTGACCGAGTGCCGAGGCGTAGTGAATCGCGGTTGAATTCCGGAAATTTCGTTCGTCCCGAGGGTAGATGCCATGTTGAAAGACAAGCAGTGGCGGTCAAGCGTTATTGATTTCGCCCCTTTTGCCGGCATAGCCGGGAAGAGGGGCGGCGCCGCAGGCGCGGGGAGATTCCTTTACCTGGGAAAGAATCCCCCTTCCGCTTCCCCTTGGCCGCTGAGCGGCCAAGGGGAAGGGCAGAACACAGGCGCGCTTCGATTTTCCCCGCAGCTGCTTTATGGTACGGGGTATGCTCAGCGCGATTTAAGTACCGGTGATTGCTGTCATGGGGCTGGACGATAATGCAAGGCGCGGGTGCGAGCGCCGTTGTTTTTGCCTACCACGACGTGGGCGTGCGTGGCATCGAAACCCTGCTTGCGCGTGGGCTTGACATTCCGTTGGTCGTTACGCATCGTGACGACCCCGACGAGCGGCGCTG
>CAZKOE010000243.1:0-3441 GCA_964554305.1 uncultured Gammaproteobacteria bacterium
GCGACGGCAGCCGGCGGGCTCGCGATGACGCCCGCCGGCGCCGAGAAGATTCTTTATCGACCGCGCGACTACGCCGACAACGCCCTGCCCTCCGGCGCCGGAGTTGCCGCACACGCGCTCATCGCGCTCGGTCATCTGCTGGCCGAGCCGAAGTACCTCGACGCCGTCGGGAAACTGTTCCGTGCCGCCTGGGTCGACATCGAGCGCATGCCCGACGTGCATACGACGCTCGCGGCGGCGCTCGGAGAATTCCTGGAACCGCCGCCGTTCGTCGCGCTGCGCGGCGGCCGGCGCACCGGCAACTGGGCGGCGCTCGCCGCAAGGGCCGAGCCGCGCGCGCGCATCATCCGCCTGGGTGCCGATTCCGCCGACCCCGGACTCGAGCGCTACGAACCGCGCGGCGATGCCGTCGCCTATGTCTGCCGCGCCACCGCCTGCTCCGCGCCGATTACCGATCAAAACGATTTGGCGGTTGCACTGCGTCAATCGGTCACCGGTTGACTTCACCCTTACTTCACCCTTATGGTTCCCGGCGCAAACCGGGATCCGATCGGGCACAACATTTCGCCGGAACGTCGAATTCAACACAAGGAGCATTTCGTTTCCGGACATGGCCATCGTATTGGGAATTCTCGCGGCGCTGGCCTACGGGTCGAGCGACTTCGTCGCCGGACTCGGCAGCCGCCGCCTGGGGAGCGGCCCGGTCACGCTCCTCGTGCTGTTTCTCGGCATCCTCGTTGCAGCGATTGCCACCGGGCTGTTTCCGGGGCAAGGCCCGAGCGCCCACGCCCTGATCTGGGGCGCCGTCAGCGGCGTCGGCAGCGCGAGCGGTTCGCTTCTGCTCTATCGCGGATTCGCCGTCGGCGAGATGAGCATCGTCTCGCCCCTGTGCGCCGTTCTGACCGCCGTCGTGCCGGTGGTCGTCGGCGTGTTGCTGGGCGATCGGCTGTCCGTTCTTGCCGCCGCCGGCGTCGCCGTTGCGGTCCCGGCGGCGGCGCTCACTGCCTTCAAGCGCGGGGCGGGCGACGCCGGGCATTCCCATCGCGGCGTGCTCGAAGGCGTACTCAGCGGCTTCGGCTTCGCCTTGCTCTTCATCGCGCTTGATCGTGCGGGAACCGCATCCGGCGCCTGGCCGCTGCTCTCGGGTCAGGCCGTCGCGTTTCTCCTGGTCCTGCCCTTCGGCTGGAAGATCGTGCGCAGCCTGCGAAGCCGGACGCGTTCAACCGCGATCATTGTTGCCGCCGGGGCGCTCAGCGGCATCGCCAACCTGTTGTTTCTCGCCGCAACCGGTTCCGGTCAACTTGCCGTCGTCGCGGTCCTGACCTCGCTTTACCCCGCCGTGACCATTCTCTTCGCGCGCTTCATCCTGGGCGAACGCTGGAATTTCCTGCAGATGATCGGCCTGGCCGCCGTCGCGGCCGCCATCGTTCTCATCAGCCTGGGTTGAGAATTTCTCCCGTCATTCCGGATCGCCCGGTCGCCTTTTTCGGGGCTCGCCGACGATGTCGCGGAACAGGGCGGACTCGCGCCGGTAAAAACCTTCGGTGTGAAACGATTCGGGCAGGCGGAAACCCTCGAAGTCGAGATGATGGCAGAGTTCGTGCACCAGCGTGCGCAGGAAGGTGCGGAAGGCGACCACCTGCCGGCGACGCGCCGTGTACATCCACAAGGTGATTTCGGCGGGCACGGCCCCCTGCGCGCCCTCGTACAAGCCGTGATACTCCGAACCGGCGCGTTCCGGTCGCTTGCGCTTGACGGTGACGCATACCGGCGGCAGTCCGAGCGTTGCGACGAAGACATCGGCCAGTGCCTGCGCGGAGGTACCGACGATGCGTTGGTCTCCCGCTTCGAGCGCCGCTTGCAACGCCGTTTCCGCTGCCGCGAACGTCGCCGGATCGAGCCGCGGCGCAGACAGCGCATCGCTGCGCTCGTAAATTCGCCGCCGTTGAGGCGACAAGCGATTATAAAATCCGAATACCATTGCGCTACCTTTCCGCGTTACCGCGGAGCAGCCAAAACATTACACCCTGAGGCCATGCGACGGGGAGCCGGGCAGCAGCGGCGCCCGTCGCGCGCTCGTGGATCCTCCGGCTTGAGGTCGGTCAAGGGAGCCGCGGTTCCAACGTGGGATAATTGTTTTTCAATGCACGGATGAGCGCCGTGCAACGCCGTTCGCAGGCTTTACACTTCAATTTTACCGACCGGGTTTTGTATGGAACTATCCGACCAAATCGTGCTGGTGACCGGCGCAGGCCGGGGGCTTGGGCACGCGATCGCGCGCGCATTCGCGCATGCAGACGCGCGCGTCGTCGTCAATTACCGGCGCAGCCGCGAGGCGGCCGAGGCGCTGGCCGCCGCCATCGGCGCCGGCAAGGCGCTCGCCATGCAGGCCGACGTGACCGACGCGGGCCAGGTCGGTACGATGTTCGCGGCGGCGCGGGCGCATTTCGACGCGCCCGTGACTACCGTAGTCAACAACGCGCTGGCGGATTTTTCCTTCAACGGCGACGCCCGCGCCAAGGCCGGTGAAATCGGCTGGGACGCGTTCGCGAAACAGTTCGAGGGCAGCGTGCGCGGCGCGCTGAACACCATTCAGGCTGCCGTTCCGGCCATGAGGGAACGCGGCTTCGGGCGGATCGTCAACATCGGCAGCAACCTGTTCCAGAATCCGGTCGTGCCCTATCACGATTACACGGCCGCCAAGGCCGCATTGCTGGCGCTGACGCGCACGATGGCCGCCGACCTCGGACCCGGCGGCATCACCGTCAACATGGTCTCGGGTGGCCTGCTGCGCACGACCGACGCCAGCGCGGCCACCCCCGAGGACATATTCGACCTCATCGCCGCGAACACACCACTGCGCCACGTTACCACGCCGGAAGAATTCGCCGGTGCCGTGCTGTTCTTCGCTTCGCCCTGGGCGCGCGCGGTCACCGGGCAGAACCTCATCGTCGACGGCGGCCTGGTCAAGAGCTGAACGGGGGTGGCGCTCATCCGGCCAGACTTGTACCGATTGCAATCGGGCGACAGATTCGAGCCCGGCCATTAAAATGGCGGCATCACCGTTCCGGGAACTCCCGATTATCACCTCGCCTTCTGCCATCGTACCGGCGCAGGCCGGAACCCTCTGGACGACAGGTTCCCGCCACTGCGCGGAAAAGGCGTCAAGCAGGAAGCCTTACCCAATCCAGGGCGCTGTTGCGCTGTTGCATTACCACGCTGCCTGTAGTACATCGCAGAAGGTTTTCAGGAAATGACCGAAGATAAAACGTTACTTCAACGAGCCGCGGGGCACGCGCAACGATACCTCGAGAACGTGAACGAACGCCCCGTCCGGGCGACGGCCGCGGCCGACGAACTGCGTCGGCAGTTGGGCGGGAAACTCGCCGAACACGGCGAGGCGCCGGCGGCCGTCATTGACCTTCTCGCCCGGGCGGGCGA
>CAZKOE010000244.1:0-3441 GCA_964554305.1 uncultured Gammaproteobacteria bacterium
GTTACCCGCGGCGGTCGCGAGCCATACGCGCAGCCGTTCGCCGTCGGCGAGGCCGGAATGGTAGGCGGCAATCGGCAGGCCGAATGCGGTCTCGAAGCGAGCGATCAGTTGCGGCGTCAGCGCGATCTCGGGCACGATCACCAGCGCCTGGCGGCCGCGCGCGAGTACCTCGCGAATCGCGACCAGATACACCTCGGTCTTGCCGCTCCCGGTCACGCCGTCGAGCAGGAAAGTGGCGTACTCGCCGAGTCCGGTGACGATAGCGTCGGCGGCGGTTCTTTGCTCTTCATTAAGGCGCACTCCGTTGATAACCTGCTCGTCGTTGTGGGGCATGGCTCGTATGACTTTTTGTTCTCTAGTCTGGATTGGCCTTTCTTGCTCCTTCTCTTCTTGCCGGAGAAGGTTGGTGTGAGGGGCTGCGCCGCACAGCAGGGCTGTTGAGCGGTCACCCTCACGCTGACCTTCTTCCTTCGAGGGAGAGGGTGAAAGAGAAGCGGGCTCAACGAGGCCGCGTGTAGTAAGGCGGCGAATGCGCGCGCGGTCGCCGGCATCGAGTTCGGCGAGAGCCAGTCCCGCCGCTCCCGCCGCGCGCAGGCGTTCCACCAGGGCGATCAGCGCTTCGCCGCGCGGCCGGTAGTCGTCGGTTTCGACCCACCGGTAACGCTTCGGCAATTCGCGGGACAATGGCCGCGGCCGGCGCAGTGCGGCGGGAAGAACCGCACTGAGCGCCTCGCCCGGCGGGTAGTGGTAGTAACGCGCGGCGAAGGCGAGGAGGTCGAGCAGTTCCTCCGGAATCAGGGCCTCGTCGTCGAGCACGGTCTGCACGCGACGCAGGCGGCTTGCCGGCCAGTCCGAATGCACGGCCTGTCCGCTGACTACGCCCATGACGGCTTTCCGTTTGCCGAGCGGCACGCCGACCCGCGCGCCGATCGGGGGCGTCCTGCCCTCCTTCGGCGGGAGATAGTCGAGCGCTTCCGCGAAAGGCGCGGGTACCAGTACCTTTACGATCGCGGGAGTTTTGGACAAGCCTGCAACCTCGTTGCCGTGCGAACGTTCCGCCGGCTCGAACCGGGCTGAGGAGAGATTAACCGAAACCTGCGCCGGTTCACGGGGCCGCCTCCCTGCTCCGGTTTCTTCCCCGGGAAAAATGTGGTTGAACCGGCTTAATGTTCTTCGGACAGGCGTGCCAGCGCCCGTGCTTTTTCCTCTTCCGCAGCTGCGTGTTTGCTGTGATCCTTCGCGAGGTAAAGATACATCACCGGCACGATGTAGAGCGAGAACAGGGCGCCGATACCGAGTCCGGTGACGATCACGAGCGCAAGCTGGTTGCGCGGCGGCGCGCCCGGACCGGTCGAGACGAGAAGCGGCACGACGCCGAATATCATGGCGAAGGTGGTCATCAAGATCGGTCGCAGGCGAATCGAGGCCGCCTTCTTTACGGCGTCGAGTTTGCTCAGACCCTCGGTTACCTGGATTTCGCTCGCGAACTGCACGACGAGAATGCCCTGCTTGGTGATTAATCCCAGCAGCGTAATGAGGGCTATTTCGGTATAAATGTTGAGCGTGCCGAAGCCGAGGTAGAGAAAGATCAATGCGCCGGCGACCGACATCGGAATCGTCAGCATCACGATCAGCGAGTCGCGGAAGCCGTTGAACAGCGCCGACATCAACAGATAGATCAGGATGAGGGCGAGCACGATTGCGAAGAGGAAGGTGTGCCCCTGCTCGATGAATTGCCGGGAGTCTCCGGAGTAGTCCACGTTGTAGCCGGTGGGCGCGACCTGCTCGGTCAGGTTCTTCAGATAGGTGAGTGCCTCACCCTGGGTAACGCCGGGCGCCGGGAGTCCGGTGAGTGTCGCGCTTTTGATGCCGTTGAACTGCGGCAGGCTCTCGGGGATGGTCACGGTCTTGAAGTGCACTAGGGTGGAGAGCGGAATGAGCTGACCGTTTGCGGCGCGCACGTGGTATTGTGCGAGGTCGGCAAGGTTGGAGCGGGCGGACTGCGGTGCCTGCGGGATGACTTGGTAGGAGAAGTTCTGCATCGTGAAGTGGTTGATCCAGCCACCGGCAAGCAGCGGCTGCAACGATGCGCCGATCTGGCTCATCGTGATGCCGAGGCTTCCCGCGAGTTTGCGGTTGACGATCAGGCGGTATTGGGGCTGATCTATTTTGAGATTCGACTGCAGGAATGCGAACTTGTGACTGGCGAGCGCCTTTTCCAGTATTTCGTTGGTAACCGCGTTCAACTGTTCGTAGGTTCCCGTCGTGGCCTTGATGACGAAGTCGATCGGCAAGAGGCTGGTCGAGCCCGGCAGCGGGGCGGGAGTGGAGACCGAAAGCTGGAGGCCCGCGACGCGTCCGAGCGCCGCCTGGAGCGGGCCGACCAGTTCGGTCGCCGTCTTTTCGGTCTGCCTGACGTTCATGCCGGCGAAAAGACCGTTGGTTCCGCCGTTGAAGGTGAAGCCGCTGGCCATGAACGAGCCTTTCTTTTCCGGAAAGCGGTCGAATACGTTGAGCACCTGCTGTCCGTACTCGTTCAGGAGTTTCGGGCTGACGTCGGTATTGGCGGTGCCGACGGCGAAAACAATGCCCTGGTTCTGGGGTGGCGAAAGCTCGCTTTTTGTTCCGGAGAAGAGAAAGAACAGGCTCGCTAGAATGGCGCAGGTAAAGATCAATCCGATAACGGGGTAGCGCAGGAAGCCCGCGAGCGAGCGTTCGTAAAGGCCGCGCAATTGGGCGTAGTGAAACTCCAGAAAATGCGATAAACCGTGCGCCGGCGTCTTGCGCAGCAGCCAACCGCTCATGACCGGCGAAAGCGTGAGCGCGAGCAGCATCGAGATCAGAACGGCGAAGACGATCGTGAAAGCGAACTCCGTGAACAGGACGCCCGTAAGTCCGCCCGAGAAGGCCACCGGCAGGAACACGGCGACGAGCGTGGTGGACATGACGATGATCGGAAGCGTCAGCTCGCGCGCGGACTTGACCGCCGCCATGAATCCGGATTCGCCGTCGTCCACGTGGCGGTGCACGTTCTCGACGACGACGATGGCGTCGTCCACGACGAGACCGATGGCGAGTACGAAGGCGAGGAGGGTCAGAAGGTTCAGCGTGAAGCCCGCGCCCTTCATGAAGATTCCGGCTCCCAGGATCGAGAGCGGGATCGCGACGGCCGGGATCGCGAGCGCGCGCAACGAGCCGAGAAAGAGGAAGATCACCACCAGCACCACCCCGAGTGTGATGAGAATGGTGGTCAGCACTTCGTCAATCGACGAGTGGATGAAATCCGCCGTATTGAAAGGCACGGTCAGCGCGAGCCCGGGCGGCAGGTCCTTCTGTACGATCTTGAGTTGTTTCTCGATGCCGCGGGCCACATCGAGCGAATTGGCATCCGGCGTCGTGTCGACTGCGATCAGTGCCGCGGGTTTGCCGTCGTCGAACGCC
>CAZKOE010000245.1:0-3430 GCA_964554305.1 uncultured Gammaproteobacteria bacterium
GGATCGTCCTCCACATCGGCGCCGGGGCGGTGCGCGATCTCGAACTCGCGAACGAGGCGGTCAGCTTCAGCGCCCGCTTTGGTGGCGTGGCGCATTCCGTGTACGTGCCGATGCCGGCGGTCCTCGGCGTTTACGCCCGCGAAACCGGAGAAGGCATCGCCTTCGCGGAGGAAGACGAAAAAAGTGCGAATGAGCGGGCGGAGTCTCCGCAGTCCGGCGTCAGGGCGACCGATCGGCCCGTTCTCAAAATCGTGAAGTAGGACCCTCGGAGCTTTAAGCAGGGAAGCGCCGGCATTCTGCCGCCTTTGCCGCAGCCGTGTTCCGGGAATTGCGGACTTGCTCCTTGCACCTGGCAACCGTCACTTGGCATCCGATTTCCGATGTTCGGGCGCCTGCTAAACTGAGCGGATATTGCTGAAGGTGCAACGATGCCTGTGTCCATTACGATCCGCAACGACTGGAGCCGCGAGGAAATCGCGGCGATTTACCATGCGCCGCTGAATGATCTTTTATACCGCGCGCAGAGCGTGCATCGGGCGGTGTTCGATCCGAGCGAGGTACAGGTCTCGACGTTGCTCTCGATCAAGACCGGCGGCTGCCCGGAGGACTGCAAGTACTGCCCGCAGAGCATTCGCTATCACACGGGCGTCGAGCGCGAAGAATTGATGGACGCCGATGCGATCCTCGAGCGGGCACGCACGGCGCGGGCGGCGGGTGCGACGCGCTTCTGCATGGGCGGCGCCTGGCGCGGGCCGAAGGACCGCGACCTCGAGAAGATTCTGCCTGTCATCGGCGAGGTCAAGGCGCTGGGGATGGAAACCTGTCTCACCGTGGGCATGCTCACCGAGAAGCAGGCCGGGCGCCTCGCCGAGGCGGGGCTCGACTACTACAACCACAACCTCGATACTTCGCCCGAGTTTTACGGCGAGGTCATCACCACGCGCACTTACGAGGATCGTCTGAAGACGCTTGCGAACGTGCGCGCGGCCGGCATGAAGGTCTGCTGCGGCGGAATCGTGGGGCTCGGCGAATCGGCGGACGATCGCATCGGTCTGCTGCACCAGCTTGCGACTTTGCCCGAGCATCCCGAGAGCGTGCCGATCAACGAGCTGGTGCGCGTCGAGGGCACGCCGTTCGCCGACAACGAGACGGTGGATCCGATCGAATTCGTGCGCACCGTCGCCACGGCGCGCATTCTGATGCCGCGCGCCCACGTGCGTCTCGCCGCCGGGCGCACCGGCATGAGCGACGAGCTGCAGGCGCTGTGCTTTTTTGCCGGTGCCAATTCCATCTTCTACGGTGAAAAGCTCCTGACGACGCCCAATCCCGAAGCCAACGCCGACCGCGAACTGCTCGCGCGCCTGGGGGCGAGACCCGAGGCGCCCGTGGAAGCCGCTGCGGCGGAATGAACGCGCTCGAGCGGCGGTTGGCGGGCGCTCTCGAGGCGCTCGACGGGAGCAGTCTGCGCCGGCGGCGGATGGCCCGTGGTGCGGCGCGATTTCCGGACATCGAAATCGAAGGGCGGCGACTCGTCAATTTCGCCGCCAATGACTATCTCGGCCTGGCCGGCGACCCGCGCATCGCGCGCGCGCTCGCTGCCGGCGTCGAGCGCTGGGGTACGGGCGCCGGCGCCGCGCACCTGCTCTCGGGCCACACGCGTGCCCACGCGGAATTCGAGGAGGCGCTGGCGAACTATCTCGGCCGCGAATCGGCGCTGCTTTTTTCCACCGGCTACATGGCGAATCTCGGGCTCGTCGGTGCGCTCGTGGGGCGCGGCGACACGATCGTCGCCGATCGGCTCAATCATGCCTCGCTCGTGGATGCCGCGATTCTTTCCCGGGCGCGTCACCTGCGCTACGCGCATACGGACGTTGCGGCCGCCGAGGCGCGTTTACAGGCCGCTGACGGTCGGGTGCTTCTCGCGACCGACGGCGTCTTCAGCATGGACGGCGACCTCGCGCCGCTCGCCTCGCTGGCCGCGCTCGCTTCCGGTCACGATGCGGTGTTCATGGTGGACGATGCGCATGGCTTCGGCGTTCTCGGCGCGGGCGGCCGCGGTAGTCTCGAGCAGGCTGGTCTCGGTGCGGAACAGGTTCCGGCGCTGGTGGTGACGCTTGGCAAGGCACTTGGCGTTTTCGGCGCCGCGGTCGCCGGCAGCCGTGCCCTGATCGAAACGCTGGTTCAACGCGCGCGGCCCTGGGTGTACACGACGGCTCTGCCGCCGGCGCTCGCCGAAGCGCTCACGGCGGCGCTCGCGATCGTGCGCGAGGAAGATTGGCGACGCAATCGGGTGCACGAACATATCGCGCGGTTCCGCGCCGGCTGCGAACGGGCGGGGCTCGGGCTCACCGATTCGGCGACTCCGATTCAGCCGGTGATGGTCGCCGTGGCGGACCGCGCGCTCGCGGTGGCGCAAGCCTTGATGGAGCGCGGCTTCTACGTACCGGCCATTCGGCCGCCGACAGTTCCCGCCGGCACGGCGCGGTTGCGTGTCTCGCTGTCCGCCGCGCATGACGAGGCGCAGGTGGACGAGCTCGTTGCCGCCTTGGTCGAGGCGCTCGTTCAAGATGGCTGAACCGCTTCCGGTTTTTGCCGTGCACGGTTGGGCCCTGAACGCGGCGGTGTTCGCTCCGTTGCTCGACGATTGTGCCGGTCGCTGGGTGGTCGCTCCCGATCTCCCCGGTCACGGCCGGCGGCGAGACGAGGGGCTCGGGCGCGATCCGGGCGATATCGCCCGCCGTCTGCTTGCGGAGGCGCCGGAGCGTGCGATCTGGCTCGGCTGGTCGCTCGGCGGCCTGTTGTCGCTGGCCGCCGCCCTGGAAGCGCCGGAGCGGGTGGCGGCATTGGTTCTGGTCGCCTCCACGCCCTGTTTCGTTGCGAGGCCGGACTGGGTGGCGGGGATGCCGCGCGCGCGACTCGAAGCCATGGCCACCGAACTCGTCCGCGATCCGGCGGCGACCGTGGATGAATTCCTGACCTGGCAGGTGCGTGCGAACTCGCATGGCGAGGCGGCACTGCGCGGCTTGCGCACTGCGCTCGCCGAGCGCGGCGGCGCGAGCCCCACGGCGCTCGCCGACGGGCTCGCCCTGCTCGAGGCGACAGATTTGCGCCCCCGGCTCGGTGAGCTTGAAGTGCCCGTTCTCGTCATTGCCGGAGGTCGCGATCGACTGGTGCGCCCGGCCGCCGCCCGGGCGACGGCGGAGCGGCTTCCGAGGGGAGAGTTCGCGCCGATTGCCGAGGCCGGACACGCACCGTTTCTTTCGCACCCGCTTGCGTTTCGCGCCGCGCTTGCCGGGTTTCTCCGCACCTTGTCCGATGCCTGAAGCCGAAGAACTGGATCGCGACCTTGTTCGCGCCCGTTTCGCGCGCGCGGCCGGGAGCTACGATCGCGCGGCGACGCTCCAGGCCGAGGTTCAGGCGCGGCTCCTCG
>CAZKOE010000246.1:0-3403 GCA_964554305.1 uncultured Gammaproteobacteria bacterium
CGGCCACGGCGCGGGCGAGCGAGATGCCGTCGTAGGTGCCGGTGCCGCGCCCGATTTCGTCCATGATGACGAGGCTCTCGGCCGTTGCGGTGTTGAGTATCCGCGCCGTTTCCACCATCTCGACCATGAAGGTCGAGCGGCCGCGCGCGAGATCGTCACTGGCGCCGATGCGCGTCGCGATGCGGTCCAGCGGCCCGATTGCGGCCCGCTTCGCGGGGACGAAACTTCCGGTATGGGCGAGCAGCGCGATCAGCGCAGCCTGGCGCATGTAGGTGGATTTGCCGCCCATGTTGGGGCCGGTGAGAATCAGCATCCGCGTCGTCTTGTCGAGGGCGAGATCGTTGGGAACGAAGGGTGCTGCCTGTGCTGCCTCGACGACCGGGTGGCGCCCGCCTTCGATCAGGATGCCTGGCTCGCCGCGGAACTCGGGGCGTACGAAATCGAGCGTGCGGGCGCGTTCGGCAAGCGTCGCAAGCACGTCCAGTTCGCCGAGCGCGCGGGCGAGCACGCGCAGCGTTGCGATGTCGCGGGCGACGCGGGCAACGAGCGCGGCGTAAAGCTCGCGCTCGCGCATTCGTGCTCGCTCGCGCGCTGACAGCACGGCGTTTTCGAAGCGTTTGAGTTCGGGGGTGATGTAGCGTTCGGCGTGCTTGAGGGTTTGTCGGCGCGTATATTCCACCGGTGCGCGCTCGGCGTCGCGGCGGGCGAGCTCGATGTAGTAGCCGTGTACCCGGTTGTAGCCGACCTTGAGATTGGCAAGCCCGCTCCTTTCGCGCTCGCGTGCCTCGAGTTCGAGCATGCGCGCACCGGCGTCGGTGTCCATCGCCCGGGCCTCGTCCAGGACCTCGTCGTAGCGGTCGCTGATGACCGCGCCTTCCTTGAGCGTGGCGGGTGGATTGTCTACCAGCGCGCGTGCGAGTTCGGCGGCAAGCGCCGGGTGCGGGTCGAGCGCAGTGAAGATGCCCGCGAGCCTTCCCGCCGGCGGGTTTTGCAGCGTTTCGGTGATGGTGGGGATGCGTGCGAGCGCATCGCGCAGGCGCATGAGGTCACGGGGCGTCGCCGTGCCCAGCGCCGCGCGGGTAAGGATGCGTTCCACGTCGCCGAGTCCGCGGAGCCGGTCGCGCAGGATATCCAGGCGGCCGCCGTCGAGCAGTGTCTCGATCGCGTCGAGCCGTTCGTTCAGTACGGCACGATCGCGCAGCGGCTCGCGCAGCCAACCCCGGAGCAGCCGGGCGCCCATCGGCGTCACGCTGTGGTCGAGGACGCCGAGGAGGGTCAGGCCACCGGCGCCGGAAAGGTTGTCCTCAATTTCGAGATTGCGCCTTGTGGTGGCATCCACGACGAGCCCGTCTTCGGCGCGGACGCGCAGCAGCCGATCCAGCTGCGGGAGCGCCGCGGTGCCGGTTTCGGCGGCGTAGGCAAGAAGTGCGCCGGCGGCACCGGCGGCGGCGGTAACGTCTTCGGCATCGTAACCGGCGAGGTCGGCCGCCTTGAACTGGCGCAGCAGAGCCTTGCGCCCGTTTGCCGCTTCGAAATGCCAGGGTGGGCGGCGTCGCGGTGTTGCACCCTCGACGGTGGGTGGCTCAGCGTCCTCGGAGTAAAGAATTTCCGCCGGCGCGGCCGCGGCGAGCGCGGCATCGCGTTCCGCCTTGTTGTCGAATTCGGCGAGCCGGAGCTCGCCGCCGGCGAGATCGAGCATCGCGAGGCCGGGGCGCCCGCCGTCCGTTGCAATGGCGGCGACGAGCACCGTGTCGCTTGCTAGCAGGAGCGCCTCGTCGGTAACGGTGCCGGGCGAGAGGATACGGGTGACCTCGCGGCGCATGGGACCCTTGTCGCCGGCCTCGCCGACCTGCTCGGCGATTACGACCCGCTCGCCGCGTGCGAGCAGCCGCGCGAGGTAGCCTTCGACCGCGTGCACCGGCACGCCGGCCATCGGGATCGGCGCGCCGGCCGATTCCCCGCGTGTGGTGAGCGCGATGTCGAGGAGTTCCGCGCCGCGCCGAGCGTCCTCGTAGAACATCTCGTAGAAGTCGCCCATGCGATAGAAGACGAGTTCTTCGGGATGCGCGGCCTTGATCGCCAGGTACTGGCGCATCATGGGCGTATGGGCGGAGAGGTCGTCGTTCATCGAGTAGCGAGGAGCCGTTTGCGAAAAGCAGTGTAACGGTTGCGCGGTGCTAGGATTCAGCAATGGAAATGGATGATCGGGCGCTGCGGGTGCTGGCGCGGAAGGTAGCGGCACATTTCGGCGGGGGCGGGCGCGATCTGGCCGTCGCCGAATCCTGCACGGGTGGATGGATCGCCAAGTGCCTGACCGATATCCCTGGCAGCTCGCGCTGGTTTCGCGCCGGCATCGTGAGCTATTCCGACGTGGCCAAGACACGGCTGCTCGGTGTCCCCGCTTTGCTCATCGAGCGCCATGGCGCGGTGTCTGAGGCCGTCGCGCGCGCAATGGCCGAGGGTGCCCTTGCCGCCGTCGCAGCGGATTGCGCCGTCGCGGTCACCGGGATCGCCGGACCGGGAGGCGGAACGGCCGAAAAGCCGGTCGGCACCGTCTGGTTCGCCTGGGCGGACCGGGATGGAACGACGCGAGCGGCGTTCGCGCGTTTCGAAGGCGGCCGCGAGGCTGTCCGCCGTGCCGCGGTCGCGCGCGTTCTGCGCGGGCTTCTCGATGGCGGATGAGCGAACCCGGCGCCTGTTCTTTGCACTGTGGCCGGATGCGGCGATCCGTGCGGCGATTCATCGTGCGACGGGGCCGGCCGTGCGCCGTGTGGGCGGGCGTCCCATGCCCGCGGAAAATTACCATTTGACGCTTGCCTTTCTCGGGGCGCAACCGGAATTCCGGCTTTCCGCCATTCTCGATGCCGCCGCCGGAGTGACGCCGCCGCGGGGAGAACTCGAACTTTCCCGGCTGGGGTACTTCACGCGAGCGCGGGTGCTGTGGCTTGGACCGGACCGCACGCCCCTCGCGTTGCGCCGTGACGTTCGCGGTTTGTGGGACGCGCTCGAACCCCTCGGCATCAAGCGGGAACGCCGCCCCTTCGCCGCGCATCTGACCCTCGCGCGCAAAGCCGGCCGGTTGCCTGCGGCGCCGGTGTTTCCGGTTGTCTGGCATTACCGGGGTTTTGTGCTCGCGGAAAGCGTTAGCGGCGCGCAGGGCGCGCTTTACAAAGTCGTCGCCCGATGGTCGCCGGACGGCGGGGAAAACGGCACTGTGGAATAATGGCCAACTTGTGTTTCCAATCAAGAGGCGAGGGATGGACGACAATCGCAAAAAGGCGCTGGCCGCGGCGCTCGGGCAGATCGAAAAGCAGTTCGGCAAGGGCTCGGTGATGCGCCTGGGCGGCGCCGGCGCCGTGGGCGACGTGCCGGTGATTTCCACCGGCATTCTGGGGCTCGACGT
>CAZKOE010000247.1:0-3402 GCA_964554305.1 uncultured Gammaproteobacteria bacterium
CTTCACGCAGTACGCGGAAAGCCTCACGGCCAACGGCGAAAAATCCCCGCCCTGCACCGTCCAGGTCGGGCCGGCGAATATCTGCGTGCAACTCTTCCCGCAGGAGGGCTTGTGTGTGGCGGAAGGCGGCGTGTGGTACGGCCCGGGCTCGAACGCCTGCAATTCGCCCAACGGCTGCAACACCTGCTGCGACGTGAAAACCCAGGAAGATCCCAACGTCACCATCCTCGCCGACTCGGCCGAAGCGATTCGCAACGACGACTACAAGCTCGTCGTGAACCATTACCCCGTCTGCATCCAGCCGCAGGACCAGTACGAGTTCTACCAAATCAACGAGGCCACGCCCGTACCGAAACTCGATAACGCGAACGATAACCTGCTGACTTCGCCGAGCCTGCCGGCGCAGGGGTTGACCGACGAGCAACTCACAAACTTCAACGCGCTGCACGATGCAATGAAGGCTTTGCTCGCTTCGCAGCCCGACTGTCCCGGCGACGGCAACGAAGACATGCGGGTCAACCAGCAGGATCTCGACAATTGGCAGTACTTCGTCCAGCACACGGACAAGCAGAATCCGAGCGACCAGAACTCGAGCTGGTATGACTTCAACCTGGACGGCCTCACCAACGATGCCGACAAGTCCATTATCGAGTCGCATCTCGGCACCAACTGCCTCGAAACCTCTTCAAATTTCAGTTCCAACCTCATCCCACGCCACTAAATTGAGGTGCAGCCATGAAAATATCGTCTTCCCCTCTTTTGAAAGGGTCCTCGCTGATCCTCGTCTGCGCGGGCGTGCTCGCCCTCGCCGCCTGCGGCGGCGGTGGCGGCTCCTCGAAGCCGGCGGTGAGCGCCGCCAACTCCACCATCGCGGTGGCGCCGTCGAGCGTTCCGGCCGACGGTTCCGCGACGGCGGCCATCACGGTGACCCTGCGCGATGCCAAGGGCAACCCCTGGTCCGGTAACGCCGATGTGGCAATCAGCGCCGATCCCTGTTCCGCCTGCAAACTGTCCTACGAGAGCGACAGCAGCAGCGGCACCGTCACCGGCACGCTCAGTTCCACGACCGCCGAGGACATCGTGCTCGGCTTCACGGTGAACGGCAAATCCTCGCCCAGCATGGCGACGGTACACTTCGCCGCGCTGCCGCCGCCGGAGCCGAACATCCTGTTCGTGATCCTGGACGACGTCGGCGTGGACGAACTGGACACCTTCGGCTACGGCGGCGCCATGCCGCCGGCCACGCCGAGTCTGGATGCCATCGCCAACGCCGGCGTGCGCTTTCGCAATACCTGGTCCATGCCGGAATGCACGCCGAGCCGCGCCATGCTCTTCGAAGGGCGCTATTCGTTCCGCACCCACATCTACAACGTCATTACCAGCACGACGCTCGCCAACTCGCAGCTTTCGCCCTACGAGGCGCTCACACCCAAACTGCTCGCCGGCAAGGGTTACGAGAGCGCCATGTTCGGCAAATTCCATCTCGCCGGTCCGTACCATAACCCCTACGGAAACGGCGCGCCGCATGAATTGGGCTGGGATTATTTCTACGGCTTCATCGAGGGCTCGCCCTACCCGATAGACACGACCGCAGGCGGCGTCGCGCCCACGGGCACCTATGTCTGCGGCTTCGTTCCGGACGCCTCGCAACCCAACGGCGCGGACGCCGGCGCCTGCTACCAGGCCGACAACAGCTGCACCGATCTGACCAAGACCGACACCGGCATTGCCCCCGGTCTCGCCTGCCTGCAGTCGGGCGGCCTGTTCGAGCCCAATGCGGCCTGCCAGGCGACACCGCCCGAGAATCTCCACTTCGAAACCATGAACGGCTACTACGTCTCGCCGCTCGTGATCAACAAGCCCGACGGTTCGGTCGTGCCGGTACCGGCCACCGATTCGCGCGCCCGCGAATATCGCACCAAGCTCGAAACCGACGCCGCCATCCAGTGGATCAATTCGCGGCCGCCGGGCCAGCCCTGGATGGCCACCGTGTCCTACAGCGCCATTCACACGCCGTACCAGCAACCTCCGCTGGACGTATTGCCCGCCGGCACGAAAGACAACTCCAACCTTTCCTGCACGGCGGCGCTCGACGAGCGTAAGCTGGCCAATCAGATGATCGAGGGCATGGATTGGGGCATCAGGCGGCTGTTGACGGAAACCGGTCTCGCGACGGTCGGTGACGATGGCAGCCTCGTCTACGACCCGGCCGCCACCCACACCTGGATCGTGATCCTGGGCGACAACGGGAGCTACGCGCCGGTCGTGCGCGCGCCCTTCGATCCCGCCCGCGCCAAGGCCACGGTTTATCAGACCGGCGTGTGGGTACCGCTGATCGTCTCCGGACCGACAGTGGCAAATCCGGATCGCAGCGTGAGCGCCATGGTCAATGTTGCCGACCTCTTCGAGCTGTTCAACGAAATCGCCGGCATAGATACCGACGAAGCGGTGCCCGCCTCGCATATTCTCGATGCGAAACCGCTCATGCCCTATCTCACCGATCCGAACCAGGCGGAAATCCGCGACACCAACTTCACGCAGTACGCGGAAAGCCTCACGGCCAACGGTGAAAAATCCCCGCCCTGCACCGTCAAGGTCGGGCCGGCGAATATCTGCGTGCAGCTCTTCCCGCAGGAAGATTTGTGCAAAGCGGAAGGCGGCGTATGGTACGGTCCGGGCTCGAACGCCTGCAATTCTCCCAATGGTTGCAACACCTGCTGCGATGTCAAGACCCAGGAAGATCCCAATGTCACCATTCTCGCCGACTCGGGCGAAGCCATTCGCAACGACGACTACAAACTCGTCGAGAACAACTATCCCGTCTGCATTCAACCCCAGACCCAGTACGAGTTCTACCAAATCAACGAGGCCACGCCCGTACCGAAACTCGATACCGCGAACAACAACCTGCTGACGTCGCCGAGCCTGCCGCCGCAAGGATTGAACGACGAGCAACTCGCAAACTTCAACGCCCTGTACGATGCGATGCAGACTCTGCTCGCCTCGCAGCCGGGCTGTCCCGGCGACGGCAACGAAGACAGGGTGGTCAATCAACAGGATCTTGACAATTGGAAGTTCTTCTTTCAGCACACGGACAAGCAGGATCCGAGCGACCAGAATTCGAGTTGGTATGACTTCAACCTGGACGGCCTGACCAATGATGCCGACGAGTCAATCATCGAGTCGCATCTCGGCGCCCACTGCCTCGAGGCGTACACCACCTCCCGCCTCGGCATCAACTTTCGCAATCGACAGGTACAGCCATGAAAACACCCGCGTTACAAGCACTGAAAGCGTCATCCCTGATTCTCGTCTGCGCGGGCGCGCTTGCGCTCAGCGCCTGCGGCGGTGGCGGCTCGTCGAAACCGGCGGTGAGCGCCGCGAAATCCACCCTCGCGGTGG
>CAZKOE010000248.1:0-1915 GCA_964554305.1 uncultured Gammaproteobacteria bacterium
CGTGCGCACCAGGCAGCGCCTTCTGGTACAAGTGCGTGTGCAGCTGCACGCCGTGATTGAGCCCCAGAACGTTCACGACCAGCGGCGCGATGGCGCGCGGCAACCGGGGGCTGTCGGTCGTGGAATAGAAACTTCGGCCGTCGAGCTTGTAGTCGTTGATGCGGACGAGGAAGGCGTGCTCGTAGGCGTTGGTCGTCGCCTCGGTATGGATCAGCATCCGGTTGGAGGAGACGTTCAGGACCTTGATTCCGCGCGTCTTGAGGAATTTCGTCACCTTCGCCACATCGGCCTTGCTCGGGCCGTACAGGCGGGTGAACTCCGCCGGCGTCAACCATTGATGGTAAACAGCACTGTGCGGGTTTTGTACCTGTTCGAGGAAGCTTTTGAGCTTCGCCTCGTTGCGCAGCTTCAGTGCGATCGTGAGTTTGATTTTCGAGTCCAAGGCGTGCGGTCCAATTTGGGTTGCCTGCGAAAGCAATTTCAGGCTGCTCTGCGGCGCCATGCTTACCAAGGGGCTCGGCAGACCGTTCTTTCGGGCGATGTGGATGCTCTGCTTCGTCAGGCCGGAAGGCTTTTGCCGTGTTGCGGTGGCCGGATGGTCGGCCGCGGCCGAAGAGATGGGCATAAAAGCGGTTCCGCCGATGATTGCCAGCGCCAGAAAACCGGCCGCCGCGGTGGTCCATTTACCGTACATGCGCATAGTCGTGTCCTTCCGTTTCGTTCCGAGTTGATCCTTCCGTCCGCTTTCCTGCGAGCTTGCTCGCGCCTTAACTCCTGGTTGCGGGCGTGGCATGGAACGGAACCTATGTGGGAGCGAGCTTGCTCGCGATTCTTGTACCGACGAGTCCGGAAGATCGCGAGCAAGCTCGCTCCCACCGGGAAAAGTCTCAATGCCCGAATCGGGTGTAGGAGCGACTTTAGTCGCCTCTGATTTATTCACTATTCCGTCATTCCGGGGCTCCCGAAGGGAGAACCCGGAATCTTGTATGAAAATGGGGAATGCCCTGAATGAGCGCATTCGCCGAACTTTGGATAGATTCCGGATCGCCGCTTTGCGGCGTCCGGAATGACGGGAATTGAATTGTTCAGAGATTCCTTTAGTCGCGATTCTTGCCGCCTTCATCGCGGCTGAAGCCGCTCCTACAGCACGGCGAAGGAAGGCGATTGGTTTGCGGCCGATGTTCCGCAGCCAGGCCGTCGCCGCCGCCAAGGCCGCGAACAGCGCGAGGAGCAGGGCGCCGAAGCCACCACCGCCACCGCTGTTTTTGGTAGGCGACGTCGGAGGCGGCGGCGCGCTGCCCTTGACCGTGATGCCGACGGTGGCGACATCGGAATCGCTTTGCCCGTCGCTGGCCCGGAAGGTGAAGCTGTCCGCGCCAAAGTAATCCGAAGCGGGTGTGTAGGTATAGGCGCCGGTGGCGGCATCGAGCTTGATGCTGCCATGCCCGGGCGGCGTGACGATGCTGAAGTCGAGCGAATCGCCGTCGGGATCGCTCGCCTTCAGGCTGCCTTTTGCCGCGGTGTTTTCGTCGGTCGTGAACGTACTGTCGCTCGCCACCGGTGCCTGGTTGCCAATGCTGATGATCACGGTGGCCACGTTGGAATCCACATGGCCATCGTTGGCCTTGAAGGTGAAGCTGTCGCCCGAGACATAGCCCGTGTCGGGGGTGTAGGTGTAAATGCCCTTATGAGAATCCGTGATCGTCACGCGGCCGTGCGCCGGCGCTGCAACAATGCTGAAGGTGAGCGGATCGCCGTCGGCATCGGAAGCCTTGAGCAAGCCGTTCACGGGCTCGTTTCGATATGTTTCGAGGCTACCGTCCTTCGCAACCGGAAAATAGTCGGCTTCGCTGACCGCGCTGGCGCTGAGCGCAGGCGTCGCGTAGGCCACGCTTGCCGTATTCTTGAAATCCCC
>CAZKOE010000248.1:1925-3379 GCA_964554305.1 uncultured Gammaproteobacteria bacterium
GTGAGTGCCACCATGAACCTTGAGGGTCACGTTCGCCGTGGCCGTGCCGGCGTTGCCGTGGATGGGTCCGAAGCCGCAGGTGACCACTCCCGCCTTTTCATCGCAACTGCCCTGGCTCGCCGTCGCCGAAACGAAACTCGCCGCCGCCGGCACCGTAATCGTGGCAGTCACCGCGGGGGAAGCCGCACTGGCGTTATTGGTTGCAATCGTCTGGCTGACATACTGCTGCCCTTCGGCCACAAGCTGCGGCGCACTCACGTTCAGACCGAGATTGCTTATACTGTAGAAATATGCCCTCCCCGGCCTGTCCTGTTGTATACGCTCATCACCTATGATTGCAGTCCCTTTCGAGAAGGCCATTGCGCCCCCGCCGAATAGATCACCCGCCGTGCCATCGCTCGGGCTGAACTTTTGCATCTGTGTCCAGGTGCCGTTGGAATCGTGGAACTTATAAACCGCGCCCTGAACAGCATTGTCGCCAACATCGGCATGGGCGGCACCGATCAGTGCAGTGGTGCCTAAGACGCCAACCCTTGACCCGAATTCATCCCCAGCTGCTCCATCACTCGCGGTGAGTCTTTGCGTCTGTGTCCAGGTACCATGTAAATCTTTGAATACATAGACCGCGCCTTGTGTAGCGTTACCCTTGATGACTGCATAGGGGTCGCCGATCAGCAAAGTTTGACCCCATCGGGCGATTCCCCCACCGCCGAACTTCCTGCAGGCACCCGGCGTAGAATCGTTACATAATAGCCTTTGAGTCTGCGTCCAGCTACCGCTAGACTTGGTAAACACAAAGACTGCGCCAAAAGGGTGAGTATTGTCCCTAGTCCTATAATGAAGTCCCGGCGCAGCAATCATCGCAGTTGTGTTCGATAAGGCAATAAACAAGCCAAACTGGCCGCCAGCCACCGTCACGCCGGGGCTCACGGTGAGCTTTTGCGTCTCCGTCCAGGTACCATTCGACTTGGTGAGCACATGGACTGCGCCTAACCGCCTTGTGCCGTTGACTGTCTCGCCGGGCGCGCCGATCAACGCGATCTTGCCCGATGGTGAAAGCGCAACTGCTGCGCCGGCTGTCGAAACGCCAGGCCAGTCGCTTTTTATTTCCTGGGTCTGACTCCAAGTACCATTCTTCTCGGTAAAGAAATAGACGGTAGGGTGACGGCGAGTGCCCCAAGCGCCGATCAGCGCGGTCTTCCCCTGAAGCGCAACCGACCAGCCAAAGAAGTTGTATGGTATTCCATCACTTGCGGTGAACTTTTGCGTCTTCGTCCAAGTACCATGCAAATTTTTGAATACATAGACCGCACCTTGTGAAACGTTACCGTTGACGATTGCATAAGGGGCGCTGATCAGCGCGGTCTTGCCGTCAATGGCCGCCGAAATTCCAAAGCTGCCGGCTTCATGCTGCATCCATTCGTGTGAAGTGACCTCCTGCTCGATCCATACCA
>CAZKOE010000249.1:0-3364 GCA_964554305.1 uncultured Gammaproteobacteria bacterium
GTTTCACGCGGGGAAGATAACCGTGCAATTCAAGGTCGGAGATCATGTGAGCTGGAACTCCGAGGCCGGCCGCGTCAGCGGCAGGATCATCGAGGTTCATACCCGCGACTTCGACTACAAGGGACACATTCACCGCGCGAGTGCAGGCGATCCGCAATACGAAATCAAGAGCGACAAGACCAAGCACATTGCCGCGCACAAGGGCTCGGCGCTGAAGAAAATCGATTAGCCGTTGACGGCTTCCGTCAGTCGCCTTCACCACGGGCCATGCAGGCGGGCACAAGCCCGAGGCAGGCATCGGCCAAACGCCGGAGGTTCCTCCGCTTATACCGGCCTGTACAAGCTCCCGCCGTTATTTCGAGTAATCGAGCGCGGCAAATAACTGTTCGACGCCACCGCCATCGGCAGAGTCGTAACACAGCAAGCGCAGCTTGAAGGCGGCCGGGGGACTGAGCAGACCGCCCTTGAGCAGGGTGTCGAACGAAAAACCGCCCAGGATGCGGCAGACCTGCGTCAGATACAGGCGGTCGAAGACGCCGGCGGCGATCAGCGTGTTCAATAATTCGGCGCCACCGGTCATGTCGATATTGCCGAAACCTTCCCGCGCCAAGGCCGCGACCAGCGCGCGCCCTTCGACGCGTCTGCCGGCGCCGGGCTCCAACATACGCACCCCCCGCGCCGCCAAACTTTCGACCCGCTGCGTATCGGTCGCGGCGCCGGTCGCCACATAAAGGAGCCGTCCGGAATGCAGCAACGCTTCGGGAATCGGCAGGTCAAGCGTATCGGTGACGATCGTCACGGCCGGCTGCGGCGCGAGGCCGTGCGCCCGCCGCCATTCCAACAGATCGGAGAATGCCGGATCGGTACTGACCGGCAAGCCGGCCTGCGCAACACCGGCAGCAAGATCGCGGATGTAGCGCCCCGAAGTCACCACTACATCGGCCGAAGCGGCCAGTTCCTGAAACAGCCGCCAGTCGCGGGGATTCGTGATCTGTTCCGGGGGCTTCGGTGTATTCGTCTCGGGATCGGGCAGCGAAATCCGCCCGTCGAGACTCGCGATGAAGCTCGCGTACACGAACGGCCGCTCCGGCGTCCCCGCCGGTCGCAGCCGTTCGTCCAGGTAAAGTCCGCGCAGGGACACAGGCTCGGCGGGGCCCGGAAACAGGCGCAATACCTGCTTTTCAAGGTTTTTCGAAACCATCGTTTCATCGTAGCCGCGCGCCGCGACGATGGCAAGCGGGGCCGATCCTGAAGACTTTGTGCTAACTTGATCGCAGAAGAGTTCGATTCAATCCTCCGACACGGGTGTATTAATGGCCGATTCCGAATTTACACGCAGCCTTGCGGTGTTTTGCGACTTCGAGAACGTCGCCCTCGGCGTGCGCGATGCCAAGCTCGCAAGCTTCGACGTGCGCAAGGTGCTCGAACGCCTGCTCCTCAAGGGCAACATCGTCGTCAAGAAGGCGTACTGCGACTGGGAACGCTACAAGGAATTCAAGCCGGCGATGCACGAAGCGGCCTTCGAGTTGATCGAGATTCCGCACGTGAGCCTGTCCGGCAAGAATTCGGCCGACATCCGCATGGTCGTGGACGCGCTCGACCTCTGCTACACCAAGCCGCACGTGGACACCTTCGTGATCGTGAGCGGCGATTCGGACTTCTCGCCGCTGGTGAGCAAGCTACGCGAAAACAACAAGCTCGTCATCGGCGCCGGCGTCAAGAATTCAAGTTCCGATCTTTTGGTCTCCAATTGCGACGAATTCATCTTCTACGATGACCTCGTGCGCGAAGCGAAGAAGCCGCGCCGGCAACGCAAGGCCAGCGGGAAGAAGGCGCCGGCTAAGCCAGAAGACGCAAAGCGCCAGAAGGCGCTGGACCTCGTGCTGGAAACGGTGGAAGACCTGTTCAAGGAGCGCGGCGAGGAGGACAAGGTCTGGGGCTCGATGGTCAAGCAGGCGATCAAACGCCGCCAGCCCGGCTTCAACGAAAGCTATCATGGCTTCCACAGCTTCAGCGAGCTGCTGGAGGAGGCGCGGAAAAAAGGCTTGCTGACCCTCCAGTTCGATGAAAAGTCCGGCGGCTACATCGTCAAGAGCTACGTCGCCGATTGATGTTCCAAGGCGCGCTCATCCGATCTCCCGCAAGGGGAAACAGGGCAGGAACGGTTCAGGGTGCCGGCTTGACGCAGTGCGTTCCGCCCCGCAACAGGCACAGCCGCCACACGGCGGCATCGGCGTAGAAGTCGAGACTGTTCTTCACGTCGCCCCAGGAACTGAAGGCATTCGGCTCGATCAGCTTCACGCCGCCGACCCGCCGGTCTGCGCCCGCACCCAGGAGTTCACCGGTTTCGGCATCCTTCACGATCGCCTCGACCGTGACCTCACCCGCGAAAAAAGGCTTGCCGCTGTCAAAAGACCACAGGGCACTCGCGAGCTTGACCGGCAGCAGCACCTTGGAGGCGAGGGCAAGCCCGGTGTGAGCGGGTTCGCCGTGACTGATTGCGATCCGAATCTGCATGGCGCCCGGAGCAGGCGCCTGCACCATCGTGTAATCCCGTGAAAGCTTGTTGTAAAGCGTGACGTAGAAGCTGTCGACCAGTTCCTGCAGGTCCTTCTCCTGCTCCGCAGAAAGCTTCGCGCCCGGCGTATTCCACAACTGCACCGGCTCGAGCAGAATCGCATGGTAGCTCGCCCAGTCGGCCCGCGGATTGCGATAAAGAAGCAGGGCCTCCTTGCCTCGTTGCCCCTGCGCGAGGAGCGAACGATAGGGGGCGAGAAAACCGTTCGGCTGTACGGTTTTCGCCTGTTCGGTGGCGGCACAGCCGGCCAGCAGAATCCCGAGTAAGAGCGCGGAGGCAGAGAGAAGCATCTTCATGGCCATACTCCTCGAAACCGGCGTGGGTATTTAGGTGCCGGTATAATAATCCCGATTTCGCGCCTTGTCGAGCCCTTGCCCGTGAACCCGCACGAAGGGCCGGACGGGCTTTGCGCAGACCCCGTAAAATCGTCAGTTATCCCGGATTCCCGATCATGCCGCAATCCCCGGCGCCCGCCGGCATCGCCATTGGGCGAGACGACTCCCGCCTTGCCGCCGAGGTGGCGCGGCGGCGCACCTTCGCGATCATCTCACACCCGGACGCGGGAAAGACCACGCTCACGGAGAAGCTCCTGCTCTTCGGCGGCGCGATCCAGCTTGCCGGCACCGTCAAGGCGCGCAAGAGCCGCCGCCACGCTACTTCCGACTGGCTCGAGGTCGAAAAGCAGCGCGGCATCTCGGTCGCAAGCTCGGTGATGCAGTTCCCCTACCGCGACCATGTCGTGAACCTCCTCGACACCCCCGGCCACGAGGACTTCTCCGAGGACAC
>CAZKOE010000250.1:0-3290 GCA_964554305.1 uncultured Gammaproteobacteria bacterium
CGCTCGGTGAAGTGAGGCGGCCCGGAGTTGCCGATATCTTCGTCGCCAAGATGCAGGAGAACCCGTCATGAACGCTGCACTGACTCTTTTGCGCCGCGAATACTGGGAGCATCGGCGCCGTTTTCTGTGGCTCCCGGTCGTCATCTTCGGCCTGTTCATGCTCGCGAGCCTCATACTCGGCATCATGGTCGGCGGCGGCTTTACCGCCATTCACCCCTCCGGCACGGCCGACCCCGGCGGCATCGCCTCGCTCGGCTTCGGGATCGGCGTCATTTTCTACATTCTTTACTCAATCTCCTCCTGCGCCTACTGCGTAAGCTGCCTGAGCGAGGATCGGGTGGACAAAAGCGTGCTGTTCTGGCGCTCGCTGCCCGTGAGCGACACCCGCACGGTAATGGCCAAGGTGGGCTCCTGGGGGCTGCTCGGTCCGGGCATCGCCTGGGTGGCAACCATCCTGACGCATCTTCTGGTCCTCTTTGCCCTCGCGTGCATGGCAAGCGCCCGCGGCGCCGCGGGCTTCACGGTGTTCAGCTCCTGGGTCGCTCTGCTCGGCACCTGGGCGCTGTTCGCCTGGGCGATGCTCCTCAATGCACTGTGGTGGTTGCCCTACGTCGGCTGGCTCCTTGCCGTCTCGGCCCTCTTCAAGAAGCGCGCTTGGGTCTGGGGCGTTGTCCTGCCGATCATCGTCGGTTTCGTCCAGGAAGGGATCACCTACCTCGTCAGCCCGAGCCACTCGGCTACGCCGTATTTTTTCAGCTTCATCACCCGTCACCTGATCGTCGCGCCCGTTTATCCCTGGGGCGGCCCGTCAATCAGTTCCGCCACCTTCGCCGCCCAGAGCCAGCAATCGTTTCTCGCCAACGCCGGGACCATTACTCACTTCATTGCCCTGCCCTCGATGTGGATCGGGGTCGGTATCGGTGCCGGGCTCCTCGCCGTCGCCGTTGTCGTCCGCCGCTACTCGGCCACCGCATAACAGGAGGATCGCCATGAACCGAATTCTCACACTCTTGGCCGTCCTGCCGTTCGCCGCACCCGCATTCGCAGCCACGGCGGCGCCGACCCCGCCCGCCAACCCCGCGTCGCGCAACTTTGCCGCCACCATTCCCGCCACTGGCCTGACCCGGGTGAGCCTCGGCGCCACGGTCGGCCAGGTCAACGTCCGGGCCGGAGCAGGCAACGCCGTCAAGGTTCGCGTGCACGCCAGGCCGGGCAGCCACGGCCACTTCATCTTCGACTGGACCTTCGGCCCCTCCGGCAACAAGTTGCCTGCCGATCTGCATCTCGTCGCCCGGCGCGAGAACGGCACGCTTCTCCTCTGCCTTGCTTCTCGCCGGACAAACGGCTGCAACTCGAACATCAAGACACCTTCCGCGAAGACGCAAAGCGGCGAGTCGGGCGAAACGTACATCGCCGTCAATCCCCTCAGCGGCCAAGTAGTCGAGGGCGGCTGGAAATCGCAGTGGACGGTCACGCTGCCGGCACGGCTCGCCCTGAAGCTCGAACTTGACGTCGGCAAGGCGGAGATTGGCGGGGTCGGCGGCGGCGTGAACGCGAACGTCGACGTCGGCAAACTCGATGTGAAGCTACCGCGCGGGCCACTCAAGGCCAGCGTCGACGTCGGCGGTGTCGACGCCGAAGTCGGCAGCGCGGATTATGGCCTGGTCGATCTTTCCGCGGACATCGGCCACGTCGCATTCGACGTCAATGGCAACCGCATAACCACGGGCTTCAAGCACGAAACGACCGGCGCGAGCCAACGGTTAACGGGCCCCGGCACGACGGCTTACACCCTCCAAAGTAACGTCGGCAGCGTGACCCTGAAACTCGGCGTCAGAGGTCTGCCATCCCTGCCGTCGATCGCCGCATCGGCACCGGGCGCAACGAGTGCCTCCGCCCCGGCAAGCCGGGCGCAAGCTCCCGTGTCGGCGTCGGCAACCGCCGCCCAAACAGGTATTGCGCCCGCGGCAACCCGTGCGCACTAGATTCCCCGTCGTGCGTCTTGCCGCGGCCGTGCTGCTTGCCGTCGCCCTCGCCGGCTGCGCGTTTTCCGTCACGCCCGGAAAGAAAGGTGGCGAGACCCAGTGGATCGGCGATTACCAGAAGGAGCAGGCGGCGGACAAGGATCAGAATCGCGACACGGCGCTGCGCATCCGCGCGGCACTCGATGCCGATCCCGTGCTTCAAAAACTCGACTTGAACGTTTTCGTGGACCGCGGCACGGTCCGGCTCTGCGGTCGTTATCCGGATGACACCGCGCGCGCGCGCGCCGTCGCCGTGGTGGAACAGGTGCAAGGCGTGGAAAGCGTCACCACCCGCTGCAATCAATAACGGCAATCGGGCGCCGAGCGCCGGCAGCGCCGGCGTGGCCAATCAGGCCTTCTTGCGAATGGCAAGATCGACGGCGACCGGGGCGGCGGTGCCGGCATTGGGCCAGGCCCCGAGGTCGAAGCCGGAGCTGATCGGATAGCGGCGCTCGCGCCCGAAGGCGAGGCGGGAAATCTTCACGCCCGGCGGCGCCTGCCGGCGCTTGTATTCGTTTTTCTTGACCATCGCGGCAATGCGGTACACCGTGTCGGCCTCGAAGCCCTCCTCGATCAGGTCGCGCGCGCTCCGATCGCGTTCGATCAAGCCCTCAAGTACGGCGTCGAGCACCGGATAGGGCGGCAGCGTGTCGGTATCCTTCTGGTCGGCGGAAAGCTCGGCCGAAGGCTCGCGGGTGAGCACCCGTTCGGGAATCGGCGCGGCATCGCCCTGGCGGTTGCGATAGCGGGCGAGGCGGTACACCAAGGTCTTGGAGACATCCTTCAGCGGCGCGAAGCCGCCGGCCATGTCGCCGTACAGCGTCGCGTAGCCGGTCGCGTACTCGCTCTTGTTGCCGGTCGCGAGCACCAGCTTCCCGGACTTGTTCGACATGGCCATCAGGATCACACCGCGGCAGCGCGCCTGGATGTTCTCCTCGGTGACGTCGGCCTCGGTGCCGGAGAACACGTTTTTGAGCACACCCATGAAGGCCTGATAAGGCTGCTCGATCGAAATCGTATGGGCGGTCACGCCAAGGCGGCGCACCTGCTCCTTGGCGAGCTTGTGGCTTTCCTCGCCGGTGTAGCGCGAGGGCATCAGGACCGCGGTCACCTGCTGTGCGCCGAGCGCGTCCACGGCAAGCGCCAGGGTAAGCGCCGAATCCACGCCCCCGGAAAGCCCGACCAGGGCGGATCTGAAGCCGTTTTTCGCGGCGTAGTCGCGAATCGCCATGACCAGCGCGCGATACACGTCGGCATCGGGTTCGA
>CAZKOE010000251.1:0-3249 GCA_964554305.1 uncultured Gammaproteobacteria bacterium
GGCCTGTACCGAGGGCTCGCCGACGAAGTACATGCGGCTGGTATCGCCGTAGAAACCGTCAACCAGCACGGAGGTGTCGATGTTCACGATATCGCCGTTTTTAAGCGTCTTGTCGCCGGGGATGCCGTGGCAGACGACATGGTTGACCGACGTGCACAGCGTCTTCGGGAAGCCGCGATAGCCGACGTTGCCGGGGATTTTTTTCTGGACTTTGACGATGTGCTCGTTGGCGATCCGGTCGAGTTCGTCGGTGGTGACTCCGGGGCGGACGTGTTCGCTCATCAGGTCGAGGACTTCGGCGGTGAGCCGGGCGGCGGCCCGCATTTTCTCGATTTCCTCGGCGTTCTTGATCGTGACGGCCATGGGCGCTTACCGGTGTGCGACCTGAAATATTGTACTGCCAGGGCGGATTCGGGTAAAATGCCCCTCTCAACTGCTTTACCACCACAGACCACACACGCACCGGCACATGCGGCCGGGTGTTCCGCGCCCAGACCCTGGGTCCCGGGATTGCCGCATGGGGTGCGTGGAGGCTCAACCCGAACGGAGACAATATGGCAACCGTATCCATGCGCAGCATGCTCGAAGCGGGCGTGCATTTTGGGCACCAGACCCGGTTCTGGAATCCGAAGATGGCCCCGTACATTTTCGGCCATCGCAGCAAGATTCACATCATCAATCTCGAAGCGACCGTACCGCTGCTCGAGGAGGCACTGAATTACCTCTCGAAGCTTGCGGCCCAGGGCGGGCAGATCCTTTTTGTCGGCACCAAGCGCGCCGCGCACGATGTCATCGCCGCCGAGGCCACCCGTTGCGGCATGCCCTACGTGAACCAGCGCTGGCTCGGCGGCACGCTCACGAATTTCGCGACCGTGCGCCGCTCGGTCAAGCGCCTGCTCGAGCTCGAGGCAATGGCCGAGGACGGTACGCTGGATCGCCTGATCAAGAAAGAGGCGGTGCGCCTGCGCCGGGAGCACCAGAAGCTCGAGAACAGTCTCGGCGGCATTCGCGCCATGGAGGCTCCCCCGGACGCGCTTTTCGTCGTGGACGTAGGCTACGAGAAGATCGCCGTCGCCGAGGCGCGCAAGCTTGGTATTCCGGTGGTCGCCATCCTCGATACCAATAACGATCCGGATACCGTGGATTACGTGATCCCTGGCAACGACGATGCGATCTCGGCAATCGAGCTCTTCGCGCATGCGGCTTCCGATGCGATTCTCGCCGGACGCGAGTCGCTGCCCGTGATCGAGGGCGACGCCGAAGACTTCGTGGAAGAAGAGAAAGTCGAGCGGCTCACTCGCCGGCGCGGCCCGCAGACCCGCCGCAAGGACGGGGCCGGGACGACGAAGCCTGCGGCGCGCAAGCCTGCGGTCCGAGCGAGAGTGGCAAAAAAGCCGGTGGCGGACACAACGGCAGCGGCGACACCGGCCGCGGAGAAGGTCGCCCCGGCTGCCGGGACAGCGGCGACGAAAGAGGCGGCAGACGAGCCGGCGCCCGGAAAGACGGGCGCCGGGAAGACTACGGCGAAAAAGGCCGTGACGAAGAAGGCCACGGCAAAAAAGACGGCAACGAAAAAGGCCTCGACCGGGAAGGTCCCGGCGAAGAAGAAGGCGGTCGCCGGAACGAAGGCTTCGGCCGAACCTGCCGCCGACACGGCGGCGAAGCCGGAGCAGGGGGCGGACGGGAAGTCCGCGTAATCGGGAATCAGAACGAACGGAGTAGGTAGCGTGGCAAAGGTAACCGCGGAGGAAGTCAAGGCGCTCAGGGAACGCACCGGCGCCGGGATGATGGAATGCAAGCGTGCTCTCGTCGAGGCGGGCGGCGACGTCGAGGCGGCGGTCGAGATCATGCGCAAGACGGGGCTCGCCAAGGCCGACAAGAAGGCCGGGCGCACGGCGGCGGAAGGCCGGGTGGCGAGCGCGGGCGACGCGCATGTAGCTGCGCTCGTCGAAGTGAATTCGGAAACCGATTTCGTTTCCGGCGGCGAGGATTTCACCCGCTTCGTCGACACGGTTGCCGAAGCGACGCTCGAAGGCGACCCGGCCGATCTCGAGGCACTCGCGAATTTGCCTCTCGACGCCGGCGAAACCGTGGAAGAGGCACGCCGCGGCCTGATCGCGAAGCTCGGAGAAAATATCGCCGTTCGCCGATTCGTTCGTTTCGCCTCCGAAGAAGGTACCATCGGGCGCTATCTTCACGGCAGCCGCATCGGTGTAATGATCGAAATGGAGGGCGGCAGTGAAGCGCTCGCCCGCGACATTGCCATGCATGTTGCCGCGAGCCGGCCGGTCTGCGTCGCGCCCGGGGACGTGCCGGAGCAAACCCTCGCGGCCGAGCGCGAGATCATCCGCGCGCAGTCCGAGGCAAGCGGCAAACCCGCGGCCATCGTCGAGAAGATGATTGTCGGCCGGCTCGCGAAGTTTGTCAACGAGATTGCACTGACCGGGCAGCCTTTCGTCAAGGACCCGGACCAGAGCGTCGGCCAGTTGCTCGACAAGCACGGGGCGCGCGTCCTGCGCTTCGTGCGCTTCGAGGTGGGCGAGGGCATCGAGCGCGAAACGACGGACTTCGCCGCGGAAGTCGCGGCCCAGGTTCGCGGAGGCTAGGCCCGGCGCATGGCTGGCCCGCGGCGAGGCTCGGATCAAGGCGAGCGTGCCGCCTATCGCCGCGTTCTCCTGAAGCTCTCCGGCGAGGCTCTCATGGGCGGGGCCGAATACGGCATAGACCCGGCGATGCTCGCACGCCTCGCCGACGAAATTTCCCAGGCGCGGGCGCTTGGCGTCGAGCTTGCGATTGTGATCGGCGGCGGCAATCTGTTCCGCGGTGCGGGTCTTGCCCAGCATGGCATGGATCGGGTGAGCGCCGATCACATGGGCATGCTCGCCACGGTGATGAACGCGCTCGCGCTGCAGGCGGCGGTCGAGCACGCCGGTACCTACGCGCGGGTCATGTCGGCGATCCGCATCAACGAGGTCTGCGAGGATTACATTCGCCGCCGGGCGATTCGTCATCTCGAAAAGGGCCGGGTCGCGATTTTCGCCGCCGGTACCGGCAATCCCTATTTCACGACCGATACGGCGGCGAGTCTGCGCGCCGTCGAGATCAAGGCCGATCTGCTGCTGAAGGGTACCAAGGTGGATGGCGTGTATGCGAGCGACCCGGTCAAGCATGCCGACGCCCAGCGTTATTCGCGGTTGAGTTTCACGCGGGCGATCGAGGAGCGGCTCGCCGTGATGGATGCAACCGCCA
>CAZKOE010000252.1:0-3214 GCA_964554305.1 uncultured Gammaproteobacteria bacterium
ATCCGGATCCTCACGCAGCGCGCTCCTCAACGCCTGCGAAAAACCCAGCGTGTCGCGATGCACCTCGCGCTGGTTGATGAGGCACTTCTTCGACTCGTGCACGAATTCGATCGGATCCTCGATGGTGATGATGTGCGCCAACCGGTTTTCGTTGACGTAATTCACCATTGCCGCCAGCGTGGTGGATTTCCCGGAGCCCGTCGGCCCGGTAACGAGCACGATGCCACGGGGCTGGCCGGCGATCTCGCGCAACACCGGCGGCGCACCGATTTCATTGAGTTCCACCGTGCCTTGCGGGATGGTGCGAAACACGGCGCCGGCGCCGTTTTTCTGGTTGAAGGCGTTCACGCGGAAACGCGCGAGCCCGGGAATCTCGAAGGAAAAATCAGTCTCCAGGAATTCCTCGTAATCCTTGCGCTGCTTGTCGTTCATGATGTCGTAAAGCATATCCTGCACGTCCTTGTGCTCCAGCACCGGCAGATTGATGCGGCGCATGTCGCCGTCCACCCGGATCATCGGCGGCACGCCGGCGGCGAGATGCAGATCGGAAGCTTTGTTCTTCTTCGCAAAGGCAAGCAGTTGCGATACGTCGAGCGCCATGGCTTTTCCGCGGGACCGTTCGAATGCGTACTATATAACCTCCCGGCGGATTTCGCACACCTCACGGCCCGGGCGGCGACCGCGAGGGCCCTGCCGGCCCCGGCCCGCCGGCCGATATAATGATGCGCCGCCATCCCATCCGGAGCCCGCAACGTGAGCGCATCCCGGCGCATCGCCTTCATCGGCGGCGGCAACATGGCCCAGAGTCTCGTCGGCGGCCTGCTTGCCGCCGGCCGCGCCGCGAACGAAATCTCCATCGCCGACCCCGATCCGGCGCAGCGTGAACGCCTCCGGAAGTTCGCGGGCGCCGCCGTCATGGCCGACAATGCCGAAGCCGCCGCCGGCGCGGGGCTTGTCGTACTCGCCGTCAAGCCCCAGGTCGCACCCGCCGCGCTGCACTCGGTTGCGGAAACCTTGCGCCGCGAGCGTCCCACCCTGCTCTCGATCGCGGCCGGTCTGCGCATCGCGACTCTCCTCGAAGCCACGGGAAGCGAACTCGCCGTAGTCCGCGCCATGCCGAACACGCCGGCGCTCATCGGACGCGGCGCCAGCGCCTGGTACGCCAACCCTGCAACCGGCGCGGACGGGCGCCGGCTCGCGCGCGAAGTGCTGGAGGCGGCCGGCCTCGCCGTCGAGGTCACGGCCGAAGACCAACTCGACGCCGTGACCGGACTCTCGGGCAGCGGGCCGGCGTACTTCTTTCTCCTCGTCGAGGCACTCGCCGACGCGGGCACCGCCCAGGGACTCCCGGGAGAAGTCGCCGAACGGCTGGCCGCTGCAACGGGAACAGGTGCCCTTGCGCTGCTCGCGGAAAGCGGCGCATCGCCGGGCGAATTGCGCGAGCGCGTGACTTCGCCGGGCGGAACCACGGCGGCGGCGCTCGCCTGTTTCGCCGATGGCGGCTTTCGCGACCTCGTCGCCCGCGCCGTCGCGAGCGCCACCCGGCGGGCCCGGGAACTGGGCGGAGTAGAGCCTTCCCATGAGTAGTACACATCCGCGATGGGGGTCTTTTTTGTGCCAGGCAAGGAAGGGGCAGACACTCGGATACGTATCACCATGGGCAGGTTCTGAATGATCGGAGGCAACGGCGCCCGCGCCCTCATTTTCATTGTCAATATCGCTTTCAGCCTGTACATCGCGGCGCTCTATCTGCGTATCATTCTCGAACGCCAGCACGCCGATTACTACAACCTCGCGGTGCAGGTCATCGCCCGCCTCACCCATCCGCCGGTCAAGCCGTTGCGCCGACTGATTCCGGGAGTTGCCGGCTGGGATATCGCGGCGCTCCTCGTCGCCATCGTCTGTGCCTTTCTCAACGTCTGGATCGTGCACAGCCTGGTCGGAATCGGCCTCGACGGAACGTTCGTCGTCCGCGACACGGCGCTGAAGCTGCTTGCGGTACTGGTCAATCTCTACATCTTCACGATCCTGATCCAGGCCCTCATGAGCTGGCTCAACCCGCGTCAATACAATCCGCTGGCCGTACTCCTGTGGCACGTCAACGAGCCCCTGCTCCGCCCGATCCGCCGGCTCATCCCACCGCTCGGGGGACACTTCGATCTTTCTCCGCTGATCGTAATCGTGATCCTCGAGGCCATCTCCATCTTCCTCGGTCTGCCCGGCTACCTGTAAGGGGCAGCGGCGACCCGGCAGGCTGTTACAGCATCAGGAATGCCGCGAGCCCATTTTTTTGTGCTAAAGTACCGGGGACTTTTACCCCATCAACCAGGAGTTATCCCATGGCAAAAGCAAAGGCGGCCGCCGCATCGGCCAAACCCATGACCAAGTCTCAGATCGTGCGCTACCTCGCCGAGGAGAACGACCTCACGCACGCCGAGGCGAGCGGTGTCATCGCTTCGCTCGAAAAACTCATCAAGCGGGAAATCGGCCGGCGCGGCCCCGGCAGTTTCAATCTGGCCGGCCTGCTCAAGATTCGTGTAGCCACCAAGGCCGCCACCAAGGCCCGCAAGGGCGTCAACCCGTTCACCGGTGAACCCATGACGATCAAGGCCAAACCCGCGCGCAAGACCGTGCGCGTGACGGCGCTGAAGAAACTGAAGGAAATGGCTTGATTTTACTTTCTATTTCTATGGCAAACTATTGATTTCATAGAATATTTCTCCATTCAAACCGCCGGCTTCTTGCCGGCGGTTTCGTTTGCGGGATTCCCTTTGTCCTTGCTGCGGTGCCTGCGCCTGACCCGGTCCTTCAAGCGCATGATGTCGGAATGGCGCACATGCAGCAAATCCCCCAGCTTGTGAACCAGATAGTCTTCGCTGCCATCCAGACTGCCATCCGCATAGGCGATCTGCCACAAGGCCTCGATCACCGAAAACTTCTCCCGCTCTTCCAGTCCGACATCCAGCGCACGCGTGTGATCGAACAATGACACCGAACGGTTCGCCGCCCGTTCCCCTTCGGCCAACAGGCGCTCGGCCGCCTCGCGGTCGAGATCGAAATGGCGTTCGAGTATCCTTCTGGCGGCTTCGTATTCGCGCGGATCGTCTGCGTAATCCGCGCGCATGAGTTCCACCAGGAGGGCCGCCAGCGAAAGATCGGTCGCCTCGCGATTCTCGTCACTCGCGCGCGAACCCGAAATCCAGCGGCGCAGCCG
>CAZKOE010000253.1:0-3202 GCA_964554305.1 uncultured Gammaproteobacteria bacterium
GCCGGGCGTGTCGATGATGTTGAACCGATGCTCGGGGTACTGCTTGTCCATGCCCTGCCAGAAGCAGGTCGTCGCCGCCGAGGTGATGGTGATGCCGCGCTCCTGCTCCTGCGCCATCCAGTCCATGACGGCCGTGCCCTCGTGGACCTCGCCCATCTTGTGGGAAACGCCGGTGTAGAAAAGAATACGCTCGGTCGTGGTCGTCTTGCCGGCATCGATGTGGGCCATGATGCCGATGTTGCGATAACGTTCGATCGGTGTCTTGCGGGGCACGTTAACTAAACCTCAAAATCCGGAAAATGACAAAGTTAATCGACGCAACGGGCGCCTTGAGACGAGTGATTTTTGTCCGCTCGCACGGCGGGCGTGGATTCGAAAGTGGAGTGTACATGCAAGTACATGAGCATTTCGAATTCACGCCCAACAAAACGAGCGGGCAAAAAGCGCCGTCTCATGGTACCCGTTACCAGCGGTAGTGCGAGAAGGCCTTGTTGGCCTCCGCCATCCGGTGCACGTCCTCGCGCTTCTTGACCGCGTTGCCGCGATTGTCGGCCGCATCCATGAGTTCGCCGGCCAGCCGCTCGGCCATGGACTTTTCCGAACGCGCGCGCGCCGCATCTATCATCCAGCGCATGGCCAGCGCGTTCTGGCGCACGGGGCGCACCTCGACCGGTACCTGATAGGTCGCGCCGCCCACACGCCGCGACTTCACCTCGACCAGCGGCCGGGTGTTCTCCAGTGCCTGATCGAGCGTTGCAAGCGGTTCGGCCTTGCGGGCGCTGACATGCTCGAGCGCGCCGTAGACAATCCGCTCGGCGGTGGATTTCTTGCCGCTCTTCATCACCATGTTGATGAATTTGGCGAGCTGCTCGCTGCCGTATTTGGGATCGGGCAGAATCTGGCGTTTGGGGACTTCGCGTCGTCTCGGCATCGGGGCTCTCCTGCTCTCGCCTTACTTCGGCCTTTTCACGCCGTACTTCGAACGGCCGTTGCGTCGATCCTTCACACCGGAACAATCGAGGCTGCCCCGGATCGTGTGGTAGCGCACGCCGGGGAGATCCTTCACGCGCCCGCCGCGAATCAACACGACCGAGTGCTCCTGCAGGTTGTGCCCTTCGCCACCGATGTAGCTCGTCACCTCGAAGCCGTTGGTCAGGCGCACGCGGGCCACCTTGCGCAGCGCCGAATTGGGTTTCTTCGGCGTGGTGGTGTAAACGCGCGTGCACACCCCCCGCTTTTGCGGGCTCCCGGCAAGCGCCGGCACCCGGTTTTTGACCGTGGGCGAGCGCCGCGGCTTGCGCACGAGCTGGTTGGTGGTGGCCATCAAATCTACCTCTGAAGTTCCTTGAGCAGTGAGGCCGGCGACGCCGGCCTCACCAAACAGTTGGCTGTTAACCGTGTAATGTTACTTGGAGTGCCCGAAGCTGTCAAGTTTCGTGCGTTTCCGCTGCCGATTCCGCTCCGGCCTTTTCCGTCCCTACCGGAGCCTCGGCGGCATCCTCGAAGAGGCGTTCGGCCTCGGCCATGAGCGCCTCGGCAGGACGAACGCGGCGCCGCTCCCGGTGATAGGCAAACCCGGTTCCGGCCGGCACGAGACGTCCCACGATCACGTTTTCCTTGAGACCGCGCAGACGATCTTCGGCGCCGGAGACAGCAGCCTCGGTCAGCACGCGGGTCGTTTCCTGGAAAGAGGCCGCCGAGATGAACGATTCGGTCGCGAGTGACGCCTTGGTAATACCGAGGAGTACGGGGTCGAAGCTCGCCGGCACTTTTCCATCGGCTGCGCCCGCGGCATTGGCTTCGAGAATGCGCGCCCAGTCCGCCTGTTCGCCCTTCAGGAAGGTGGAATCACCCGATTCGGTCACTTCGCCCTTGCGCAGCATCTGGCGAATGATGACCTCGATGTGCTTGTCGTTGATCTTCACGCCCTGGAGCCGATAAACGTCCTGGATTTCGCGCACCAGGAACTCGGCAAGACGCCGCACCCCGAGCACGCGCAGAATGTCGTGCGGATCGGGTTCGCCGTCGGCGATGAGTTCCCCGCGCACGACGTGCTCGCCCTCGAACACGTTGATCTGGCGCCACTTGGGAAGCAACATCTCGACCTGCTCGCCTTCCTCGGTGGTAATGATCAGGCGCTGCTTGCCCTTGGTTTCCTTGCCGTAGGACACCGTGCCCGTGGCCTCGGCGAGAATCGCGGGCTCCTTGGGACGGCGCGCCTCGAACAGATCGGCAACGCGCGGCAGACCGCCGGTAATGTCGCGGGTCTTCGAGGTTTCCTGCGGGATGCGCGCCACTACATCGCCCACGCCGACCTCGTCGCCGTCGGCAAGCGTCACCAGCGCATCACCGGGAAGCACATACTGGGCCGGGATATTGGTGCCGGGAATGGTAAGCGCCTCGCCCCTGGCATCCAGCACGCGCACGGTCGGGCGCATTTCGCGTCCGGCCGGCGGGCGTTGCTTCGGATCGAGTACGTGGACGCTCGAAAGTCCCGTGATTTCGTCCATTTCCTGACGTACCGACAGCCCCTCGGCAAAATCCTCGAGACGGATCCGGCCGGCCACCTCGGTAATGACCGGGTGGGTGTGCGGATCCCAGTTCGCAACGATGCGCCCGGCCTCGACTTCTTCGCCGTCGCGCACCGTCACGGCCGCACCGTAGGGCACCTTGTAACGCTCGCGCTCGCGCCCGGCCTCGTCTTGAATGGCGAGCTCGCCGGAGCGCGAAATCGCAATGAGATGCCCCTGGCCGTTTTCCACGTATTTGAAGTTGTGCAGGCGCGCCGTGCCCCGGGCCTTGACCTCGATATGACTGACCGCGGCGGAGCGCGAAGCCGCGCCACCGATGTGGAAAGTGCGCATCGTAAGCTGGGTTCCCGGCTCGCCGATGGACTGCGCGGCAATCACGCCGACTGCCTCGCCAATATTCACGAGGTGGCCGCGGCCGAGATCGCGCCCGTAGCACTGCCCGCAGACGCCGTAGCGGGTTTCGCAGGTGATCGCCGAACGTACCACGACGTCGTCGACGCCGGCCTCCTCCAGCACCTTGACCGCCGCCTCGTCGAGCAGCGTGCCGCGGGGGAGCACCTCCTTGTCGCCGGCAGGAGTCAGGGCCGGCTTTGCAAGCACCCGCCCGAGGACCCGCTCGCGCAAGGGCTCGAGCACCTCGCCGCCCTCGACGATCGGCTTCATTTCGATGC
>CAZKOE010000254.1:0-3161 GCA_964554305.1 uncultured Gammaproteobacteria bacterium
GCACGACGCCGCTCCAGAACATCCAGCGCAGGCGCGGGCGCGCCTCGGCGACGGCGTCGCGGTGGGCTGCGACCAGCGTAACCGTGGCAATCGCGTAGGGCAGCACCCAGATGAGCGCGGCGATTCGCAGTATCAACACGGCGCCGAACACGAAATAGAGCGAGTAAGAGAGCTCGTAGGCGTAGCCGATCGCGAGCGACGCGACGAAGGCGTAGCGCATGGCCCGGCGGGTACGCGGGGCGAGCGCGGGCGCGGCAACGGCGTCGGCCATGAGGAAAAAGCCCACCCGCGCGAGAAGAAAACAGACCTGGGCGCCGAGGCCGAAGCCGAGCACACGCAGGTCTTCGGCCGGCGTTTGATAGAGCGCCATGCCGGCGAGAAAGGCGATGGCCCACATGACGATGCCCCAGGCGGAGCGATCGCGCCCGCGCCACAGCGCCATGAGGCTGATCAGCCCGGCGAGGATGTACCAGGCGAAGCCGAGGTAGATCGAGACGCGGAAGGAGGGTTCGGCGGCAAGCGGGCGGCTCGCGACCGGAACACGCGAGGTGTGACCGTCGGCGTGGGTGACGACGAGTTGCACGGAATGCCCCGCCCGCACCGTTGCAAATTCCACGACCGCGAAAAGATCCATGCGAGCGTTGGGCGGCTGGCGTGCGTAGTCGATGTGATCGCCCGGCTGCAGGCCGGGTGGGAGCGCAACCTGATGCAGTTGCCTGATTTTCGCGACGTGCGGGGTGACGGGCGCGAAGGCGAAGGGCAGGCCGGAGTAACGCAGGATCGTCGCGCAATTCCAGGCCGTCAGGCCGAGGACCAGCAGGCTCAGGAGCGCAAGCAGCAGGTAACGGCGATGCATGGGCGGCGCTGCCTCGCGGCGCGGTGACCGGCGAAAAGCATAACGTAGAATCGCCGCCGCGTGCCGGCCGGCTTGACTTCGGTGTCCGGGGAGGGCATTCTTGATCCCGAGGCTTGTTGAAACGGAGACTGGCGGCATGAAGACGGTAGAACAGGTATTGGAGGAAAAGGGGCGCGAGGTCTACACGATCGGCCCGGACGCTTCGGTGTTCGAGGCGCTGGAATTGATGGCGGAGAAGGGAATCGGGGCGCTGCTGGTGCTCGACGCCGGGCGGCCGGCGGGCATCCTCTCCGAGCGCGATTACGCGCGCAAGGTCATTCTCAAGGGCCACAGCTCGCGGGACACGAAGGTATGCGACATCATGTCCACGGAACTCAACTTCGCGCGCCCGGACCAGAGCGTCGAGGAATGCATGGCGATCGTGACCGAGAAACGCGCCCGCCATCTTCCGGTGCTTGCCGACGGCGAGATCGCGGGCATGATTTCGATCGGCGATCTCGTCAAGGCGATCATCGCTCACCAGCAGTTCGTGATCGAGCAGATGGAAAGCTACATCAACGGCTGAAGCCGTCTCTTGCTCCGGAACGAGTTCGCATAAGTCATTCTCTGTCGCGGGAAAATGCGGCTGGCTATCCTTCGAGTGCGCGCAGGCGGGCGCGCAGCTCCGCGATCTCGTCCATGAGGTCGAGGGCGAGCGCAATGCCCGAAAGGTTCAGGTCGAGGTCTCGTTGCAGCCGCGCGGCGGTGCGGGCGCGGGCAAGGCTCACGCCTTCGAAGTACCAACTTTCGCGTTCACGCCGCGCCGGCTCGATCACGCCTTCCTGCACCAGTTCCAGCACCCATTCCCGCCGTACCTCGCAGGCGCGGGCGACCTCGTCCAGTCCCAGCTCGCTTTCTTCGTCGAGTACGATGCCGGTCAGGATGGAAACGGATTCATGCACCATGGCTAAACCTCCAGCCCCTTGCGTGGGTCGAACGTGAACTCCCCGGCCATGTGCCGGTAAAACGTCTTTTGCTCCTCGGTCTTCGCCGGCGGCGTGACGATTTCGAGCCCCACGTAGAGATCGCCCGGCGCCTTGCCGGGAAGACCGCGCCCCTTCAGGCGCAGGCGTTTGCCGGCGGCCGAATTCGGCGGAATTTTGAGCGACACCGCGCCGGCGGGCGTCGGGGCCTTCACGGTCGCGCCGAGTGCCGCCTCCCAGGGCGCGATCGGCAAACGCAGATACAGATCGCCGCCTTCCACTCGGTAGAGCGGATGCGGCGCATAGGCGACTTGGAGGTAGAGGTCGCCCTTCTCGCCGCCGCCGATACCCGCGCCGCCCTGACCGGCCAACCGGATCTGCTGGCCCGGGCGAATACCCTTGGGGATCCGCACATTCAAGCGGCGCTCGACCAGGGCGAGTCGGCCGGAATCGTCGGCTTCGGGCACGCGCAGCCCGAGTTGGCGGGTTGCGCCGTGAAAGGCGTCCTCGATCGAAATCTCGATCCGGGCGTGGATGTCTTCGCCGCGGGCACGAAAATTCGCAGGCCCGCCCGCCGAGCCGGCCGGCCCGGCGCGGCGGCCGAACAGGGACGCGAAAAAATCACTGAAGGCCGAGGCGTCGGCCCCGGAAAAATCGCCGCCGCGAAACTCGAAATGCTGTCCGCCCCAGTCCGGCGGCGGGCGGAAATCCTGGCCCGGCTGCGGCCCCGTTCCGAGTTCGTCGTAGGCCTTGCGCTTTTCCGGATCGCGCAGCACCTCCCAGGCCTCGGCGACCTCCTTGAATTTCGCCTCCGCGTCCGCCTCCTGGCTCACGTCGGGATGGTATTTGCGGGCAAGCCGGCGGTAGGCGCGCTTGATCGCGTCCGGCGAGGCATCGCGGTCAACTCCCAGCGTCTTGTAGTAGTCCTTGAATTTCATCGCGCACCGAAACGCAGTTGCCGTAAGGCCGTTTAGCGTAGCAAATTATTGCGCCGAAACGAATTCGGCATCACCGGTTTTTCTCCAACACCGGGCTTGCGACGGGGGATCGCTCGCCGCGGGAAGCGCGAACTCGCGGCCGGATTGCCGTCCGGGAGGCCGGCTACAAGGGCCTGATGCTTTTGCTCACGCAATTATGCTATGTTGAAATTGCACAAGTTATCAACAAGGACTAGGAGGCATCATGCTCTGGTGGGCTGTAATTTTCTTTATCATTGCCATTATTGCGGCGATCTTCGGTTTCGGCGGCATCGCGGCCGGCGCGATGACCATCGCCAAGATCCTGTTCGTCATTTTTCTGATCCTGTTCATTATTTCCGCAATCGTTTATCTGGTGCGCGGCCG
>CAZKOE010000255.1:0-3077 GCA_964554305.1 uncultured Gammaproteobacteria bacterium
ACACCGTGCCCGTGGCAGCGTCGGTACACTCGCGAGATTGCCGTAGGCATCGTAGTGGTAGTGCATCGAAAAATCAATCGAGTCTGACCCTGAGCTATCCCCACGAATGTCGTGATTGAGATTCATGTTTCAATGACCGGTTGGAGGTAGGCTGCGGCGAGTTTGCCGGCGTCGTCGAGACAGTCGCGGGGTAATCGGTGATTGAGGTGTCGGATCACCAAGCGGGCGAGAAAGACGGTGGAGTAAGCATTGCGGCTGGCGGCGGAAGTCACCCGCACCGCGTGATCCCAATGACGGGCGCGGGCGAGGCAGCCGATCAACCACAGCAGGAAGTGTGCAAGCGCCGCGATGAGCAGCAGATTGGCGGCGCGCAGGAACGAGGTGTAACGCTCGCGGGCGATGCCCAGCCCCAAGGCGATGGACTTGGTATCACGAAAGTTCTCCTCGCACTGCATACGGGTTTTATACAGGCGCACGATTTGTTTGGCTGAGAAGCCTTGCAGGGACGGTGAGGCGATCAGCAGCCACGGCTCGCTGTTACCTTTGGCCTGCCCGCGGCTGCGGGCCGAGCGGCGCGGCGCGCCGCTGAGCGTACGGTCTTTACGCCCTGCCGCGGATTGACGGATCAAGACCAGCCTTCCGGTGAGCGGGCTGCGCTGAACCCACTCGGTAGTGCCCAAATCCTGCACACGCGCAGTGGCCAACGCATACAGCGATTTAGCGCCGACCCATTCGTAGGGCGCGCCTTGCCAGCAGATGGAATTGCGATTGCGGATGCGCGCGAGCCAATGCCATCCCAAGCGCCCGACGTAGCGAAAGAAGGGTACCCGAAAGCCCGCGTCGGCAACGATAATGGGCGTACACTCGGACGGTAATATCGCGGCCAGGCGATCCACAAACCGATGCTGGATGGCGCGATTACCGAGCTTCTCAAGGGGATGGAGTTCTTCATACAGCGTGATCGCCCGCCCACCG
Organism: uncultured Gammaproteobacteria bacterium; assembly: GCA_964554305.1. Classification (GTDB taxonomy): domain Bacteria; phylum Pseudomonadota; class Gammaproteobacteria; order JAKDMP01; family JAKDMP01; genus JAKDMP01. The sequence goes on from CAZKOE010000255.1 coordinate 976, forward strand.
ACGGGCAGCGAAGCGCGCAGTAACTGCTGCGCACGGTCAGCGCTGAAGTCCGACCAATCCACCAGGATCAGGGGCCGAGCGGCGCCGGTCACCATTCGGCGCGTGATCGCCCGATAAAACCGCTCGCGCTCTTCGGCAAGCAACCGATTCCCAATCAAACGATCCATACGCTTGACTCGGTGCTTGATGTGCACCGGCGAATCCAAGCCGCGCCCCATCACCGTGATCGAGACGCGCGCGCCCTGGCAAACGGAATCTACCGCCACGACGAGCGCCTCAAGACGGGTGCAGTGAACTCCGGGAAATGCATCGCGGAAGAGTCTGTGCAATACTGGAAGCGTGTGCATGGGTGCCTCCGATGAAGTGAAGTTCTCGGAAGAGGAAAAAACCGTGCACACACTGTTTTTACACGAGTATACACCCTAATCCCCTGAATACAATCGCTATTTCGTGGGGATAGCTCAGGGTCTGACCCCATTGGTAGACCCCATTGGTAACCTTGGTACGTTGATTCTCCTTGGCCTTTTGATTTTCCAAATCACATCCGCTCTATTTCCTTTCCCGTCTTTTATCTCCGCCTAGCAAAAAAAATAATCCCCAAAACAACGCATTAGCCAATCCGACTCCTGTGAACAAATAAACCGGCAATACATTGTGATAACCGTTAATAGCGTCTATATACAAATACAGGAAAGAGAGCCCCCACAGCACTAATAAAACTATACCGGCCGCCCACAGTAGAGGACTTGTGCGGCGTTTAATCCTCCTGACATTGTTATCTTCAGTGTCGACGGCTGGGGGATGCGACCATTTAAGTACTGCAGCTTTCTGCAGCAGGTAGACACCGATCATAATCAACAACAAACCGACCAAGCGAATCGGAAAATTGTGAGGCCACATATAGAACATAACCCCCGCGCAAACGCCCAGAAGAGTAGCAAGCGCAAACAAACCATACCACTTCATACGATTAGAGTCGATCTTTATCACTGGCAGGCCTCCTGTGCGGAGTTCATGATATCCGCTGTTTGCTCCGCCAATATCGCCATCTTCTCTCCGACATGCTGAACAGCCGGGATTCGACTGGCAATCAGTCGAGCGGCAAAAGCAAAAACCTGGTTCACGATGAAGGTATTCAGGGCATTCGGATTTCCAGCAGCAAATGAATTTAATCCCGCTGCCAACCCACCCATAATCGCGCTGACTGACCCGGCACCCTTAGTTAAAGACGCAAGCCGAGGGATGGTCTCCTCGGAATCCAGAAGGACAGCAGCACCCATTCCTACGATACCTGCAATTGCAACATCTCCAGAAGTCTGCGAAAACTGCTCGAATTTCTTCGCCAGCTGAGCTGCTGCCTGTCTCAATCCCCCGCAAGGCTTTTTCTTGTCTGGTTTCTTCTTCCCGCAGTTCGATCCAACGCAGACGTGAGGGGCTCTTCGACCTCTTGATCCCGGACCACTACCGATGCTTACAGCGGGCGGCCTGCCGCCGCCATTTCCGAGAACGTATATCGGATTCAGCTGCACGATGCAATCGGGCGGCGAACCCGGAGGACAATAGGTTCTTAAACCGAACGGATCAGCATGCGTCATCGGATTATTGAGTACGTAGCTGTAACGGTTGAGGGATTGGGAGTTGTAAAGATTGGGTACGGTCGGATCGGGGCTGAGCCAGCGCCCGAGGGCGGGGTTGTAGAGGCGCGCCCAGGTCTGGACGAGCCCCGCTTTCCACAGCTCCTCGTGGCCGGTGTAGCCGAGGGTGAGCGCCGCCTCTTTGGCGGCGGCGTTCGGGTCAGGGCCGATCCCCGTTTGCGGATTGACCAGCTCGCCCCAGGCGTCCCAGGCATAGCGGTAGATCAGACCCCCGCTCGCATCGAGCAGCGCCGCGGGGCTCCCCTGCGCATCATGCACCAGGTAGTCGGTCGTGGCCGCGCCCGCGGCATTGACGTTGACGAGGGCGATGACTGCGCCATTGGCGACGATACGCGCCCGCGAACCCCCATCGCCCTCCTTCACGTAGAGCTGCCCGAAGTAGCGGCTCGCCGTCCCCGCTACCGTCTTCTCGACAAGCCCGCCATCGGCCCCGTAGGCGAGCTTCGT
>CAZKOE010000256.1:0-3047 GCA_964554305.1 uncultured Gammaproteobacteria bacterium
AGGTCGCAATATGCCCGCCGATGCCGTGATGCTCGCGGTTGGCGCGCACCACCATTGCCATCGCATTCCAGCGCAGGTACGACTCGATGCGCCGCTCCATTTCCAGGTCGCCCGGGTAGGGCGGCTGATCGCCCGGTGCGATCGTGTTCACGTAAGCCGTATTCGGCGTGTACGGCAGGTAGGCACCCGAGCGCCTGGCCTGATCGATCAACTTTTCGATCAGATAGTGCGCGCGTTCCCGGCCCTCGGCGGCGATGACCGAGCGCAGCGAATCGAGCCACTCACGGGTTTCGTCGGGATCCAGATCCTGGTTTCGCGTATAGTCCAGCATGAGAATGTCCTGTCCTTCGAGTGCAAAACGCGGCCTCATTGCGGCCGCAAGCAACCCGGGCGTCCTCATCGGTGCAATGCCGGGAACGCCCCTCAGGTCAACCCTGTAATATGTCCATTATAGGCCGTCCACGCCGGTAAACGCGAAGCAAGCCATGCGACTCACACTCATCCGTCCCGACGACTTTCACCTGCACCTGCGCGATGGGGCGGTGCTCGCCGATCTGGTGCCGCCGGTCACCCGCCGCTTCGCCCGCGCGCTGGTGATGCCGAACCTCATACCACCGGTGACGACGATCACCGCGGCCGAGGCCTATCGCGGGCGCATCCTAGCCGCCCTGCCGGCAGACGCGGACTTCACGCCGCTGATGACGCTCTACCTCACCGAAACGATGGCGACGGCGGAAATCGAGCGCGCGGCGGCGAGCGGATTCGTCCACGCGGCGAAACTCTATCCCGCCGGCGCCACCACCAACTCGGCTGCCGGCGTGCGCAACGTCGCGGCGATCTACCCGCTCCTCGAGGCGATGAGCGCGACCGGCCTCGTGCTCGCCATCCACGGCGAACTCGCCGATCCCGCACTCGACCCCTACGAGCGCGAACCGCGCTTTGTCGACGAGGTCCTCGCGCCGCTCGCCGCGCGCTTTCCCGACCTCAGGATCGTGCTGGAGCACGTCAGCACCCGCACCGCCGTGGATTTCGTCACCCGGGCCGGACCCAACGTGGCCGCCACCATCACGGCACATCATCTGCTCTGCTCGCGTGTCGAGCTCTACGCGGGCGGCCTCTCGCCGCATCATTACTGCCGCCCGGTGCTGCAGACCGAAGCCGACCGGGAGGCGCTCACGGCCGCCGCGACCTCCGGGAACTCCAAGTTCTTCCTCGGCAGCGACAGCGCACCTCACCCGCGCGCGAAAAAAGAGACGGCGCGCGCGGCGGCAGGCATCTACACCGGCTACGCGGCGCTCGAACTCTACGCCGAGGCCTTTGCCGCCGCCGACGCACTCGACAAACTCGAGAACTTTGCTGCCCGCTTCGGCGCCGCCTTCTACGGGCTGCCGGAGAACCGGGGACAGGTAACGCTGGAAGAAGCGCCGTGGAACGTGCCGGACGAACTACCGCTCGGCAGAGACACCGTCGTGCCACTTCGCGTCGGCACCCCGCTGCGTTTCCGGCTCGCGCCGTGAACCCGATTCGCGAACGCTTCCGCGGTTACCTCCCCGTCGTGGTGGACGTCGAGACCGGCGGCCTCGATGCCGCGACCGACGCCCTGCTCGAAATTGCCGCCGTGCTCGTCGAGCAGGACGAACGCGGCTTCTTTCCCGGCGAAGAAGTCGCCATCCAGGTCGAACCCTTTGCCGGTGCACGCATCGTGGACAAGGCGCTCGAAATCACCGGCATCGACCCGACGCAACCGCTGCGCCCGGCGCTGCCCGAACGTGAAGCCCTGCTCCGCGTCTTCCGCCCCGTGCGCCGTGCACTGAAGGAAACCGGCTGCACGCGCGCCATCCTCGTCGGCCACAACGCCTTTTTCGATCTGGGTTTTCTTAACGCCGCCGCCGCGCGTACGGAAATCAAGCGCAATCCGTTCCATCCGTTCACGAGCTTCGACACGGCGACGCTCGGCGGCGTGCTCCTCGGCCAGACCGTGCTTGCCCGCGCGCTGGAAGCGGCGGGTATTCCACACGACCCCGACGCCGCACATTCCGCGGCCTACGATGCGCGGGTCACCGCCGAGCTGTTCTGTCTGCTTCTCAACCGCAGCGACGTCGTTTACCATCTGGCGAAGGGAACTTAGCGGGTTCGTGGCTTGTCCCGTCTTCCCGGGACGGAATAACGCTCAAAGGAGATCGAGACGCATGAAATCCAGCCTTGCCCTGCTGCCCGTTCTGCTGCTCGCCGTGCCCGGCGCGCTGTACGCCGCGACACCGGAACCCGTGACCGCGCCGCCGCCGGCCAGCGCCAGCACCGCCATGCCGAAGTCGCCCGTGCCGCCCTTTGCCGAGGCCGACGCCGATCACGACGGCAAGATCAGCCGGAGCGAGGCCAAGACGCTCGGCGTGCCGGAAAAAATCTTCAAACAAGACGACTTCGACAAGAACGGCGCGCTCAACCCGACCGAGTGGATGTTCGTGCGCCTCGACCTGACCGACTTCGGCCCTGCCGCCGCTTCCGCGCCGCGCCCCGCCACCGGCGGCTGATGGCACCGCGTGCCGCCGCCCTGCAGGAAGGCTCAATTCAGGCTCCTTGCGGGATCGACCGTTCCGGCTGCGAACCGGCATCGAATGGTTTTGGCGTTGGGTGCGCGCCGGGGGCCGGCGCTCCGAAAATTGATTGTTAGCCGCTGCCCCAACAGTCGGCGACGCTCTTCGTTCCGCTGACCTCGCGTTCGCCGGTCGAGGTCAAAGTATAGATGCCGCAACCGTTGTCCTTCTGCTGGACGCCGATCGGCTTAGCCTTCAGTACGTAACCGGACACCGTACCTGCGGAAACGGCGAGCGTGTACCAAGGTTTTTGTTGCGAGGGCACTAACACCGCGTTCGACGCGTAACCGACCGAAGCAAGCGTGGAAGCGTAGGTGTTGTGAAGCGCGTAGTACTTTTCTTCCAGCGCGGCGGCGTGTTGCAATGCCGTGATCGCCGCCGTGCGCCGCGACTTCGAAACGTAGTGCGTGTAGAGCGGATAGGCGATCGCGGCAAGGATCACGGCGATGACCA
>CAZKOE010000257.1:0-3043 GCA_964554305.1 uncultured Gammaproteobacteria bacterium
AGGTTCCATGGCTCACCGTCGCACCGGCATCGGGCACTCTGAATGACGGAGATTACGCAACGGTTTCAATCGGTTTTGATGGTGTGTGCCAGAAGCCTTTTACCACTTCCGAGGCTCATTTGGTCGTGGCGACCAACTCGCCTTACGGGAACCTGACCGTTCCGCTTACGGTGCATTGGGACCCGCAGCCGGTTTCGTTGTCGCTTTCCGGTGAGGCGAGCACTGCGACGGTTTACAAGGGCGACAGCCTTGCTTACAGCCTGACGGTGAAAAACGGCGCGATGAAAGGTCACGGTGCGGCGACCGGAACGGTTTTGACCTACGCACTGCCGCGGGGCGTGAGCTACTTTGCCGCCAGCGGTGATGCGAATTGCACACCGCCAGCGGGTGGATCGTCTTCATCCCCAGCGGCGGCCAGCGCCGGGCCGCCCGGCACCGTAAGTTGCAATCTGGGCACGCTCGCGCCGGGCGCGTCGAAGACGGTTACGATCGCGGTCAAACCCGAACGGACCGGAAAGTTCACGAGTCACTTCGAGGTAAGCTCGCGCGAGCCCGACGACTCGGGTGAAAACACGCTGGATATTGGCACGGTCGTTGTCGGCACCGCCGATGTGGCCGTGCGCATGTCCGATGCAAGCATCGTCGAGGGTCAGCACGGCGAGCTTCATGTGTCGGTTTCCAATACGGGACCGGATGCGGCGAGTGAGGTCAAACTCAAACTGAGCGCCGATTCGGGGATGACGTTGCGGGAGGCGACAAGCAGCCGGGGCAACTGTGCCGTTTCCGGGGCGGGCTTGACTTGCGAAATCGGTCGAATTGCTGTCGGCGGCAGCGCTACGGTTACCGTGACCATCTTCGGGGTCGATGCCGGACGGGCTGCGGTGCATGGACAGGTGTTGAGCAGTTCGGATGATCCCGATCGGGCCAATAACGTCGTACAAGCCGATGTGACGGTCGAGCCGGCTCCCACGACAGGGGGAGCCGACAACGCCAGTGGCGGCGGGGCGTTCGCCTGGCTTGCCCTGGCAACCTTGCTCGGGTTTGTACTTGTCGCGGGTCTCGCGCGCAAACGCGGCGGAGCCGGGAGATAGCGAAAATATCGGCATGGGTTCGGACCGCATTTTTCAGGCGGTCTTGTGGGGGTGGCTAGCGACTCGGCCGCCCTCACGCCTTTTCGGCGTTTCTTTCGCGTTTCAGTCGGAACAATGTGCAAGGAATAGAATGGCGCGAGAGTTTATGTTACGTGTCTGCCATGACGATGCGAAGAAACAACGTGATCGAAGGGCGGCCGCTGGAATATCTCGGTATCGGCGAGCAGGAAGAGCGGGTTTATCGCTGGCTGCTGGCCCACCGTGGGGCGAGTGCAGCCGAAACCGCTCGCGCCTTGATGTTGGCACCGGCCAAGGCCCAGCGACTGCTCGCCGCCATCGAGGGGAAAGGCCTGGCGACACACTCGCCGCAGCGGCCGAGGCGCTACATGTCCCTGGCGCCCGATGTTGCGCTGGAAGCCTTGATTCTGCGGCGCGAAGAGAATCTGAAGCAGGCGAGAATTCTGGCCAGGGAACTTCGCGACGAGGTGGTCGCGGATCGGCGCGGGGCGGGAGAGCAGGTTGTCGAAGTGATTACGGCTCGTCGCGCCGAGAGCCAGATGCTCGGTCAGATAGTGAATTCCGCGCAGAGGGAGGTCGCTGCCCTGGTACGGCCGCCCGTACGGGTATTGCGGTTGGATGTGCCGACGGAGCGGGGTCACAGCGACCAACGGAAGTCGCAGACCAGGGGGGTCCGCCACCGCAGCGTGGTCAGTGAAGATTTTCTTGACCTTGAGGGCGCCGTTCAGAGCATTCGTTCCGACATGCGGGCCGGCGAGGAGGTTCGGGTTGCGCGTTGTTTGCCGCTGAAAATGGTGCTGGCCGATCGCCGTGTTGCCCTTATCCCACTCGATTCCCGGCGACCGGACAGCCCCTCGCTGCTGATCCGCTCCTCGGATTTGCTGGATTCCCTTTACGCCCTGTTCGAATTGTTGTGGGACAAAGCGGCTCCGATCTCCTTCACGCGAACCGATGCCCAGCGTAGTGGGACGGATGCATCGCGATTGGGAGAGGACATCGAAGCGTTGATATCTCTGATGGCGACCGGCCTGAATGACAAAACGATTGCGTATGACCTTCACATCCCCAAACGCACGTTTACGCGGCGAACCTCGGAGATGATGCGGGCCTTGAGCGCACGTACCCGTTTCCAGGCGGGTTGGCTTGCGGCTCTGAGCTTGTTGAGAGGGGAATTTGCGGCGCCGCTGGAAAGTGCCAAATTACCCGACAGAAAGCGGGCGTCTCGGCGCCGAAGGCCATAGTCGGCTTGCCCGATGATAGTGGCCTTTTATAGCCATGGCGTAAGTCAGCCGCAGAAAAAGGTAGACATGCCGGTGCCAATTCGAAATAATGTGAGTGCAATTTTACCGACTGTTCAGAGGTGACTGTTATGAGTCGCAAGGTTTTCGTGGCTGCATGTGGTGTATTGGCGCTGGCAATTTTTGCCGGCTCTGCTGCATTATCCGTTTCTTCGGCGGCACCGGGCGATGCGGCCGGCGGACGGTATCACAAGGCCGCCGGCTTAGCGGCCCGCGGCATCGCCAACGCGCAAAGGGCGGGCACGCCGAGTGCCTTAGTGAGGATGGCGCCACAAAGCAGTCTCGGGTTGCTCTCCCGTGCGACCCGAACCGGGCGACATGCCGCCCAATCAACTATCCACCTGACCATAGGCCTGAAGCTGCGCAACGTGGAAAAGCTGAAGAGTTTCCTCCGGCAGGTACAGAATCCGGCCAGCCCCGTCTATCACAAATGGTTGACACCGGCGGAATTTGCTGAGCGTTATGGACCGAGCAAGGCACAAGTTGCGCAGGTGGTGCAATTTCTAAAGGCGCGGAACATCACGGTCGACAATGTCTCCACGAATCGGATCCTGATTCATACCGAGGCGATGACTGCGACCTACGAACGCGCTCTCGGCATCATGATCAGCGACTACAAACTGAACGGTCGCAGTT
>CAZKOE010000258.1:0-3008 GCA_964554305.1 uncultured Gammaproteobacteria bacterium
AACTGGAGGAATTCCCGGCGCAGATCGCCCAGGTCGCGCTCTGGCTCACCGACCACCAGATGAACCTCAAGGCCTCGCAGAACTTCGGCTTTTACTATCGACGTCTGCCGCTCACCCATTCCGCGACGGTCCGCCAGGGCAACGCGCTCGCGCTGGACTGGAACGAAGTCATCCCCGCCGAACGGGTGAGCTATATCCTCGGCAATCCGCCCTTCGTCGGCGCGAAATACATGGACGCCGGCCAACGCGAAGACATGGCGCGCGTCTGGCGCGGCGTCAAATCCGCGGGCCTGCTCGACTACGTCACCGCCTGGTACGTCAAGGCCGCGCACTACCTTCGCGGCGAGGGCGAACTGCAACGCTTCCTCGACGAGTTGCCGGGCACCGCATCGCCGCGCGAGCGCGTCAAGGTCGCCTTCGTCTCCACCAACTCCATCAGCCAGGGCGAACAGGTCGGCGTGCTCTGGGGCGAGCTGTTTCGCCTCGGCGCGAAAATCCACTTCGCCCACCGCACCTTCCAATGGTCGAGCGAAGCACCCGGCAAGGCCGCCGTGCACTGCGTCATCGTCGGCTGGGCCTTGTTCGATACAAATGAGAAGCGCCTGTTCGAATACAGCGACATAAAGGGCGAACCGCAGGAAAGCGTACCCGCGAACATTAATCCCTACCTCGTGGACGCGCCGATGTCCTCATCGCCCGGCGCGGCACGCCGATCTGCCCCGTGCCGGAAATCCGCTTCGGCAACCAGCCCATTGACGGCGGCAATTTTCTTCTCGATGAGTCGGAAAAGGCTGTGTTACTGCAATGCGAACCGGAAGCGGCCGATTACATTCACCGCTACGTCGGCAGCGAGGAACTGATCAACAACGTTCCGCGTTATTGCCTTTGGTTGAAAGACATTTCGCCTAGCGAACTCAGGCGGATGCCGGCGATCAAAGACCGGGTAACGGCGGTTCGCGACTTCCGCGAGCAAAGCAAGCGCGAGGCGACCCGCAAGCTGGCGAATGCGCCGACGCGCTTCGCCTTCGTCTCTCAGCCGGACACGCCGTTTCTCGCCATACCGAGCGTTTCATCTGAACAGCGCCAATACATACCGATGGCACTCTTCGATCCAACCGTGGTTGCGAGCAATCTGTGCCTGATTATCCCGAACGCTACGCGCTACCACTTCGGCGTGCTCTCCTCGGCGATGCACATGGCCTGGGTGCGCTACGTCGCGGGCCGACTGAAAAGCGATTATCGTTACTCCAACCAGATCGTCTACAACAACTTCCCCTGGCCGGAGAAGCCGACCGACAAACGCCGGGAAGCCATCGAAACCGCCGCCGAATGCGTCCTCGCCGCGCGCGGGAAATTCCCCGACGCCTCGCTCGCCGACCTCTACGATCCCGTCACCATGCCGCCCGCCCTGCGCGAAGCCCACGCCAAACTCGACCGTGCAGTGGACGCCGCCTACGGCAAGCGCGCCTTTGCCTCCGACGCCGATCGCGTAGCCCACCTCTTCGACCTCTACAACCGCACCACCTCGCTCCTCCCCGCCGCCACCAAACCCAAACGCCGCCGTAAACGCAAATGAACCATGAATAATTTGGGTAAAGTCACGCGAGCCTTGCACTGCGGCCAAGCCCAAGGCTTTCGAGGTTGGGCGGATGGCGCACTCAATGGCATTGCCGGGCTGGAGAGCCAGCATATGCTCACGCTGCTGGTGAATGGGAATCTCGGGGTCGTGACAGAGCGCGATCCCGACACCTTTGAAGTGGTCATGGATGGGCTCACGCTGGTTTTTTTTGACGACGACGAGTTATTTACCGGCCTGGTGGAATACGGACTCGGGCTCGAGCGTTTCGTGGCCGGCGCCTATCTCGCTGAATACGATTCCGAACGTGATATGCTCTCGCTCATTTCGTCCGAACCGCTGAGCACATTATTGCGACGGCATGCCACGCTTTTTCGCACGGCCGCTCCCGCGCTCGATGCCGTTCTCGGAGATGGATACAAGCCTCCGCCCATCAACGAGTTGGCCAACTATTCGGGGCAGCATTACGTTTGCGATTACCTGCACGAAGATTTGCAATTGTTATGCGGTGAACGATTGTGCGAATCCCATTACTGCTGGATCGAGGACGATCTGTGCCTGATCTATCTCGAACTGAGCGGCAGCAATTGGCACCACATGCGTCTCTATCCCTTTCGTACCCGGGTGGACGCCGTCGGCATGGAAAAGATCCGCGCCTCCGAGCCGCTTTACCGGCGCGAACTCAAATGAAAAAAAGTGCATTTCATGCGTAAATCGTTTACCGACAACGATGCGCTGACCTCGGCCCATGCGCCTTGGATCGCTCAGGCCTGATTCTTCAGCCAGACACCGTCGAGCACTTCGCCATCTTCGCCGAAGAGGACGTATTCGTCGTTGCCCAGGGGGACGACATATTTGGCTGGGTTGCGAAACCGCCGCCCGTGATCGCGGACGATCTCCGGGACCGCCGGGTCGTTTACATCAAGGATTCCCTCGTCATCGTCTTCGTCAGACAAATGTTCAAAGGAGTCTTGCAGGTTCACGTCGGCATGAAATGCGCTGGATGAGAATGTTTTTCTGGGTTGACGTTCGAAACGCATGACTTCCTCGTAACGCGCCATGGATTGTTCGTCCAGATAGTTTACCCAGGCATCGTCCAGACAAGCCTCCCTGGAGTCCTTTTCGCTGGCAGGTGGTCCCGAGAAGCCCCGGATTATGACTCCGAGCAGACGACGAAAATTCACAGCCTTTCCCCCGCAATTACGGTCGGCCATCCACCGAAAAATAGGTATGCCACAAACAGCGCCAAGATTACTACGAACTACGCAAGAATGTCTGACATTGCTTGGCCTCCGACTCCAATTGTAGCCGGCGGGATAGCGCAAAACATGCTACAAGCTTGGAGTTCGGCGCCGAACGCCGGCAACGGCCTTCGGCCTTATGCCGTATATGGTCTCCTCCCGCATTGCAAGCCCCCGGTCACGGTAAAGGA
>CAZKOE010000259.1:0-2094 GCA_964554305.1 uncultured Gammaproteobacteria bacterium
TGTTTTAAAGCCTTCGATGGGGGGATCGGTAAATCCTCCGGCTTTGGCCGGTGGAGTATTCACGCAGGCATCATTCGATCTTTCAACGCTACGAGATGCTCGATATGACAGACCGCGCATCCCGGCCTCCGCTACTTCAGGCGTTAAAGCAGCAATGTCGTTGCCGGGCGCGCCCATGAGCAAGACGATCTCGCATACGCCAATTTCACCACTCCTTCCTCCCGGCGGGGCGCGGGACGGCGCTGCCATGCACCGGAGCGCAAAGGCGTGACACCGCCGGCCGGCACTTGGACAAAAACTTCCGTTCGCCGCGCTGTTCGCCTTGACCGGGTCGAGCGCGTGCAATCACGACGTGGAGATACCCATGCAAGAATACCCGGAGTTTCATTATCCGGCGAGCGGCGAAACAAGTTACGAGATTCGTTTTTCATGGGGCCGCTGCGACATTCACACGACCGCGCCCGTCGCCTGTGAAGCCGGCGACGAAGACGAGCGCTACGGCGGGTATATCGTCGCTCGTCCTCGCGTGCGCCACGCGAACCCGGGGACCACCTACTGGACCTACCTCGTCACTCCCGGAGGCAAGGTCTGGCGGCGACTCGACGACAGTGACATTTTCACCCGCGGACACCGCCACAAGGTCCGAAAAGCGGGCGAAGATAACGCCGCAATGACGGGTACGGCGCTCGTCGAATCTTCCGCCGGACCGGTTATCAACGATTTCCTGCGCCATCCCGACGAATGGTCGTTGTACGGAATGCTCGTGCCGGACGGCAAGGAGGATTTCCGGCTGAAGCGCGTCGCGGCAACACGGAAATGAACGTGAAATTTGACTCCCATGCAAACTCTGCCCGCGATCGGTTTTGACAAGCTCCGCGAGCCGACGAAACGGGAACGGTTTCGCGCGGAGGCGAATCCGCCCGGCTGAATTTTGGCATCGCCGCCCGCCTGTGATAGACTCCGCCCCTTGACAACGGGCTGACGCCCGAACGCGGAGGGAAGGCGTGAACGCGACGGCGCCCGCGTGGCTCAATCTGCTGGCCTGGGTCTGGATCGCGCTGGCGCTCGCCTCGGCGGCGGCGATCGTGCTCGATTTTCTGCGCGGACGCCGCCAGCCCATGCGCATCATGGAGGTGGTCTGGCCGGTCACGGCGCTTTATTTCGGCCCCATCGGGCTCGGCTTGTATGCGCGCTTTGACCGTGCGCCCGTGCCCGGCGCCGCGCCTCGCAAGCTCGCTCGCTGGCAGGAAATTTTCGTCTCCTCGAGCCACTGCGGCGCGGGCTGCACGCTGGGTGATATTCTCGCCGAAAACCTGATCTTCTTCTTCGGCATCGTATTAACGCCGCTGATGATCGGCACCGTCTACATTCTCGATTTCAGCGCCGCCTACGCCTTCGGCATCGCCTTCCAATATCTGCCGATCCGCGCGATGGGTCGGCAATCCCGTCTCGGCGCCTTGTGGGTCGCGGTCAAGGCCGACACCTTCACGCTCGTGGCCTTCGAAATCGGCCTGTTCGGCTGGATGGCGCTCTCGATGCTGGTCTGGTTCCCCGGCCTCGAAGCGGACAGCGCGCTGTTCTGGTTCATGATGCAGGTTGGGATGATGATCGGTTTCGCGACCACTTGGCCGGCCAACTGGTGGATGGTCAGGGCGGGCGGCAAGCACACCATGTGAATTCGCCGCCGAAACGCGCGTTTTCCAAATTACTAAAGTCTAAATTAGACTTTTGTGTTAAACTTGACTTGTCTACCGCAAAGAAAGCGCGACGATGGGAGTCGGCGATTCGAACCTCACGACGATAGGCTGCCTCGCGCGGCGTGCCGGCGTTACGCCCCAAACCTTGCGCCTTTACGAGCGCCTCGGCCTGATCCGCCCGGCACGGCGCACGGCCGCCGGGTATCGTCTGTATGGCGACGAGGCGGCGCGGCAACTCGCCTTCGTCCGCCGCGCCCAGGCGCTGGGGTTTTCGTTGCAAGAGGCGGGCGAACTGTTGACGCTGCACGACCGCGCCGACGCCGGTGCCGCCGAAGTCAAGGCGATAACCGAGTCGCCGAGGCCCGCCCAACAGGGCCCCCAGCCGCGCCCACAAACA
>CAZKOE010000259.1:2104-2957 GCA_964554305.1 uncultured Gammaproteobacteria bacterium
TGTCGCCGCTGCCCGACCGCGCCCCCGCCGGTCCCGCCTATGTCACGCCTATCACCGCGACGCGCATCCGGGACTCCGCGCCCCGTTGGCGCGACCTCGAACGTATTCGCGATGGACTCGCGACGCTTTCCGCGCGCTGCGATGGCAAGGGGTCGGGCCGCGGTTGTCCGATTCTCGCCGCGCTGGCGACGCCGGAGTCGCCATGAAAACGCCGCGCGTCGAACTCGTTTATTTTTCCGATTGCCCGAACGTGGACGCAACTCGCGAGGCCGTTCGCGCGGCTTTGATCACGGAGGGGTTGCCGAACAAATGGCGCGAATGGAATCGCGACGATCCGGCGACGCCCGAAGCGCTGCGCGGTTACGGCTCGCCGACGGTGCTTGTCAACGGCGCCGACATCCTGCCCACGGAAGGCGGCAACGCAAGCTGTCGCGTGTACGCCGGCGGCGCGCCCGAGGTTGCGGTCTTGCGCGCCGCGCTAAGGCAGGCGATGACCGGTAAAGGAGACCACCGGTGAACGATACGAACCGGGTCAAAGATCCCGTTTGCGGCATGCGCATCGAAGCCGCCACGGCCAAACGGCAGACCAAGCACGACGGCAGGACTTTTCATTTTTGCGGCGCCGGTTGCCGCGACAAATTCATCGCCGATCCGCAACGCTATCTTGGCGGAAAGGAACTTTCACCGCAGCGGGAAAGCGCGCCCGTCAACGCGCAGTGGACCTGCCCGATGCATCCGGAAATCGTTCGCGCGGCGCCGGGCGACGGCCCGATCTGCGGCATGGCGCTGGAGCCGTTGATGCCCGGTAGCGAAGATGGGCCCGATCCCGAACTGCGCGCGCTCATGCGCCGCC
>CAZKOE010000260.1:0-2940 GCA_964554305.1 uncultured Gammaproteobacteria bacterium
TGTTCTCGTACGGGTCCTTGATGTCGCAGGTTTTGCAGTGCACGCAGTTGGCGGCGTTGATCTGCAGGCGGCGCTTGCCGTTTTCCTCGACCATTTCGTAGACTTGTGCGGGGCAGAAGCGGGTGCAGGGGTTGCCGTACTCCTCGGCGCAGCGTCCGATGCAGAGGTCGGTGTCGGGCACCTTGAGGTGTACGGGCTGGTTTTCATCGTGCGAGGTCGAAGCGAAGTACACGGAAGCGAGGCGATCCTTGGGGGGTAAATCGCGGTTGACGTAGTTGTATTCTGGCAATTGCTCGTCAAGTTTCTTGAGACACTTCCAGTCGGCGTGATTGGGAAGCGTGTGCGGAAGCTTGCCGGCCGTGATCGTTTCGAGCACTGCGGTCATCAATCCACGGTAAAGTCCTTTGTGGAAGCCGGGGCGGATGTTGCGTACCTTCTTGAGTTCAGCCGCGATTGGCGAAGCGCGCAACCTGGCGTCGAAGCCTTCGGCCGCTCTCTTTTCGACGATGTGTTCGGCGGCCAACATGCCGGAGTGGATGGCCTGGTGCGTACCCTTGATCTTGGGAACGTTCAGGAGTCCTGCCGCGTCTCCGATCAATACGGCTCCCGGCATTTCCGTTTTCGGGAGCGATTGCCAGCCGCCCTCGATGAGTGCGCGTGAGCCGGCGGAGAGGATTTCGCCGCCTTCGAGCAGTGCCTTCACGTTGGGGTGGTGTTTGAGTTGCTGGAAGGCCTCGAAAGGCTTGAAGTTCGGATCCTCGTAGTCGAGCCCGGCGACGAAGCCGATCGCGACGCGATCCTGATCCAGATGATAGATGAAACTGCCGCCGTAGGTCGCATTGTCGAGCGGCCAGCCGACCGAATGCGCGATGTTGCCGGGCTTCACGCGGCCGGGCGGCACCCGCCACAATTCCTTGAGCCCGATGCCGTAGGTTTGCGGCGAACAGTTGGCGTCGAGTTTGAATTCCTTGATGAGCCGCTTGGTGACGCTGCCGCGGCAACCTTCGGCAAGCACTGTCACGCCTGCGTGAATGTCCGCACCGGGGGCGAAGTTGGGGCCGAGCGTGCCGTCTTTCTGCACGCCCATGTCGTTGCAGCGCACACCGACGACTTTGCCGTCTTCGATGAGCGGCGCGGAGGCGGGAAAGCCGGGGAAGACGTCCACGCCGAGCGCTTCCGCCTGCGGCGCGAGCCAGGCGCAAAGCGCACCGAGCGAAACGATGAAGTTGCCGCGGTTATTCATCTGTGGCGGCGTCGGGAGCTTTACGGCGCGCTTCGCGTCACGCAGGAGATAGAAGGCGTCGTGCGTCGCCGGCACACAGATCGGCGGTGGATTCTCGCGCCAGCCGGGCAGCAGCGCATCCAATGGTTGTGGCTCGATCACGGCGCCGGAGAGAATGTGTGCGCCCACTTCGGCGCCTTTCTCGAGCACACAGACACTCTTCTCGGCGTCGAGTTGCTTCAGGCGGATAGCGCAGGCGAGCCCGGCCGGTCCAGCGCCCACGATCACCACGTCATACTCCATCACGTCATGTTCGACGTTCATGCGCCCATTCTACCAATCGGCGCCGTGGCGTTTGCCGGCGGGACGCCGACACTTCTCCCAATGGAAGCGCCTTGTACGGCCGGCGGGACGCCGGCGCTCCCGTTGGGGGGAAGTATAGCTCATGCGTTGGCGTGGCCGGTGCTCTTCGATTGTTGGAGCGCCGGTATCTTGCCGGCCTGCCTTTGCGTTACTTCGGTTGCATGCGGATGCCGCCGTCGAGGCGTACGGTTTCGCCGTTCATCATGACCGTTTCGGCGAGGAATTGCACGGTGGCCGCGTATTCTTCGGCCGTGCCAAGACGCGAGGGGAAGGGGATCATCGCGGCGAGCGCGTCCTGGATTTCCTGCGGGAGCTTTTCCATCATCGGGGTGAGGAAGATGCCGGGGGCGATGGTGTTCACGCGCACGCCGATGCGGGCGAACTCGCGCGCGAGCGGCAGCGTCATGCCGACCACGCCGCCCTTGGAGGCGGAATAGGCGGCCTGGCCGATCTGACCTTCGAAGGCGGCGATCGAGGCGGTGGTGACGATCAGGCCGCGCTCGTTGTCCGTGCCCGGGTCGTTCGCTTCCATCGCGGCGGCTGCGGCCTTGGCGAGGTTGAAGCTTCCGACGAGGTTGATGCGGATGACGTTGGCGAAGAAGTCACTCGGCATCACGCCGTCGCGTCCGAGCACGCGCTTGTTGCCGAGCACGCCGGCACAGGCGACGGCGAGCCCGAGTGGCCCGTTCTGCTTTGCGGCCTCAACGGCGGCATTGACATCGTTTTCGTTGGCGACGTCGGTTTTCACGAAGCGCACATTTTTGCCGAGCGCCTGTTCGGCGGCCTTGCCTGTTTCCTCGTTGACGTCGGCAAGCACGGCCTTGCCGCCCGCGGCGACGACCCGTTCGGCGACGGCGCGCCCGAGGCCCGAGGCACCGCCGGTCACGATCGCATTGATTCCGTTGAATTTCATGTTGCGTTCTCCGATTCGAATTATGCGGGGGTTCGTGTCCGCATCGTGTGCGTAAATTATAACGGCGGCCTGGGGCGGCGATTAGTGCACGTCGAAGACACCCTGCGCGCCGATCATGAGATTGGCGAAGTCGTGATCGACGAAGCTGTACTTGCCCGGTTCGGGAAAAATGACGTCGAAGATGGCGCCCTGGCCGGGCCCCACGGTGTACGCCGAAACGTCGGTGAGGGCATTGGCCATGTCTCCCGACGGATAGACCTTCTTGAGCATTGCGCCGATTACGTGGAAGGAACTCCACAGATTCGGTCCAGCGTCGACGAAATAGATGCGCACGCGCTTGTCCGCCGTCGCGGGAAGCGGATGCGCCACGTACTGAAAGGCCATGCCGTTGAACACGACTTCGTCTGGTATCTTTTCCTGCATCTTCTGGTAGTCGCCGCCC
>CAZKOE010000261.1:0-2939 GCA_964554305.1 uncultured Gammaproteobacteria bacterium
ACCTGTTCTGGGAGCGCCGGCGTCCCGCCGGCTCTTCTCAGCTGCGGCCGAACCCGGCCGGCAAGCAGGTAGGTTGGGCCGAGCAACGCGAAGCTCAACGCTCCGATGCGTGGAGGCGTTGGGTTTCACTGCGTTCAATCCAACCTACCCGGTCGGTGAGGCGTTTGCAACTCCGTAGGAGCGGCGACCTCCGCCGCGATTATCGAGTGCGCAGGAAACACGGTTGGGGAGACCGCTCCTACGGTTGACTTTGCGGCGCGCAGGCGACTTCCATTTTTTGTTGCATTTTCTTTTTGAAGGCCACGAGGTCGTCGCCCGACAGGTAGCGACTGCTGCCGTTTTTGTTGACCTGAAGGCGGCGCACGGGTTCGAGGCGTTTGACTTCGGCACGCAGCTTCGTGCACAGCGCCGCGCGTTCGACCGGGCTCATCGTGGCCGGTGCCGGGGCGGAGCGCGTGTGGGAAGGATGACGGGCGGTTGTGGCCGTTGGCGCGGGCGACTGGGTCATGGGCGTGCTGTGCGGTGCCCCGGAAGAGGTAAATGACAGAATGCGGGCATTGGGGCTCCCCGGCTTGTCCGAGTAGTGGCGTACGCCGTGGGCGTCCACCCAGGTGTAGATGGCTTCGTTCGAGCCGCTGCCGGCAAGCGCCGGCGGGCCGGCAACGGCGAGGATTGCCGCCACGGCAAGGAGCGCGCTACAAGGCGGCTTCATCCACTTCTCCCGTGCGGATGCGGATCACCCGCTCGAGCGGCGTGACGAACAGCTTGCCGTCGCCGATCTTCCCGGTGCGGGCCGCGTCCTGGATCGCCTCGGTCACCCGCTCGACGAGATCGTCGGCGACGCCCACCTCGATCTTGAGCTTGGGCAGGAAGTCCACCACGTACTCGGCGCCGCGGTACAGTTCGGTGTGGCCCTTCTGGCGCCCGAAGCCCTTGACCTCGGTCACGGTCATGCCCTCGATGCCGATGTCGGCGAGCGCCTCGCGCACGTCGTCGAGCTTGAACGGCTTGATGATGGCGGTAACAAGCTTCATGCGCGGCAGTGTAGCACCGGCCAGCAAAGGTGAGGATAGGCTACACTCAATGGCCAGTGATCCCGCCGGAGGCATCCGTGAAACCGAACCCGACTCTGCTCGACGATCTGGCTCGCCGGCTCGCGAAGACGCTGCCCGACTCGCTGCACCAGGCGAAGGAGGACATCGAGCGCAATTTCCGCGCCGTGCTGGAGGCGGGTCTCGCGCGCCTCGATCTCGTGAGTCGCGAGGAGTTCGACGCCCAGTCTGCGCTTTTGCGGCGTACCCGCGAGAAGCTGGATGCCCTGGCCGAGGAGATCGAACGGCTGGAGCGTGAACGGGGAGGGCCCGAGTCCGGCGGCTGAGACTGAATCGGAAGGGAGGGGAAATGAATCTGGCCAGCGTGCATGCCCGCGCGACGGCGGGCATCGAGGCTCCCGCGGTGCGCGTCGAGGTGCATCTGTCGGGCGGCCTGCCGGCGCTTGTGATCGTGGGCTTGCCCGAGGCGGCCGTGCGCGAGGCGCGTGAGCGCGTGCGCAGCGCCCTCATGAACACGCGCTTCGAGTGGCCCGCGCGCCGGGTCACGGTGAATCTCGCGCCGGCGGATCTCCCCAAGGGCGGCGGGCGCTACGATCTGGCGATCGCGCTCGGCATTCTCGTCGCCTCGGGCCAGCTCAAGCCCGGCGTTGATCTCGTCGGCCTGGAGTTTCTGGGCGAGCTGTCGCTCTCGGGTGCGCTCCGGCCGGTGAAGGGCGTGTTGCCGGCGGCATTGGCCGCGCATCGCGCCGGGCGCGCTCTGGTCGTGCCGGCGGCGAATGCGGCGGAGGCAACGCGGGTCGGCGGTCTTGCGGTCCACGCCGCGAACGACCTGCCGGGGCTCGTGGCCGCGCTCGCCGGCAGCGCGCCCTTCGATCCGGTCGCCGCCGGCTTGGCTTCCGGGCCCGAAATCGCCTATCCCGATCTCGCCGACGTGCGTGCCCAGGCCCGCGCCAAGCGGGCGTTGGAAATCGCGGCTGCCGGCGGTCACAGCCTGCTCATGGTCGGTCCACCCGGCAGCGGCAAGAGCATGCTTGCCGAACGTTTGCCGGGCTTGCTGCCTCCGCTGACCGAAGCCGAAGCGATTGAATCGGCGGCGATCGCCTCGGTCAGTGCCGACGGTTTCGATGCCGAAGCCTGGGGTCGGCGGCCCTATCGGTCGCCGCACCACAGTGCTTCCGGTGCAGCGCTGGTCGGCGGCGGCTCGCATCCACGTCCCGGCGAGATTTCGCTCGCTCACCATGGCGTTTTGTTTCTTGACGAATTGCCCGAGTTCGATCGCCACGTGCTGGAGGTCTTGCGCGAACCGCTGGAATCTGGGCGCATCGTCATCTCGCGCGCCGCACGCCACGCCGAATTCCCCGCGCGTTTCCAGCTCGTCGCCGCGATGAATCCCTGCCCCTGCGGCTACCTCGGCGACCCACGCGGGCGCTGTCGCTGCACACCGGATCAGATCGCGCGCTACCGCGGCCGCATCTCCGGGCCGATTCTCGACCGCATTGATCTGCACGTCGAAGTGCCGCGACCCAAGGCGGAAACGCTAGCACCCGAGCGCGGCCCCGATGGCGAGCCCAGTGCCGCCGTCGCCGCCCGTGTCGCCGCCGCCCGAGCACGCCAACTCGAACGAGCCGGCAAACCCAACGCAGCGCTCAGCGTCGCCGAAGTCAACAAACTCTGCCGCCCGGATGCAACGGGCAAAACGCTTCTTGAACAGGCCAGCACACGCCTGGGTTTGTCGGCCCGAGGCTACCACCGCATCTTGAAGCTCGCCCGCACCATCGCCGACCTCGCCGCCGCCGATGCCATCGCGCCGACGCAAGTCGCCGAAGCCATCGGCTTCCGCACCCTCGACCGCCGTTCTGCGACACCCCTCGACCGCCGACTTCGGCA
>CAZKOE010000262.1:0-2911 GCA_964554305.1 uncultured Gammaproteobacteria bacterium
GTGCGATCGGGGCCCACGCCGGGCCGCTCGACAGGCTTAGGCTGGTCGCGTTTCTTGCCGCCTGCTCGTTGCCAGTTCGCGATCGCCAGCACGTCGACCTGGGCGGCCAAAAGCTCGTTCGTCAGATTCCACTCGATGTCGTCGCCGTCCATCGCCCGCCCCAGCGCGCAGTCCGACGGCAACTGAGACACGCACACCGCGACATGGCGGACCGATTCGCGGCCCGCGTACATGTCATCCAGACGGATGCCGTACACGGCGCGCAGGCTCGCCTCGATGGCTTCGGGGTATTCGCGCAGCAGCGAGACGAGGCTCAGGCTTTTCCCGCGTTCAGCTTCTCGAACAGCCCGTTAACAAAGCCTTCGAGCTTCTCGACACCCACGGCGCCGGTGCGCTCGTCGCGCTGGGAGTCCTTGAACTTTTCCCACTGCTCGTCGCCGAGGATGCGCTTCAAAGCTTTAATGATCTTCTCGTCCTCGATCCACTCCAGGACCTCCAGATCCTCGACGGCGTCCTTGCGGATCGTGTACGAGGTGCCCTCGAACGTGTAGACGAGAGTTTTGATGCGCGGCTGCTCCTGCTCGGACACAGCGTCGCTAACCGCTTGTTCAATGTCAGCAGTCATTGCCCAGACCTCCTAGTGGTTTGCCCAGGGCTTAGGTTTGGCTTGAGGGCGCGGCGGGCCTGGGCTATCAGTGACCGCGCCCCCAAGATTTGGGGTTACGAGCCGCTACTAACGTCGCCGACGTACTTGACGTAGTAGCCACCCAAGTCTTCGTTGTAGAAGGCTTCGACGGTCACCTCGTAGCCGATGACTTCGCCGTCGTTGTAGGTGATTTCGCCGGTCTCGGTGACCTGGCCGTCGGGGATGCAGATGCGGACCCGCTTGTCGCCGTCCTTGACATCGAACACCCACGCCATATGCGGCAGCTGATCCGACTTGACCGTGACCGCGATGTCACCGTCTTCGTTCACGACGTTGTCTTCGCCGTACACGGCTTTGAGCACGTCCGCGTTAGTGGACTCGATAAACGTCCACGAGAACGTAGCCGAGAAGTCGGTCTGCAAAACCTTGACAGTGTCGCCGCCCCAGGCTTTGACCTTGTCGGTGTCACGCTCGGTGGCCTCAGTCAGGCCATCCTCAGAGATGAAACCGCCCTCGGTGAAACCGGTGACAGCCGACGTGGCATCGGTGGGAAGCGCGGTATCAAGATCGGCGTAAAGAACGCCGCCGCCGGCAGATACAGGTTTACCGGCTAGAACATTGGCAACGGAGGCCATTGGATTCTCCAGTCCCGCCCAGGCCCAGAGAAAAATCAGTATTCAGTTGTGACCCCGCCGTAGCCGGTAGGGGAGAATAGGGGGTTAGGACTCGTCGGAGTCCGGCTCAGGTTCAGGTTCGGGATCCGGCTCCGGCTCCGGCTCGGGCTCGTCGCCGAGAATCACCCAGCCGGCCTTCGCCCAGCGGTTCGCGACCGTCTTGTTCGGCAGGTCAATCTGCCAGTCATCAATCAGCGGGTGCTGGATTCTCGTCATCGGACACCTCAATCGTTGGTCGTAGCTGCCACTCGACGGCGGCCTGATAGCGGGGCACCCGCGCATTCGGATCGGGGTAAGCGACAGGCCCGCCCACCGACTCGGACTTGCGCACCATGTCCTCGTACTCGGGGATCTCGGGCGCAGCCATCAGCACGGCGTAGGCGCGCCGGCACAACGTCGAGGCGTCCTCCTCGGACTCGGCCCACGCGCGAATCGTGATGTGCGCCATGTCAGTAATCCGGTTCAAGCGCCGGCCGCCGGCGATCTCGAAACCCAAGTGCGGCAGCACCATTGACTTGTCGTCGTCGCCGGGGAACAGCCCCGACACGTTCGCGTTCGGGAACCATTCGCTCAGCACCATGTAGGCGAGCGCCTTGACGTCAACCGGGACCGTGATCTCAGACATTTTTTCGCCGAGACGCCAGAATCCGGTTCAAAGTATTGTGGCGATTATTGTCGAGCATCGCCACGAAGCCAGTCGTGACCACCGACGCGCGTGAACGCGTCTTACCTTCATCGACGAACGCCTCGTAGCCTTCGCCGGCGTCAAAGGCGATAGACAGTGCCTCTCGGTGCAAGCGCTCCTTGACGCCCGGCAGCCGACGGATCTCCTCAAAGCCCTTGAGCCGCCACTTGATCCTCACTCGTCTAGCCATCGGCCACCTCCGGGGTCACAATTAGGCCGTCGGCCTTCAGCTCGGCGTCGAGGGCCATGAGCAGCGCGTCGTGGATGAACTCATCACTGAAGCCGCGCACCTGTAAATCGGACTTAAACCGGGCCAGCCATTCGGCGGTCGGCGGCGTCTTAGGCGCCAAGTTCTTCGACCCTCTTGAGCGGCAGCACGCCGCCCGGTTTGAAGCCGAACGGGCCGTGCGTGAAGTCTTGGACGTTGCCGACAATCTCGTAATCGAGGCCCTGCACGCGCACACGATCGCGCGGGTCCACCTCGAAGCCCGGCGGCACATACACGTCAAGGTCGCGGATCAGGCCGTCCTCGAAGCCACGCGATAGCGAGTCTCCGCTTACACCCGACGCCGCAGAGTCGGCGGTCGGCGGCGCCCAACCCATCACACGCTGCGTGACAGGCTCGCCCCACTCGCGCACCGGGTTGCCGTAGGCATCCGTACCGTCGTCGCTGAAAGGCAACACGTCGACGGTGTAGGGGGTGGGTAGCATTAGCTATCCCGTTTGGGCATCAGGTCGATCATGAACGCGCCGCCTGATTTGCAGATAGTGCGCAGCTTGCGCAGCTCGCTGCGGAAGAACAGTGCGCGTGTGGCTGCTGTGGTTATCGTTTGTGAGAACGGGCCGGCGCTCAACTGCGTTGAACCGCCGGCGCCGGCCTCATGCTTGCGAAGAATCGCGCCCCGC
>CAZKOE010000263.1:0-2803 GCA_964554305.1 uncultured Gammaproteobacteria bacterium
GTTTCATGAGTTTTTCCCCGCCTTCTGCATCGAGATCCACCCAGGTGGCCGGGCGCATGCCGACCTCGGCCTCCTCGATCGCGAATTCCGCCTCGCGCAGGGCGTCGCGCACGGCCTCGAAATCGTCGGGGTCGGTGAGCACCTCGAAGGCATCGTCATCGTCGCGGACGATGTCCTCGGCCCCGGCCTCCAGCGCCGTCTCGAACACGCGCTCTTCGTCGGCCGAAGCCGCGAGCCGGATCTGCCCGACGCGGTTAAACAGGTAGGCCACGGATCCATCGGCGCCGAGATTCCCGCCGTACTTGGAGAAGGCGTAGCGCACGTCGGCCACCGTGCGGTTGCGGTTGTCGGTCATGCACTCGACGAGCACGGCGACGCCGCCCGGCGCGTAGCCCTCGTAAGTAACCTCCTCGATGATCTGGCCATCGGCCTCGCCGGTGGCGCGCTTGATCGCGCGCTCGAGATTATCCTTCGGGACGTTCGCCGCATTCGCCTTTTCCATGGCAAGCCGCAGGCGCGGATTCGCCGCCGGATCCCCGCCGCCGACGCGCGCCGCCGTCGCCACTTCGCGCACGAGGCGCGTAAATACCCGCCCGCGACGCGCGTCCTGCGCGTTCTTACGGTGCTGGATGTTGGCCCATTTGCTGTGTCCGGACATGAGTACCTTCGACTCAAAAACGCAATGAAAAGCCCACGTTGACGCCGTTGTCCATGATCAGGCTGTCGGTTCCCTCAAAGCTCGCCGTGACGTGCCGATAGCCGAGATAGACCGTGCCGTTCGGAAGCACGCGGTAACCTGCCCGCGCCTCCTCGGCAAGATAACGGGTCGCGTTGCTGAAACTCGTCACGTTGGGCGCCCAGTAGATACGCCCCCCGAAACTCAAGCGATTGAAGCTTGGCAGCACCCAGTCCACGCCGCCGCCCAGCGCAAGCGCGTAGCCCGAATCCACGCCCGTGTAATCCGGGCTCAGCCACAGCGCCTTCACGCCGATCAGGGCCGTCACCGGCGAGTGGCCCGGATTGGCATTGGCCCGCAGGCCCAGGCCCACGCCGGCCACGTCGCCGTCATCGGTGTTGTGCAGCGCCTGGAACGACAGATCCAGGCCGGAGAGCGTGATTTCGTTGTCGAAGGCCGCATACACGGCATTGCCGCTCAGATTGATGTCCAGGCCGCTGCCTTGGGCAAGCGCGGCACCGGGGGTTGCCACAATCACCGCCGCGGCGAGCCAGGAAATCGCGGTCCATCGGGTTCTCATGCGTTCAACTCCTCATCGTTGGACGATTTTCCAGCCTTCATAACCTATATCATAACGGTCGCGGGCCTTTTCCACGCCTTCGCCATGACAGAGCACTCCCCCGTCACCGCACTGATTGAATCCGCAGGCACGGCGACGACCGAGCTGCGCACCCGGGCCGTGGCCGCCGCCCAGGCCATTGTCCCGCTCGGGCTCAACCCGCCCTGGCAGGCCGCAGCCGCGGCCGTGCCCCTGATTGCGGCCGGCGCCATCGGCGAAGCACAGGCCCGCCGGATACTCGGCCCGGAACGCTACCGGCTGGCACTGCAGGCCGCCACGCTTCCACCCCCGCGCCTGGCCGCCCGTGAAGCCTTCGAAACCGCGGACCCCGCCCAGGCGGAGGCCCTGCGCCGCCTGTTCCTCGCCCTGGCCCGCGACCTGAGAATCGTGCCGCTGATCCTCGCCGCCGCACTCGCGCGGCTGCAGACACTCAAGAAAGCCTCCGCCCCGGTGCGCGAAGCGGCCGCGCACGAAGTCTTCATCCTCTACGCGCCGCTCGCCAACCGGCTCGGCATCTGGCAACTCAAATGGCCGCTCGAAGACCTCGCCCTGCGCCTCGCCGAACCTCGGCGCTATGCCGCCATCGCGCGCGGGCTCGCCGAGCGGCGCGAGACCCGCGAGGCGCGGCTCGACGCCGCACGCTCCGAACTGGAGGCAGCGCTCGCCGGGGCCGGCATTGAGGCGCAGATCGGCGGCCGGCCAAAACACATCTACAGCATCTGGCGCAAAATGCAGCGCAAGGACGCCGCCCTCGACGAACTCTACGATCTCATGGGCCTGCGCGTCATCGTCGCCGACCTTGCCGCCTGCTATGCCGCACTCGGCGTGGTTCATGAGCGCTGGCGCTACCTGCCGCAGGAATTCGACGACTACATCGCGGCGCCCAAGGGCAATTTCTACCGTTCGCTCCACACGGCGGTGCTCGACGACGACGGCCAGGTGCTGGAGGTGCAAATTCGCACCGAAGCCATGCACCGCGAGGCCGAACTCGGTATCGCCGCCCACTGGCGCTACAAGGAAGGCGGCCGGCGCGACCCGGCGCTCGAGGAACGCCTCGCCTGGTTGCGCCAGGTGCTGGCGAGCGGCGAAGACCGGGCCGGCGGCGACTTCTTAGAAGCGATCACGAGCGAACTGGCCAGCGAACGCGTTTACGTGCTGACGCCCCGGGGGCGAGTGGTGGACTTGCCGGCGGGCGCAACGCCGCTCGACTTTTCATACGCCGTTCACACGGAACTCGTAAACCGCACCGTGGGCTCGCGTGTTAACGGCCGCATCGCGACGCTCACTAGCCGGCTCGCAACCGGCAACACGGTGGAAATCCTGGCCCGTCCGACGGCACGCCCCAGCCGCGACTGGCTGCGCCCGGAAACGGGTTACCTCGCCACCCGCCGCGCGCGCCAAAAATTGCGCGCCTGGTTTCGCACCGCCGGCGGGACGCCGGTGCCCCCCCCCGAAGCACCGCAAACAGCAGCCGCAGCGGGTGCGCCCCGGCGGCCGCCACCACGCCC
>CAZKOE010000264.1:0-2786 GCA_964554305.1 uncultured Gammaproteobacteria bacterium
GAGCAACGGCCTTCTAAGCCGTGGGTCGCAGGTTCGAGTCCTGCCGGGCGCGCCACGTTATACTATGCGGGCCGCGGAGCTTGAGCGCCGCGGAACGGCGGTGGACGTAGCTCAGCAGGTAGAGCCCCGGGTTGTGGCCTCGGTGGTCGTGGGTTCGAATCCCATCGTCCACCCCACCATTCGGATGCGGCGCGTTATCTGCATCGCGCCACTCAAGTCGGCTGGGCCGTTAGCTCAATCAGGCAGAGCAGGGGACTCTTAATCCCAAGGTTATAGGTTCGATTCCTATACGGCCCACCAATAAAATCAACCACTTATTTCTGATATTTATTATTTATATTGTATGGTTATGGCTGTTGCCGTCAGCGCCGGTAGAGCTGGCCTGTGGCATGGTAGTGAAAGCGCCCGGAGGAATCGGCGGCACCGAGAATCGCCGTCAGGCCATCGCGAAGCTGATTTTGCTTGGCACCGGTGGTTTGAGGCTTCAAGGTTGCCTGCACGACATAGGAGCCGGTCTGGGTAAGCATCAGCGTTCCCCGCAGATCAATGTCGCCGCCGCTGTTGCTCAGGTTTCCGTGCACGCCCTGGTTTTTGCCTTGAGGCTGAAGGTTGAGGACCAGGTTGCCGAGGCCGACCCCGAGGTCGGGGATGCGCACGCCGTGGGCAACGAGCTTGCCCGTGGCGCTTTGAATGGCCGGGCGCGAATTGATATCAACCTCCTTGAGGTTCGCTGTCAGCGTGCCCGTCAGGCCCAGCGGCAAATCGAGCAGCGCGGCCAGTAGATCGAGCGGCGCTTGCCCCTTGACGTGGCTCAGTCGTGCGGTCTTGTCGCCGGTAGCCAGGTGGCCGCTCAGTTGCAGGCTGTTGCCCTTGATGATGAAGTCGGCGTCAAGGTTCCCGCCGATGAGCGGCCACGGACTGGCCTTCCAGTACAGGCGGCCGAGATCCCGGCCCTTGAAGCTCAATTCCGCATTACCATGCCAGGCGCTGCCGCGGACGTCGCTGAGTCGGGCCTGGGAGTCGGCCAGTTGCGGGCGGGCCTGGGCGACGACGAAGCTGGCGGGTGTATTCGCGATCACGAAACCCGCGTAACTGATCAGCAGAACGAGCACGGCGATGACGATGCGCGCGATCATTGGCGGGCGTTGAGCTCCAGCGTGACGTCCACGGTGCCGGGGGCCTGGGCACCCTGAATGCTGGCACTGGTCGCCGTAATGCCTTTCTGATCGGCGAGCTTTTGCAGCCATTGCACGAGGGCGTCGAAGGACACGGCGGCGAGCGTCAGGCGCACACCGCCGTTATTGGCCTGTTCCAGGCGCTGCACGGCGTTGCTGATGGAAGGGTCCTGCGTCGCCACCGATACCGCGCTGAAAACGGAACCAGTCAGGTGCCCCCCTCCGGAAACCGATGGGGCGACGGCGAGCCGTCCGGCCGCGCCGTTCATGTAGGCGAGCAGTGAGCGATCGGCTTCGAGCTTTTGATTGAGGCTTTGATGGGCCGACACCAGAGGCTGGATGGCGGCGAGGTAAATGATCAGCAGCACGACAACGGCGGCGCCGAGGATCACCAGGCGCCGTTCCCGCGGAGCGAGTCCGCCGTACCAACTGCCGATCGGTTCGGGAAGCTTCACGAGCGCGCTCCCGTGCCGACCGTCAGCGCGCCCTCGACGCCCGAGTCGGTCTGGTTGGCGGAACGGATCGTCACCGCGAGCCGGCTTTTTTTCTGGATGGCCGAGCGCAGGGTTTCCAGTTGAGACACATCCGTGGTGTGCAGCCGGATCTGCAGGGTACCGCCGTGAAAGTCCAGGGATTCGATGTGAACCGACTTCGGATTAGCCTCGGCCAACGCGGCGAGCAGCGGCAACAGACCATGTTTGTCACCGATGTTCGCCGCGCCGCTGAGGCGGCGCTGAATCAGTCTGCGGGCCGTGTAGTTGCCCTGCCAGGGCTGGTTCGGCATGAGCTGGTGAAAACGCTGCCGCACCTGCCGATCGAGCGCCTTGTCGGCCTGGGAATCGTGGATCCAGCTCGCGGCGAAGCCGACGATGGCGAGGAGGACGACGGCGGCGAGCGCCCAGGCCGCCGGTCGCCAGGGCCTGAACGCTTTCTGCCACTCGCTGCCGCGCTTGAAGGGACCCTGCAACAGGTTGATGGCTACGGGCCGCGTGAAAGTCTCGGGAAGCACGGCAAACAATCCGTCGGCCACCGGTTCGGGGCCCGCCTGCAACCCCCCTTCGATCGCATCGATCACGGGTTCGCTTCCCAACGGATCGCGGCCCCGGATGTAGCGCAGAGATTGCGGCCGATCCTCTTCGGCCAGGTCGGCGAGGCGGCGCGCAAGGACGGGCCAGCCGGTCCCGGTCTCGAGGCTGAAGCCGTCTGCGGGGCCGCTACGGACATAAAGCATGCCGGCATCGGCCAGTACCGTCCACGAATCCTCGGCGAGCGGCAGCGCGAGGTAGTCGGGCAGCACGCGCAGCGGGTCGATGCCTTCGCCGGACAGGCGTTCGAGGGCCGCGCGCAACCATTCGGCATCGGCGGCGACGGCCTGTGCCGGACCGCCGCCCGTCTCGGCGGGCAGGGCAAAGAACAGCCGGTCGGGTTCCTCGGCGAACTGGTCTTCCAGCGCATAGGGCAGGGCACGCAGGATCTTGTCCCGGCCCTTGACCGGAAGCGTTGCGCTGACGGCAAACAGTTCGACGCCGGGCGCGAGCCAGATCAGCTCGTAACCGGGAGCCGCCTCGCGCAGCGCGGACAAAGGAGCGTAGCGCGTGGGCGCGCCTTCGC
>CAZKOE010000265.1:0-2769 GCA_964554305.1 uncultured Gammaproteobacteria bacterium
GATTGCGGGCCCCGGCGCACTGACCACCGTGATTCTGCTCGCCGGCAACGCCGAAGGCCACATCTGGGCCTTCGCCTCGGTGTTCGCCATTCTTGCCATCGTGCTTTCGATCACGTTGCTCGCACTGCTGGCGAGCGGGCTCATCATGCGCGTACTCGGCGTGACGGGCGCGAACGTGCTCGGGCGACTGCTCGGCATCGTGCTCGCGGCGATGGCTGTGCAATTCGTGATTGACGGCATCCTCGCCGTCGTCCCGCACGGCTGAGCGGCGATGGACGGCGGCGAGGCAATACGCCGCAGACTCGGCGGGCGTGCACTCCCGATTCTCTGTTACCACCGCGTGCTCCCGGAACCGCCACCCAGGGGCACGTTGAGGATCCACGTGACCTGCGACATGCTTGAACGGCACCTGCGCCAGCTTGCCCGGCGGCGCATGACGACCATCACCTTTGGCGACCTGCTCGCCGACCGCCCGCTGCCGAAGCGCCCGGTGATGCTGACTTTCGATGACGGCTACCGCGACAACCGCGAGCACCTCCTGCCGCTGCTGGAAAAATACGATGCGCGTGCCACCATCTTCGCACTCGGCGACCGCGCGCTCGCGACGAACCGTTGGGATTGCGAACCGGGCGAGTCCGAAGCGGCGGCGCTGATGAACGACACGGAACTGCGCGCCTGTACCGCGAGCGGGCGCATCGAGATCGGTTCGCACGGCCTCGCCCATCGCCATCTCCGGCAACTCGGCGATACCGAACTCATGCAGGAACTCGAAGCGAGCAAGGCGACACTCGAAGCCGTTACCCGGATGTCGATCACGAGTTTCGCCTATCCCTGGGGCGAATACGGCCCGCGCGAGCGCGAAGCCGTGCGCCGCGCCGGCTATGCCTTCGGTATTGCGACCGACCGCGGCCAGCCGCTCGCCGCGGACCGCTACGCCGCCGCCCGGCGGATCGTCTTCCCATCCACCGGCGCCTTCGGCTTCTACAAGAAAACCTCCACGTGGTATCCGCGCTACCGCCGCCTGCTCGGCCGCGCATCGTAGCGGAATACAGGCGTCCCCCTCCGGACACCAGCTTGGACCGCGATCGCGCACTACCGCGTGTCCAGCCTCGGCGGTCGCAGCGTGAATTGCGTTTGCACCGAGCACACCCGAGACGGGGCGTGGTCACCCATAAGCATGATCCCGCGATGCAAAGCCGGCAGTACGCAAAAAAGTGCGGTGCCCGGTCGGACGGCTTCGCGCGGGCGTCAGGCACGACCCGCGATTTCTCCACGCAGCATCCGGACGGTTTCCACCATCACGCCCAGCGCCGCCTTTACTTCCGGCCAGTTGCGCGTTTTCAGACCGCAGTCCGGGGTGACCCAGATTTGTTCCGCCTTCAATACTTCGCGTGCACGATGCAGCAACACTACCCATTCGATGGTCATCGGCGCGGGCCGCGCGACGTCGCCGTAGACGATCGGCGGCTTGACGCAGCGCGAACCGTAGCTCTGCACCCAGCCCCGCTTCGTGAACGCGAAGCCATCCAGCCGTTCGCCAAAATACTCCACCATGTCGTTGCGCTCGAACTCGCCGTGGACCAGCACGTCGAGACCGAGCCGCTCCTGTTCCCGCACCGCCTCGCGCGTCGCCGTTTCGAGGAAGCAGCGATAGTCGGCATCGGCGAGCTTGCCCTTGCGGTGCGCCGCGCGCGCCTTGCGGATTTTCTGTGTCTGCGGGAAAGACCCGATCGTGGTCGCCGGGAACATCGGAAGCCGCAACGCGGCCGACTGTTTGCGGTGTCGCTCCGGGTATTCGGACTGGCGACGCAGCATGTCGGGCCCGATCGCGTCCACGCGCTTGCGCACCCCGGGGTTCACCGCCAGCGGTGATTGCCCGCGCTGCACCAGCAACCCGCGGGTCGCGGCGATGGCCGCCTGCGCGGCCGTATCGCCACTCAGGGCATCGGCCAGCACCCGCAATTCCTCGATCTTCTGGCGCGCGAACGCGAGCCAGCCGAGGATGTTTGATTCGAGCGCAGTTTCGTCGGTGCAGTCGTAGGGCACGTGCAGCAGCGAACAAGACGACGTAAGCCAGACGGAATTACTGCCCAACCGGTCCGCGGCACGGCTTGCCCGCGCCAGCGCGGCTTCCAGGTCCGTGCGCCACACGTTGCGGCCGTCAATGAGCCCCAGCGACAATACCCGTTGTTCCGGCAGCCCTTCGAGCACCGTGTCCAGTTGCTCCGGCGCGCGCACGAGATCAACATGCAGCCCCTCCGTCGGCAGCTTCAACGCAAGGTCCAGATTGTCCGCCAACGCGCCGAAATAAGTCGCGAGCAGACGCTTCGGACTCGACCCCTCCGCAAGCATGGTGTAGGCACGTTGATAGGCTCTTTGTGTGGCGTCGTCCAGATCGAGCACCAGGCAAGGCTCGTCGAGTTGTACCCATTCCGCGCCGGCCTCGTGCAATTTCACGAGCAGTTGCGCGTAGCATGCCAGCAGGCCGTCCAGCAAATCCAGGCGCTCGCTGCCGTCAACCGTCTTCGACAGCAGCAGAAATGAAACCGGCCCCAGCAGCACGGGTCTGGCGTCGAGCCCGAGCGCCTTCGCTTCCAGGAATTCGGCGACCGGCTTGTCGCCGCGCAGCGCGAACCGCTGGCCGCGCCGCAGCTCAGGCACGATGTAGTGGTAGTTGGTATCGAACCACTTGGTCATCTCCAGCGCACGCAGGTCGAGACCCTCCGAGCGGTATCCGCGTGCGCTGGCGAAGTAGCCGGCCAGCGGATC
>CAZKOE010000266.1:0-2766 GCA_964554305.1 uncultured Gammaproteobacteria bacterium
AGGCCTGGAAACAAGACAAGATCCAGATCACGGGCACACTCTGCGCGGAATGCAAGAACACGATCGAGCACAACTCGGCCGGGCTCGATGTCCGCATCGTGCGCCCGCGAGGCAACTATTACGACGATCACGGCAGTCGCCTGGTGATCCGGTTGCCGGCGAGTGTGCGCCTGCGCGTCAACACGGTGAGCGCGGGCATTTCGGCCATCGGGCTCGCCGGACCGCTCAAGTTCCGCAGCGTGAGCGGCGAGGTATCGGTGCAATCGCAATCCGCCGAGATTTCCGTGCGCTCGGTGAGCGGCGACATCGGCATCAACGGCTCCGCTCCCGGGGCGCAGGTCAGCGCCCACAGCATCAGCGGCGAACTCCGCCTCAAGGACATCGGCGGGCAAATCGACGCGGAAAGCGTGAGCGGGGACATTCGTCTGCTGGCCAACCATCCGACCGCGCGCGCGAAACTGGGCACGACTTCGGGCGATATCGAGTTCACGTCCGCACTCGAGCCGAAGGGCGACTACCAATTCCATTCCACGAGCGGCGACATCACCCTGCGCCTGGCGGCGGTTCCGCCCGCGCAGTTCGACGCCACCAGCTTCAGCGGCGACATCGAAACCAACTTCGGCCCCAGTCCGCGGCGCACGAGCGAATACGGCCCCGGCAAGGAATGGCATTACACCAGCGGCGACGGCAGTGCTGAAATCAGCATCAACACGCTGAGCGGCGACATCCGCATCCACGCCGACAAACACTGAACCCGGCCAATCGCCTACGGAGGACGGACATGCAATCGCTGTTACTCTGGTGCTATTATGTAGTAAATCACTACATCACACTTGCCATCGGCATCATATTGTCGACCGTGTGCGCGCTTTGCCTCGCAATCTTCACGCCGGCGGCCACCGCATCCGCCGCGCCGACGACGATTCCCGAGCTCACGCCCTGGATCGGCAGCTCCGGGAAGCCGGATGCAACAACCTGGCGACACGCCGCACGCTTTTCAGTTGACAACGAAATTCAACCGGGCCGTAATCGTCCGGCGCCGGTCAAGACCACGGTCTTTGTCGGCTACACGAAAACGGCGCTGTGGCTGCACTTCGTCGCACTCGATCCGCATCCTGCCAATATCATCGTGAAGTACCGCCGCCACGACGGCTTCGGCAACAACGACGAGTACGTCGGCATCATCTTCAGCCCCTTCAACGACACGCAATGGGGGTATGAATTCTTCTGCAGCACGGGAGCCACGGAGTTCGACGAGTTCCGCCAGCAAGGCAATGAATATTCGTCCTACGATGCCATCTGGTACTGCAAGGCGGGTCTGACGCCTCACGGCTACACGGTGACGATGCAGATTCCCCTCCGCTCGCTCAAGTTCCCGCACAGCGATCGGCCACAAACCTGGCGCATGCTGTTCTTTCGCAACTGGGCACGAAACCTGCGCCATCAAATTACCCAGGTCAGGCTCAATTACAACAGCAATTGCCTCTTGTGCGATGCCGAAGTCGTGCGCACCGCCACGCCCATTCAATCGCACGGCGCCAATCTGCAACTCATCCCGGCGGTGACGCTGTCGCGCACCGACAGCCGCGACAATCCGGACTCGGGGCTCGAGCGTGGCAGCCCGGGCGCTTCCGGCAGCCTCGACGCGCGCTGGGCGGTACGGCCCGATCTCATCTGGTCGGCAACCCTGAACCCCAATTTCTCGCAGGTCGCGCCCGACGTGCTGCAATCCACCGTCAATCAACGCTTCGCGATCTATTACCTCGAAAACCGCCCGTTCTTCGAACGCGGCACCTGGGTATTCAACACGCCGGGGTTCAACTTCGGCCAATACGACGACGACAACCGCTTCGTGGATACACGTCAGATCGCCGATCCGCACTGGGCCACCAAGCTGGTCGGCCAGATCGGCAGCCACGCGCTCGGCCTGCTCGCCGCCGACGATGCGATCACCAATATCCTCCTGCCGGGCGAGCAAAGCTCCGAGTTGCAGTCGTTCAATTTCCCGACCCGGGATGCCCTGCTGCGCTACCGTCACGATTTCGCCGGCCACTCGACGCTCGGCTTTCTCGCCACCGGACGCCGAGGCGGCGGCTACGACAACGGCGTCGTCGCCGTGGACGGCAGTTGGCAACTCGATCCCAGCGATTCGCTGACGATCCAGACGGCGCACTCCACCACCACCTACCCGGAGGAAGTTGCCACCGCCTTCGGCATCGCGCCGGGCCGCGTGACCGGCAGCGGCTGGATGGCCTCGTTTCGGCGCACGCGCAGCAACTACAGCGCGAGCCTCGCCGTAGGCCACGTGGACCCCGGTTTTCGCGCCGACTTCGGCTACCAGCCGCGCGTCGGCTTCAGCGAAGTGCATCCCGAATTCGAATACGACTGGTATTCGGATACCGCCTGGTGGAACAACGGCGGTTTCGGCGGCGACTATGATTGGGTTGACGCGGCGGGCGGCGGCCCGGTGCTCGACCGCCAGGCCCAGGCCTACGCCTTCGTGCACGCGGCCGGGCAGAGCCACGTTGTTTTCTACGTTCGCCACGAGGATCAATACTTCAGCGGCACAACCTTCGCGCTCGATCAATACGAGCTCGACGCCAGCGCGCAGCCCCTGTCGTGGTTCGGATTCGAGCTGGACGCGGTCGGCGGCGACGGCGTGGACTACGTCGGCGTGCGCGAAGGCGGCCTGCTCTCCGTCGCGCCGTCGTTCACGCTGTCGCCGGGGCGCCATTTGCAGATCCAATTCGTCGGCAACTTCGAGCG
>CAZKOE010000267.1:0-2751 GCA_964554305.1 uncultured Gammaproteobacteria bacterium
GTGACATCATCGCCGAGGGGATCGTCGCCGCCGTCAAGGGCGTGGGCGTGCCGGTGCCGGTCATAGTGCGCCTCGAAGGCACGAATGCCGAAGCGGGGCGCAAGCTCCTCGCCGAGGCCGGCGGCGGGCTCGACATCATTGCCGCGAAAGGATTGGCGGAAGCCGCCGAGAAAGCCGTCGCCGCGGCGGGAGGTACGAAATGAGCATTCTGGTCGACAAGGAAACACGGGTCATTTGCCAGGGGTTCACCGGACGGCAGGGCACGTTTCACAGCGAACAGGCGATCGAGTATGGCACGAACCTCGTCGGCGGCGTGACGCCGGGACGGGGCGGCGAGCGTCATCTCGATCGTCTCGTGTTCGATACCTGCGCGGAGGCGGTTGCGGAAACCGGCGCAAACGCGAGTGTCATCTATGTTCCCGCGCCCTTCGCCGCCGATGCGATCCTCGAGGCGGCCGACGCGGGCATTGCGCTCGTCGTGTGCATCACCGAAGGCATTCCGGTGCGCGCCATGGTGCGCGTGAAGGCCGCACTCAAGGGCGGCGCGACGCGCCTGATCGGGCCCAACTGTCCTGGCGTCATCACCCCCGGCGCGTGCAAGATCGGCATCATGCCGGGCTATATCCACCAGCCGGGCCGGGTCGGGATCGTCTCGCGCTCGGGTACGCTCACCTACGTCGCCGTGCATCAAACCACGCTCGAAGGGTTGGGCCAGTCCACCTGCATCGGCATCGGCGGCGATCCGGTTCATGGCATGGACTTCATCGACGCGATTGCGCTGTTCAACGACGATCCGGCGACCGAGGCGATCGTGATGGTCGGCGAGATCGGCGGCACGGACGAGGAGGCGGCGGCCGAATACATCCGCGCGCAGGTAGACAAACCCGTCGTCGCCTACATCGCGGGCGTCACGGCGCCGCCCGGCAAGCGCATGGGCCACGCGGGTGCGATCATCTCCGGCGGGCAGGGTACGGCGGATGCGAAGTTCGCCGCGCTGGAAGCCGCGGGGGTGAAGACCGTGCGCTCGCCCGCCGAGATCGGCCACGCCGCCAAGTCCGCACTCGGCTGATTGATAACAAAAGCACGTGTAAACGCTAGCCTCTGAAAAATGCAACCACAGAGCACACAGAGAGCACAGAGCAAGAGATATCATCTGGACATCTCTACGCTCTCTGCGGCGAATTCGAGTCGTTTCGATTTTGATAAATGCAACCGCGGAGAACGCGGAGGACGCAAAAAGAAGAAGAGTATTGATTATTTCTCTGTGAACTCTGTGTCCTCTGTGGTTAATCCGAATTCAGTTTTTGAAATGCAACCACGAAGAACACAGAGCAAGAGCAGTCGCTTGGAAATCTCTGCGAACTCTGCGTGCTCTGCGGTTAATCCTGATTTTTTTGCTGAATGCAACCGCGGAGAGCGCAGAGAACACAGAGAGATGAAATTATTGGTTCTTCCTCTGTGAACTCTGTGATTAATTCCAAGGCTGTATAAATAGCTGATATGGCCATTCACATCGGGCTCGCCCAGATCAACACCTTGGTGGGTGACGTGGCCGGCAATACCCGCCGCGTGCTCGATTGCCTCGCGGCCCACGCCGGGCAGTGCGACCTGATCGTTTTCCCGGAGATGACCCTTGCGGGCTATCCGCCCGAGGATCTGTTGTTACAGACCGACATGCGTCGCCAGATCGAGGCGGCCCTCGCGCGCCTGCGCGCCGAGGTCAAGGGCGCCCAGGTTTTGGTCGGCCATCCCGAGTACGGCGACGGCGTGATTTACAACGCCTGTTCGATCATCGGCGGCGGCGTGACCCGCGCCGTGTACCGCAAACGCGAGCTGCCCAACTACGGCGTCTTCGACGAGAAGCGCTACTTTGCCGCCGGCACCGAGCCGGTGGTGACCGACATCGAGGGGCTGACCGTGGGCTTTGCCATCTGCGAGGACGCCTGGGTTCCCGGACCCGTCGCCGAGTCCGCCGCGGCCGGCGCGCGCCTGATCGTGAACATCAACGCTTCGCCCTACTGCCTCGGCAAGCGCGACGAGCGCGAGACCGTCATTACCGAGCGCGCGCGGGACAACGGCGTGTCCATTTTGTATTTGAATCTCGTCGGCGGCCAGGATGAGGTCGTCTTCGACGGCAACTCCTTCGTCGTGAACAAGTCCGGCGAAGTGACCGAACGCCTGCCGGGATTCACGGAAAGCGTCGCGATTCTCAAGGTCTCGACACGCGCCGGAAGCCGCGGTCGCGTGAGCGGCCGGGTTGCGATTGACCGCGCGCGCCCGCACAGTCTCGGCGGCGAAGAGGCGGAAAACACGGAACCGGAGGAAAACCGGGAAGGCGAGGCGGGCCTGATCGAACCCGATGCCGATGTTTATCGCGCACTGGTGATGGCGATTCGCGACTACGCCTCGAAAAACGGCTTCCGCTCCGCGTTGATCGGCCTGTCGGGCGGTGTCGACTCCGCGCTCACCCTGGCACTGGCCGTGGACGCGCTCGGCGCACAGCAAGTCACGGCCGTGCTCATGCCCTCGCGCTATACCGGCGAGGAGAGTCACAAGCTCGCGAAGGAGCAGGTGCGTCGCCTCGGCGTGAACGCGCACACGATTTCGATCGAGCAGCCCTACCAGGCCTTCCTGGGCGCGCTCAAGAAGGTCTTTTCCGGCACCGATCCCGACGTGACCGAGGAGAACATCCAGGCGCGCTGCCGTGGCGTGATCCTGATGGCGATCTCCAACAAGACGGGGAAGCTCGTG
>CAZKOE010000268.1:0-2750 GCA_964554305.1 uncultured Gammaproteobacteria bacterium
CGGTGCTGATCAGGAAGGCCGCCGGCATTGCCAAGGGCAGTGCCGAGCCCAATCGCAACAAGGTGGGGAAGATCACGCGCGGCCAGATCGAGGAGATCGCGAACACGAAGGAGCCGGACCTGAGTGCGGCCGGGCTTGACGCGGCCGTGCGCACCATTGCGGGGACGGCCCGCAGCATGGGCATCGAAGTGGAGGGCGTCTGAGATGGCAATGAGCAAGCGCCGGAAGGCCATTGCGGAAAAGATCGAGGCCGGGAAGGTCTATTCCGTCGAGGAAGCGATGGAGATCCTGAAGTCGCTCCCGCGCGCGAAGTTCACCGAATCGGTGGATGCCGCCGTGAATCTCGGTGTGGACCCGCGCAAGTCTGACCAGGTCGTGCGCGGTGCCTCGGTGCTGCCCCACGGGCGCGGCAAGAGGGTACGGGTCGCCGTGTTCACTCCCGAGGGGCCGAACGCGGACAAGGCGCGCGCGGCCGGCGCCGACATCGTCGGCTTTGAGGATCTCGCGGAAAAGGTCACGGCGGGCGAGATGGACTTCGATGTCGTCATCGCCACGCCCGACGCGATGCGGATCGTCGGCAGGCTAGGGCCAGTCCTGGGTCCGCGCGGGCTGATGCCGAACCCCAAGGTGGGTACGGTCACGACCGACGTGGAAAAGGCGGTCACGCAAGCCAAGTCGGGCCAGGTGCGTTATCGCACCGACAAGGCGGGCATCGTGCACTGCCCGATCGGCAACGTGGATTTCGAGGCGGTGGCGCTGAAGGAAAATCTCGCCGTGCTGGTTGCCGATCTCACCAAGGCGAAACCCGCCTCGGCGAAGGGTGTTTACATGAAGAAGGTCACGGTTTCCACCACGATGGGACCGGGCCTCACGATTGATCACGCCGCGCTCTAGGGCGAGGCGTTGACAAAGCGGCGGCGCAAGCCGTCGCGATACGGTGGCCGGCGCAGGCCGGCTCGTCGAAGAAAGCAGGTGCTGCGGCGGGCGACCGCCAAGGCTTAATCAGAGGATTGTTGAAAAACGCAGCGAGCGAAGGCAGATTGAACGCGACCGGAGCGCAGAAACCGGAATGTACACGAGTACATGAGGATTTCGAGCACCGCTCGCGTTCAAGCTGGCGAGCGCAGTAGTTTTTCGGCAATCCTCTAGCCTGCCGAGACGGCTCCCGATTGGCTTGGGTGTCGTCGCCGGAGCCGCTGCGTTGTGCCGCGGTTTCGGAATTTGCACTACAACCAGGCTGTGGAGGTGGTTATGCCGCTGCAAATGCAGGAAAAACAGGCTTTGGTGGCCGAAGTGAATGCCGTCGCGGGCGAGGCGCTCGCCTGTGTTGGCGCCCAGTATCGCGGCCTCACGGCGGGCGAGATGGACGCGCTCAGAAAACAGGCGCGCGGCTCGAACGTGTACGTGAAGGTGGTGAAGAACTCACTCGCCCGCCGGGCCCTCGCCGGCACGGAATTCGAATGCATGAATTCCGCGCTTGCCGGACCGCTGGTACTCGCCTTCTCGAAAGAGGAGCCGGGCGCCGCCGCGCGGGTTTTCCGCGACTTTGCCAGGGAGAACGAGAAGCTCAACGTGACCGCGCTTGCCTTCGGTGGCAAGCTCCTCGCGGCGAGCGAGCTCGATCGCCTGGCGAGCCTGCCGACGCGCGAGGAAGCGCTCGCCCAGCTCGCCCGCGTCTTCAAGGCACCGGTCGAGAAATTCGTGCGTACGCTGGCCGAGCCCAACGCGAAGCTCGCGCGCACGCTGGCGGCGGTCCGCGACCAGAAAGCAGCAATGAAAGAGGCGGCCTGAGCGCGAGCTTCGGGCCTTTTGAAATCGTTTCAACTTACCGAATCGGGAGACTATGATGGCAGTCAAGCAGGAAGAAATACTGGAAACCATTTCCAAGATGACGGTGATGGAGGTCGTGGACCTCGTTGCCGCCATGGAGGAGAAGTTCGGCGTGTCCGCGGCAGCCCCGGTGGCCGTGGCGGCGGCCGGCGCGGCGCCGGGCGCCGAGGCCGCGGCCGAAGAGAAGACCGAGTTCGACGTCGTACTGAAGAGCTTCGGCGGCAACAAGGTCGCCGTGATCAAGGCGGTACGCGCGATGACGGGTCTCGGCCTCAAGGAGGCCAAGGATACCGTCGAGGGCGCGCCGGCGACGATCAAGGAAGGCGTTTCCAAGGACGACGCGGAAAAGATGAAGAAGGATCTGGAAGAAGCGGGCGCCGAGGTCGAAGTCAAGTAATTTGGCTCGATGCCTCATCTTCCGGGCAAAGGCTGTGCGGCGAGGCGGCTCGAGGAGCCGGCTCGTCCGCGCGTCTTTTGCGCATTCTTCGTTCGGGTTCTGTAGCGGCGCGCGCCGCCGGCGCGTGCCATCCAATCAGCCGATGCGATCGGCGGGGTGATTCACATGGCATATTCGTTCACTGAAAAGAAACGTATTCGCAAGGACTTCGGCAAGTCGCGGGCGATTCTTCCCGTGCCCTATCTTCTCGCGATTCAGCTCGACTCCTACCGGCAATTTCTACAGCTTGGGAAATCCGGTGAAGAGCTCGAACAGACGGGGCTGCATGCGGCCCTCTCTTCGGTGTTTCCGATCGAAAGCTATAGCGGCAATGCCGCGCTCGAATATATGAGCTACACGATCGGTGAGCCGGTGTTCGACGTGCGCGAGTGCCAGATTCGCGGCCTGACCTACGCCGCCGCCCTCAAGGTGAAGCTCAATCTCATCTTCTATGAAAAGCTTTCCGGCGGCAAGCGCAAGCAAA
>CAZKOE010000269.1:0-2743 GCA_964554305.1 uncultured Gammaproteobacteria bacterium
GATGGGGGCACGAAGCTACGAAATGTATCTTTTTCACATCGTGGTGTTGGGCCTGCTGGCAAGCTTCGTGGCCAGGATGGACGTGGGCTTCGGGATGAAATTGCCGCTTTTGCTGGGCTTCTTCGTTGCCTCGGCAATCCTTGCCGGTATCGTTACGCGTTTTTACGGCAATCCGCTGAATCATCGGTTGCGCTGGCGCTATGCGGGCGGGAGCCCCGGTCGCGAGCGCATGCGGCCGATCAGTCCCGAAGTCGCGGTTGGAGAGTGAGGGGGCTCAGGAGCTCAGGATGCGGCGCGAAGCGGCGACGCGATCCCCGAAACGGCGCAGGCCTTCGTCGCGCATGCGCTTGGCGTGATCGTGAAAATAGGTATCGAGTGCGGCACGGTTTTCGAGCCGGTAGTGCACGACGCGCCCGACTTTCGATGCGGCTTCATCGTTGGCTATCGCGGAGATTTCGGCGCTCAGAAACCCGGGTAGGCTGAGCATTTCGGCGACGTGCTCCCGGAGCCAGGCATCGTATTCATCCGCGAGGTCGCGGTCCATGTGCAGTGTGACTTCGTAGATAGTAGACATTGCGTGCCTTGGCCCGCCCTTACCCCGACCCTCTCCCGGAGGGGGAGAAAGCAGGAGGTGGGTTCGGGTGAAGTATTGGGATTTGAATCAGGTCCAATCGAGGACCACCTTGCCCGATTTTCCGCTGCGCATCACATCAAAGCCTTTCTGGAAGTCCGCGATCGGAAGTTCGTGGGTGAGCACGGGGGAGATGTCGAGACCGCTGTCGAGCATGGCGATCATCTTGTACCAGGTCTCGAACATTTCGCGCCCGTACACGCCCTTCAGGAACAGGCCCTTGAAGATGACTTGGTTCAGGTCCATCGTGATGCCGCCAGGCGGGAGTCCGAGCAGCGCGATTCTGCCGCCGTTGACCATTCCGGAGATCATCTGGTTGAGCGCTTGGGGATTGCCGGACATTTCAAGCCCGATGTCGAAGCCTTCGCTGAGACCGAGTTCGTGCATGGCGTCTTCAAGCTTTTCGGTGGCGACGTTGACGGCACGATCGGCGCCCATTTTTGCGGCGAGCGCAAGGCGGTAGTCGTTGACGTCGGTAACGACGACGCGGCGCGCGCCGACGTGCCTTGCGATGGCGGCGGCCATGCAGCCGATCGGCCCGGCGCCGGTGATGAGTACGTCCTCGCCGACGAGGTCGGAGGAAAGCGCCGTGTGCGTGGCGTTGCCGAAGGGGTCCAGAAAGGCGGCGATTTCGTCCGGCACGGAATCGGGGAGCGGGTAGACGTTGATGGCGGGCAGCGAAAGATATTCGGCGAAGGCGCCGGGGCGGTTGACGCCGATGCCGCGTGTGTTGGGGCAGAGATGGCGGCGGCCGGCGCGGCAGTTGCGGCAGTGTCCGCAAGTGACGTGACCTTCGCCAGAGACGCGCTGGCCCACCTCGAGGCCCTTCACTTCGCTCCCGAGCTCGACGATTTCGCCGACAAATTCGTGGCCCACGGTCATCGGCACGGGAATGGTTTTCTGCGCCCAGTCGTTCCAGTCGTAGATGTGAATGTCAGTGCCGCAAATCGCGGTTTTCCTGATGCGGATGAGAACGTCGTTGTGGCCGATCTCGGGACGCGGTACGTCCTCGGCCCAGATGCCTTCTTGCTTTTTCGCTTTTACCAATGCACGCATGATTTACCTTGTTCAAAATTCTGGAAAACGTTAATGCACCCCGGTCGCAGGCCGGGATGCATCTCCATACCGGATTCCCGATCGCGCTTGCGCGCGTCCGGGATGACGCTGTCTGGCCTCTTAGCCAATCACCTTGAGTTCGCGGCCGACTTTATCGAAGGCCGCAACGGCGCGATCGAGCTGTTTGTGGGTGAGCGCGGCCGACATCTGGCAGCGGATGCGGGCCTTGCCCTTCGGCACGACAGGAAAGGAAAAGCCGATCACGTAAATGCCTTCTTCGAGCAGTCGGTCGGCCATGTTGCTGGCGAGTTTGGCATCGCCGAGCATGACCGGGATGATGGGGTGTTCGCCGGGCACGAGGTCGAAGCCGAGTGCGGTCATGCCCTTGCGGAAATAGCGCGCGTTGTTGTGGAGGCGTTCGCGTAGGTCGGCGCTGCCTTCGAGCATCTCGAGGACGTGGAGTGTGGTCGCCGCGATTGCCGGTGCAAGCGAATTGGAAAAGAGGTACGGACGCGAGCGCTGGCGCAGCCAGGCGATGAGCTCGCGCCGCCCGGCCGTGACGCCGCCGGAGGCGCCGCCGAGCGCCTTGCCGAAGGTCGTCGTGATGAGATCCACGCGGCCCATGACATTGCGGTATTCGTGGCTCCCGCGCCCGTGCACGCCCATGAAGCCGGTCGCGTGAGAATCGTCCACCATGACGAGCGCTTCGTGGCGCTCTGCGAGGTCGCAGATGCCTTCGAGGTTGGCGACGATGCCGTCCATCGAGAACACGCCGTCGGTCGCAATCAGTTTCAGGCGCGAGCCTTCGGCTTCCTTCAGGCGCGCTTCGAGCTCGCCCATGTTGTTGTTCGTGTAGCGCAGCCGTCTGGCCTTGCACAGACGCACGCCGTCAATGATGCTTGCATGATTCAGCGAATCTGAAATGATGGTGTCATTTTCGCCGAGCAGGGTTTCGAAGAGCCCGCCGTTAGCATCGAAGCAGGAGGAATAGAGAATCGCGTCGTCCACGCCGAGGAAATTTGCGAGTTTTGCTTCGAGTTCCTTGTGCACGTCCTG
>CAZKOE010000270.1:0-2712 GCA_964554305.1 uncultured Gammaproteobacteria bacterium
GTTGCCGGTGTCGGGGGGTACGAGCTTGATGTTCTCGTTGGACTTGTGCACCGACTTCAGTAACGAATAGCGCTCCTTGTTGCGCTGGAATTCCATTTCGCCGTTCTTTACCAGCGCGTCGGGGCGGGCGTAGAAATCCACCTGCACGGAATGGTCGATCACGAGTTCGGCGGGGGAGAGCGGATTGATCTTCTTGGGATCTCCGCCGAGCGCCTTCATCGCGTCGCGCATGGCGGCGAGGTCCACGACGGCGGGAACGCCGGTGAAATCCTGCATCAGCACGCGCGCCGGCGTGAAGGCGATTTCCTTGGAGGGCTCGGCTTTGGGATCCCAGCTCGCGAGCGCCTCGATGTCTTTCGCCCTGACGGCCTTGCCGTCTTCGAGGCGCAGCAGGTTCTCCAGGAGCACCTTGAGCGAATAGGGCAGGCGCGAAACCCGGTATTTTTTCTCCAGGGCCGCGAGCCTGAATATTTCGTAGGACTTGCCGCCGGCGCCCAGCGTCGCGCGGGCATTGAAACTGTTGTTCATGCCATTCTCCTTTTCAAGATCAATGACTTGGCGGGATTTTTTGCCAAGTTCGATACATCATCCATTTTATCAAATCGGGCACTTGGCGATCCGGATCGAAAGGTTCATAATGGAGCGAATGGCTGCAGGAGGACTCATCCATGTTTCGTAAAGCGATTTTGCTTGGAGCCGCGGGTTTGTTGGGGGTGGCCCTGGTTCCCGCATCCTGGGCCGCGGGCGGCGGCTGCCCCGAGGATAACGGCGGGATCACCGTTCCGCCCGGTTTCTGCGCCGAAGTCTTTGCCAAGGATGTCGGCGCGCTGCGTCACTTGGCGGTCGGGGCGAACGGCACCGTTTACGCGGCCCTTTCGTCGCAACATGAGGGCGGCGGGATCGCCGTGCTGCGCGACACCGATGGCGACGGTCACGCCGATTCGGTGCGTTATTTCGGGAGTGTCGCCGGCACGGGCATTGCCCTTCACGATGGCTACCTGTATTTCGCCGAAACGACGCGCGTCCTGCGCTTCAAGCTGTCACCGAAGACCGGGATGCCGGAGGGCGAACCGGAAACGGTGGTCGCGGCTCTGCCGGAGCAGCACGAGCATTCCGCCCGGGGCATCGCCTTCGACGATGACGGGCATTTGTACGTCAACATCGGCGCGCCTTCGAACGCCTGCCAGAAGCGGGATCGCCAGCCTCATTCGACCGGAATCGAGCCCTGCCCGTTGCTCGAGCTTCACGGCGGCGTCTGGCGCTTTGCCGCCGACAAGACCAATCAGCACTTCAGCGCCGGCGAGCGTTATGCGACCGGTTTGCGCAACACGATCGCACTTGCATGGAACGCGGAGGCCGATGCGCTTTACGGGGTGATGATGGGCCGCGATCAACTCCACGGCAACTGGCCGAAGCTGTTCACGACGCAGCAGAGCGCGGAGCTTCCAGCCGAGGAAATGCTCAGGATCGTCAAGGGCGGCAACTACGGTTGGCCCTATTGTTACTACGATGGCCTGCAAGACAAGCTTGTGCTTGCGCCCGAATACGGCGGCAACGGGAAAAAAGTCGGGCAATGCAAAAAATACCTTGCGCCGGTGGCTGCATTTCCGGCGCATTGGGCGCCGGAAGCCCTTGCATTCTACACCGCCGGGGCGTTTCCGGCAAAATACCGCGGCGGCGCGTTCATCGCCTTTCACGGCTCCTGGAATCGTGCACCGCTACCACAGAAGGGTTTCAATGTCGTCTTCGTACCATTTGCCGACGGCAAACCCTCCGGCGACTGGCAGGTATTTGCGAACGGCTTCGCCGGCAAAAGCGACATCGGTTCGCCCGGCGATGCGCACCACCGCCCCGTCGGTCTGGCCGTCGGTCCCAAGGGAGCATTGTACGTTGCCGATTCGCAAAACGGCTGGATCTGGCGCATCAGTCGATCGGGGGAGTAGGTGCGGCAGGGTTGCCGGGCGCCGGTTCGACGCCCGATTCGCGGGAGCAAGCCGTACTTGTAATCGTGCGCCGG
This sequence comes from uncultured Gammaproteobacteria bacterium, assembly GCA_964554305.1. Classification (GTDB taxonomy): domain Bacteria; phylum Pseudomonadota; class Gammaproteobacteria; order JAKDMP01; family JAKDMP01; genus JAKDMP01. Next base: position 2,018 of record CAZKOE010000270.1, read on the forward strand.
GTTTTCGAGCTTCATTGGCAAGCCCAGAGTGAAAAAGGCAATTGTTACTGCATTTCCGAAAACGACGCTGATTTTCTCTCCAAATAACAATGCTACCGCTCCGGATCGGCGTCGTCCGCAGTGGCTGCCTTTTTGTCGTATTGTTTCAGCAGCGCCTGGAAGCGTAGGTCCTTGCGCAACGGATCCCAGGCCGGGTCGAGGCGGAGAAGCGGAGCGGAAATGACGGTGCCCGCCGGCATGACAAGCAGTCTGGACAGCAACGCTATGGCCCGGTCCGTTTTGCCCGTACGGGTCTCGATCATGGCCAGCGCAACGAGGTAGGCCGGGCCGGAAAAAGCATCCTTGGAGACGGGCAATAATTGCGTCGCGCGCTTCCCGGCGCCGAGGGCGCGGGCGTTGTTGCCCAGACCCGCCTCGCTCAGGCCGAGAGCACTCCAGTGCGCCGGGAAATCGGGACGCCGTTGCAGGTCGTCCTGCAGTTGAGCGCGCGCCTTTGTGAAAGCCCGCCGGGCGCGGCCTCTGTCTCCCTCGAGCAGCCAAGCCCGGGCGCGCAGGAGGTTTGCAGGAACGCCGTAAGGCAAGACGGCTCCCGCCATCCAGTCGGGCGCTTTCGCGAGAACTTGCAGGGCCCGGTCGGGATTCCGGCTCAACCAGGCGGCCTCGAACCGCAGTGCGCGCACGAAATCCCGTTGGCC
>CAZKOE010000271.1:0-2711 GCA_964554305.1 uncultured Gammaproteobacteria bacterium
AGCGAAGCGTTGCAACCGTTGGCGAGTGCGCTTGAATCGCGATTCGCCGGGATGGCGCCGGTCCTCGCTCATGGCGAGCTGACATGTGAGGTGCCCGCGGCGGAATTATCGGCGACGGCGGCGGCGCTGCGCGACGAAGCCGAGTTCGGCTTCGAGCAGTTAATTGATCTCTGCGTGGTCGATTACCTGACCTACGGCAAGGACGAGTGGACGACGGAACGCGCGACTGGAAGCGGTTTTTCCCGCGGCGTGGATCGCCGTCCGCCGGCGCGCAACCCGGGTGCGCCGCGCCGTTTCGCCGTGGCTTATCATCTGCTGTCGGTCGAGCATAACCGGCGCCTGCGTCTGAAGACCTGGTGTCCCGATGACGACTATCCGGTCGTGTCTTCGGTCAATTCGATCTGGCCGGCGGCGAACTGGTTCGAGCGCGAGGCCTTCGATCTTTACGGCGTACTTTTCGACGGGCATCCCGACTTGCGCCGCATCCTTACCGATTACGGTTTCGTGGGTCATCCGTTTCGCAAGGACTTCCCGCTGTCGGGTGAAGTGGAGATGCGTTACGATCCCGCCGAGAAGCGCATCGTCTACGAGCCGGTCGAAATTGAGCCGCGCACGCTCGTGCCGCGCGTGATCCGCCACGACAACCCCTACAATCCTGTCAACATGGGAACGCGAGCCGGCGATGAGTGAGTTCCAGTCCTTCACCATGAATTTCGGCCCGCAACACCCGGCGGCGCACGGGGTGCTGCGCCTGGTGGTGGAGCTTGAGGGCGAGGTCATCTACAAGGTGGACCCGCACATCGGCCTCCTTCACCGGGCGACCGAAAAACTCGCCGAATCCAAGGTATTCAATCAGTCCATCGGCTACATGGACCGGCTGGATTATGTGTCGATGATGTGCAACGAGCACTCCTATGTGCTTGCCATTGAGCGCCTGCTCGGCATCACGCCGCCGATTCGCGCGCAATACATCCGTACGCTTTACGACGAGATCACGCGCATCCTCAGCCACCTGATCTGGCTCGGCTCGCACGCCATGGATATCGGTGCGCTCACCGTTTTTCTTTATGCCATGCGCGAACGCGAATACCTCTTCGATGCCTACGAAGCGGCTTCGGGTGCGCGCATGCACGCGACCTATTATCGTCCCGGCGGCGTCTATCGCGATCTGCCCGATTCGATGCCCCAGCACCTGAAGTCGAAGTGGCACAACGACCGCGAGACGCGCGAACGCAACGAGTGGCGCCAGGGTTCGTTGCTCGACTTCATCGAGCAGTTCATGCTTGCTTTCCCACCGCTCGTAGACGACTACGAGTCGCTCCTTACCGAGAACCGCATCTGGAAGCAGCGCACGGTGGACATCGGCGTGGTCTCGCCCGAGCGGGCGCTCGCGCTGGGCTTCACGGGGCCGATGCTCCGGGGCTCCGGGATCGAATGGGATCTGCGGCGCAAACAGCCCTACGAGGTTTACGACCAGCTCGATTTCGAGATTCCCGTCGGCGCGAACGGCGACTGCTACGATCGCTATCTGGTGCGGGTCGAGGAATTGCGCCAGTCGGCGAAGATTTGTCTGCAGTGCATTGACTGGTTGCGCAAGAATCCCGGCCCCGTCATGTCGTCGGACGCCAAGGTAGAGCGGCCGAGGCGCGAGCTGATGAAGCGCGATATGGAGGCACTGATTCACCACTTCAAGCTTTCGACCGAGGGCTATACCGTGCCCGAGGGCGAAGCCTATGCCGCGATCGAGGCGCCCAAGGGCGAGTTCGGCACCTACATCGTTTCCGATGGCGCAAACAAGCCTTACCGCGTGAAGCTTCGTGCGCCGAGCTTCGTGCATCTGGCCGCGCTCGACGAAATGACGCGCGGCCACATGGTGGCCGATCTCGTCGCGCTTATCGGTACCCTGGACATCGTCTTCGGCGAGGTGGATCGCTGATGGACGCCAAACCGAAAATGACGCGCGAAGCGGCCGTGGCCTTTATGGGCGAGAAGCTCTGCGCCGAAATCGATCACTGGCTTGCGGCTTTTCCCGAAGGTGAAACGCGCTCCGCGAGCATTGCCGCCCTGCATGCTGCCCAGCGCGCGAATGGCGGTTTTCTCGACGTTGCGCATCTCGACGCGGTGGCCGCTTATCTGGCGTTGCCCGAAATCCAGGTATACGAGACCGCGAGTTTCTACTCCATGTTCGAGACCGAGCGGGTCGGCCGGCACAGCGTCGCCATCTGCACCAATGTGTCCTGCCTGCTGTGCGGCGGCGAGGAGATACTCGCGCATGCCGAGAAGAAGCTCGGCATCAAGGCCGGCGAGTCCACGCCCGACGGGCGCATTTATCTCGCACGCGAAGAGGAATGCCTCGCCGCCTGCGCGGGCGCGCCGATGATGCAGGTGGACCACGTGTACCATACGAATCTCACGCCCGAGCGGGTGGACGAGATTCTCGACGGGCTGGATTGAAGGGGAGCGCCGCATGGAACAGAATCAGGTCTGCTACACCACGCTCCGGTTCGATGAGCCGTGGACGCTCGAAAATTACCGCAAGATCGGCGGCTACACGGCCTGGGAAAAGATTCTGCGCGAGAAACCCGAGCGCGGCGAGATCATCAACACGATCAAGCAGTCCGGGTTGCGCGGGCGCGGCGGCGCGGGCTTTCCGACCGGCGTGAAGTGGAGCTTCATGCCGAAGACGCCGCCCTCGCCGGAAAAGCATCTCG
>CAZKOE010000272.1:0-2699 GCA_964554305.1 uncultured Gammaproteobacteria bacterium
TTATTCTTGCCCCTTCTCCCCTTGCGGGAGAAGGCTGGGATGAGGGGCCGTGCCGCGGAGCGGCGCCATGAACGATTACCCCTCACTCTGACCCTCTCCCGCGAGGGGAGAGGGGACGAAGAGTCGGCCGCATGGGCATGGCCGAGCGATCCGGCTTTCAGCCGTAACGGGAAGCCACCGGCTTTAGCCGGTGGAGTGTTCACATTCGAGTTTCATTTGCCGGTCTATGGTGAAAACAGGCCCTTGTGAAACCGTGCGCCGATACTCTTTTGTGAGTGTTTCGAACGATCGGACTAAGGTTGCGCGTAGCGGCCTGAGTATAAAGCCGGTCGAGAATGCCGCCTCGTCAGCCGACGCGATTGAGCGGCGCTGCCTCGCCGCTGTCGAACCACTCGAAGTAGGCTTCGACGCCGAGCCGCCCGCTTTCGATCAGCGTCGAAATCTGCTGCGCGCCGAGATCGAAATCGGTGGTGGCGATGCCGTGGGATTCGATGAACACGGTGCGCTGCCAGTCCTCGGGTCTGAGGTGCACGTGGTTCGCCATGTCCACCGTGAAGCCTACCAGCGCCTTCGCATAGCCGATGAGGTTGGTGATCTTCGCCCGCGGCAGGCCGAAGTGCCGGCGCTCGGCCGAAATTTCGGCGCGCGTGTCCACGCGAAAGCCGAGCGTTGCCTTGTTGTAGGCTTTCGCGCCGGCTTCGCCCGCCGCATCCGGTATGTAACGGGCACGGTCGAAAAGATCAATCGGGTAGTTCCAGGTCAAGCCGCCGTCCACCTGCAGATCGCCTTTGCGCTTGACCGAGGCAAAGAGCAGCGGCAGGCTCATCGAGATGCGCACCGCCTTCCACAGCGGCACGTCGGGCGTGGTTTCGGCCGAATATACCTGCGCCCGCTGGGCGGTCAGGTCGGTACCGACCACGAACAGTTCGCGAAACTTCCCCGGCTCTTTTCCGGCGCGGGCGGCAAGCGTTTTGAAATCGAGTTCGGGATCGCCCGCGAGCGTCTTAACCTGCTTTTTCATCCAGTCCGCAAACGCATCGCCCCTGTACCAGCCGTAGCGTTTCCACAGCCGCCAGAGATCGCCGAAAACCCCGAAGAAACCCGAGTCCTCGAACGAGGCGTACGGCGTGGCAGTGACGATCTCGTGCAGCCGGGTAATATCGGGACCGAGTGCGAGCAGGCAGGCCGTGATCGCGCCCGCCGAAGTGCCGCCGACGCGGCGGATATCGACGAGGATGCCGCGCTTCGAGAGTTCGGCGATCGCCCCCGCGTAGGCGATCCCCTTGACACCGCCGCCTTCGAAGACCAGATTCCGGAATTGCGACATGGCGGAACTTCAGAACGAAAAGATGAGGACGATGTAGGTGAGAAAGAGCGCGATGTGCACAAGGCCCTGCAGCATGTTGGTGCGCCCGCTCGAAAAAGTCAGGATGGAAACGCCGAAGGTCAGAAGCAGAAGCAGGGCGTTGGCGGGATCCAGGCCCAGAAACGCGGCATGATGGGTGAACAGGTCCAGGAGCAGCACGGCCGGCACGGTGAGGCTTACCGTCGAGAGCGCCGTGCCGAGGCCGATGTTGACCGAGCGCTGCATCTGGTTCGCACGCGCGGCGGCAATTGCGGCCATGCTTTCGGGCGCGAGCACGAGTATCGCCACGGCAAGTGCGCCGACGGTGGAGGGAAGTCCCGTCTTGTCGATCCCGATGTCGAGGGGCAGCGCGAACAGTTTTGCCGTCAACACCACCAGCAGTAGATAGACAACCAGCAATATCGTGTGGTAGAGGCGGCTCCCGCTCGCGGTTTCTGCCTGCGCCGGGGCAACACTTGCGCCCGGGGCGACGAAGTAGCCGGGATGGCGGCGCGTCTGCATGGCAAGAAACACCGCGTACAGCAGGAGAGATATCACGATCAGGAAAATCGACTCGCCGACGGGATGCACGCCCGCCTCGGAGCCCGCCGTGAAGATCGGCAGGACGAGCGCGAGCACGGCGAGCGGGATGAGCACGCTCAGGAAGGTCTTCGCACCTTCCAGGTTGTAGCTTTGCTCGTGGTGTTTGATCCCGCCGAGGAGAAGCCCCGTGCCGATCACGCCGTTCATGACGATCATCAGCACCGAAAACATGGTGTCGCGCGCAAATACGGGATCGTCCGCGCCGTGCAACATGACGACGACGACGGTGGTGACCTCGAGGGAAATGGCGGCCAGCGTCAGAACGAGCGTCCCGTAGGGTTCACCGAGACGTTCCGCCAGGTGTTCGGCGTGGCGCACGGCCGCGAAGGCGGCGGCGATCGCACCGATGAAAAAGCCGATGAACGCCCCGATGAGCGCCGCGCCGGGGAGCGCGCCGCTGCCGATTTCGGGTTTGAATATCCAGCCGACGACGAGGATGACAAGCGACAGAGGCAGCGCCAACTCGGCCGGTCGGCGGTGCCACAGCGCGGCGGGACTGGATAACAAGCTCATGTCCTTCCCCAATGGTGGCGTCACACAGTATGCCCCAAACGCCTCCGGTACACTAAACTAACGCCTGATTTCCGACCGGCAGCACCGTGGACACAAAGCCGCTTTACCGGGTCGAACTCGCCGGCATGACGCGCGTGCACGGCGGCAAGGTGCGCGACATCTTCGCCGTGGACGACGCACACTGGCTGCTCGTCGCGAGCGACCGGCTCTCCGCCTTCGACGTGGTCTTCCCGGATCC
>CAZKOE010000273.1:0-2689 GCA_964554305.1 uncultured Gammaproteobacteria bacterium
TCCAATGTCTCGACCGGAGTGGTGAGTTCCTGACCGAACTTCAGCAACAACTCGTACAGAACGGCCTCGGTATCCGCACCCTCCTTGTCCGAATGCACGAACATCTTCATCTGCTCGGCCAACTCCTCGGCATCTTCGATGCCGTCGCCGCGCCACCGCTTGAAATTCGATGGCGCGAGGCAGTAGGACCTGAATCCGATGGCGGCAGGTGTGCTGGCTACTAAATCACCACTCTTCAAAAGTTGATTTATGGCGCTGCTAATTCTGGCTCGGCAGACATCCGCTATTGAGACGTAACCGGCTTTCGCGCCATCGCTTTCAGGCGCGAGGAGTTCCGGTAATTGAGCGCAGACAAAACGGCGGTTTCCGCCATCTTCAAGGTTAAGCCTTACAACCGCTTCCGCCAACGTCCCAGACCCAGCAAAAAAATCTAGACAGATACCATCTTTCCCATCATCATCCGACGTCATCAAAAGTCTTTTCATAAGATCAACTGGCTTGGGGAACTGGACAAGCACCCTTCCGTCAAAATGTGCAGAAAGGTCGGCGGTTCCTTTTTGCGTGTAGATTCCATCGATAACAGAAAACGGCTTCGCACCACGCTGGCGTCCATTCTCGTCACGTAAGTACTGCTTATATTGAACTGAGTACCCCTGATCGCCCTTTAAAAAAACTAATTCGTCGTTTTTTAAAGCTTCATATACCCGTTCTTTACGCCACCACCACTGGCGTTTGGGCCATATCGCTTCCCGATTAGGACCGAGTATCGGATAAACAAGATTTTCTCGGTAATCCATGCTCTTTGAGGCTTCTAGCGGCTTTATACGGTACGGACCACGAGCCCTTTTCTTCTTGTCTTCGTACTTATAGTACTTTTCTACTGCATCTGCGTCCGGGGGAAGCCACAGGCTATTGATGCTCTCAAGGTTTCGAGCATAAAAAAGAACATATTCGTGTTGCGTAACGGCGTATTTTTCCTTCGCGCCACCTCCATAACTTTTTTTCCACACAAACGTTTCTACCCGATTTTCTTCCCCAAAAACCTCATTCATAAGCAGTCTGAGGTTGTGCATCTCATTATCGTCGCAGGAAACGAAGATGACGCCGTCGTCACGAAGCAGGTTGCGGGCGATATAGAGCCGCGGGAGCATCATGCTCAGCCAGTTGGAGTGATAGTGGCCATTGTCGCGGCTGTTCTTGCGGAAGAAGCCTTCGCGCATCAGTTCGCCTTCATCGGACAATTCATTGATGCGCTTGAGATAGTCTTCGCGACTCTCTTGGAAGCGGTCCGGGTACACGAAGGAATCGTTGCCGGTGTTGTAGGGCGGGTCTATGTAGATCATCTTGACCTTGCCGAAGTAGGCCTTCTGCAGCACCTTCAGCGTTTCCAGATTCTCGCCTTCGATAAAGACGTGCTGAGCGGTATCGAAGTTGACGGACTTGTCGCGTTGCGGGCGCAACGTCGCCGTGGTGGGCTGTTGAAGCACCTTGTAGGCATCGGCTTTGCCGGCCCAATCCAGGCGATAGCGTTCGCCTTCGGTGACGACGGAATCCTCGCCCAGCGCCCGTTTCAACGCCTCGACGTCCAGACGCCCTTCCGTGAACGCTTCCGGCAGCAATTGCGCCAGCTCGCGCCGCTTCAATTCCGCCGGGTTCTCGCTTTCGGCGATCTCCTTCGACTGTTTCATGTCATCCACCTTCATTCTCGAGCCTCGTCATTCCGGACGCGCATCGCGCGATCCGGAATCCAGTGAAAATTTGTATCCGACCTTTAGTCGGATGCTTCTCCTGACTGGGTTCCCGCTTTCGCGGGAATGACAACCAATCGGAGTATGTCGTCGGTACTCAGGCGCCCTCTCGTCGCCCCGGCGAAAGCCGGGGCCCAGTTTGAATATGAATCCCGGCCTTTGGCCGGGGTGCTTTACATGACTGGATTCCGGATCGCGCGGAGCCTGCCCTCGGACTTGATCCGGGGGCGCGTCCGGAATGACGACAGAAACAATGACGCACGCTTCCATGCCCGTCATACGCCTTTGCGGGAATGGCGAAGTGCTCGCGTGTCGTCCGTACACCATCATTTTGAATCGCCGTCTCCGGTGACCTGTTCCAGTAATACCCAACGGGTACCGCGCCCCTTACCGCGCGTATCCACCAGGCCTTCGGCCTTCATCTTCCGCAGCACGTGCCGCACCATGTCGCGGCTGACGCCGGCGCACTCGGCTTCGAGGTCGGATATCGAGAAGGGCTGCGTGCGGGCCAGTGCGGCCAGGCGCACCTGTTCCGTCTTGGCGCCGCGACCCTGGCGCACCTGCCCCACCCGCTCCTCGAACTCCCGATAGGCCCGCAGCAGAACGCCCCAGAAATAGTTGAGCCACGGCATTGCGTCGTGACGGCCTTCGTGCCAGCCTTGCGAGCCGGCTTCCAGCGTTTCGTAATAGGTTTCCTTCGACTCCTCGATGATGCGCTCCAGGCTGATGTAGCGCCCCACCTCATAGTTGAAGTGGTAGAGCAGCATCAGCGTCAACAGGCGGGCGACGCGGCCGTTGCCGTCGCGAAACGGATGGATGCACAGGAAGTCCAGAATGGCGAGCGGCACCAAAACCAGCGGCTCCAAGCGCCCCGTTAACAACGGGGCCCCCTCCATGACCGACAGCGAAAGAAACACCGACGCCACGAGTCTCGGCTCCCA
>CAZKOE010000274.1:0-2681 GCA_964554305.1 uncultured Gammaproteobacteria bacterium
CGCGACCCCAACCTTGGCAAGGTTGTGCTCTACCAACTGAGCTATTCCCGCCCTTATCGGCATATATTTTACGATCGTGCCGCGGCCTGTCAAGCCGCGGGCTCCGGCAAGGCCCCGGCCACCAGGAAAAGTTCCCGCGCGAAACTGTAAACTTCGCCCTGCCCGCGCCCGCTGAACCGGACCAGGGAGGCCGAAGTTTCGCACAGCCAGGCCTCCCGGTGCCGAGCCCGCCGCGAGGCAAAGGCATGCGGGGTGAACAACGCGACGTTGATTCCGCCCCCGGGATCGCGCGCGGATTCATATTCGAAGGCCTCGATGCCTCCTGCCCGCATTTCGTTGCCGAAGCGCTGGGTCGCCGTGTAATGCGCGGGATCGCGCAGAACCTGGCGATGGGCGCTGAATGGCGGCTCCTGGAGGCGAAGCCCCGCCTGCGTACGATAGCGGGCCCGGAACAACGTGTGCTGCGTGCGCAACGGCGCCGGCGGCGGCCTGCTCATCCCTTTCCAGAAGACGAAGCGGTAATACGCCACCTCGGCAAGCAGCGGCGGCAGGCCACGCGAGCCGTAGAAGAGGCTCGGTTCGTCGCGGCTGCCGAAACGCGAGCCGTGGCGCAGCGGAGGATAGCGGAACGGCGTCGCGAGGAGATAGCCCAACCCGGTCACCTCGAGCGGCACGGGCGGTTTGGAAGCCTCCAGCAGCTCCTCCAGCACCGCCTGGCGCGCCAGCGACGCGACCAAGCGGCTGGTCGCCACCTGCTCCTGGCTTTCCACCATGCGCAGTAACAGCGCGTTGAGCGCAACCGGTGCGAACTTGCCGGCACAGGCGGTCCAGATATCCGCGTGCACGCCGCCTCAGACCTTTCCGCGGATGGCGTCGAGATATTCGACCACGCGAATGAGCCCCTGCACGGTGCGCAACTGCTCGGCCGGCACACCGCCGACATGGCGATTATCGGTGTGTATCCAATGGCGCATGAGCGCGACATCGCCGCCGACGAGAACGAACAGGGAACGGTAGCAGCGGATGAGGAGAAGCGCCAGTTCGCCGGATTTGTCAGCGGGCTCGAGCGGATCGCGCCGGCTGATGGCCGTACGCCCCTTGCCGACGATCGCGCCTATTTCCGCCTGGGTCAGGCCCAGAGCCTTGCCGGCCGCGACGAGGGCCTCGATCAGCACTTCCCCAGGCTCCGGGGTTTCCTTGCGGGCCGTCATCGAATCCATAGGTCGCTTACTTGATGTTCCACACAAACATTATACGGCAAAAAGTTGGTTCTTGAACACGGCGCCCAGCTTGGCTCGACTTCGTCGACGGTGAACCCGATGCCATGCGAAACGGCCCCGCCAATTTTCCGTGGCGGGGCCGCTTTCTTTTGCCCGTTTCCGCTTACTGGCCCTGGACTTGCCAAGTCCCGTTGGGTTGACGGCAGGCCAGACGATTGATCATCTGCGTCTGTCCGTTCGCGTCCGTGGTCTTGAACGTGAAGGTCCGGCAAGGCTCGTTGTTCCGGGTCGTGGTGTTGGTCGGCGTCACCGCGTAGGTCTGGCCGGTATCGGGGTTGGTCCAGGTCGAGGTTTGGCCGGTACGGTTGTTCTCCAGCGCGCTGGCGGTTCGCTGGCGATCCTTGTTGTCCATGGACTTGCCGATCGCCCCGCCGGCCAAGGCGCCGCCGACAGCGCCGAGAATGGTCATCGCGGTTTGGCCGCGCCCGCCGCCGAATTGATGCCCCAAAAGCGCGCCTGCGCCCGCACCGATCGCGGCGCCCGTGGTCTCCTTGTTTGCGCAGCCGGCCATCAGCATCATCGCTCCCAGCAAGACCAGGGCCGCGGGAAGAAAAATACGCTTGCTCATCGTGACTTCTCCTTTCCAATCGAAAAAAGTGGGTACGAAGTCATTTAAGCACACTTGCCCCTCGGAGTTCACGGGGCAAGGCGACAGCAGCCCCCAATATCGGATTACGAGTTGGAAGTTCTTGTAATTTATTGAAATACAAGTGGTCGGGGTGGGGAGACTTGAACTCCCGGCCTCCTGCTCCCAAAGCAGGCGCGCTACCAGACTGCGCCACACCCCGCACGCATATCATAGCCAGATCGCGAGCGGGCGGTCAATCAGCGGCGGCTACAATAGGCGCCCTGCCCCGAACGAGAACCCAATGGCCGCCCAAGTCCTCGATGGCAAGAAGCTGGCGCTTGGCATTCGCCGTCGCCTGCGTACGGAAATCGAGGCACTGACGGCGGACGGCACCCGGCACCCGGGACTCGCCGTGGTACTGATCGGCGAGGACCCCGCTTCGCAAATCTATGTACGCCACAAGCGCGACGCCTGCCGCGAAGTCGGCATCGAGACCGTCGCCTACGAACTACCGGAGGATACCCACCCCGAAGAGCTCAACTATCTGATCGAGCGCCTGAACGCGCAGGCGCATATCGACGGCATCCTGGTGCAACTGCCGCTGCCGCGGCAATTCGATTCCGCGGCAATTATCGAACGCATTGACCCCGCCAAGGATGTCGACGGCTTTCATCCCTACAACGTCGGCAGGCTCGCGCAACGAATACCGACGCTGCGCTCCTGCACGCCAAAAGGCATCATGCGGCTGCTCGAAAGCATCGGCGAACCGTTCAAGGGCCGCCATCACGTCATCGTCGGTGCCTCCAACATCGTCGGCCGACCGATGGCGCTGG
>CAZKOE010000275.1:0-2657 GCA_964554305.1 uncultured Gammaproteobacteria bacterium
AGCTTGCTGCCGAAGAAGTTCAGGCAGAAAAAAAGAATCATCAGGCCAATGCCGGCGAAAATCCCGGTTGGCCAACTCAGCATGGCGACGCCCTGGACCGTCGTCAGCAAATGTGTTTGCGGCCACTTGCCGCCGACATAGGTCAGGGTGGCCACCGCCTCCAGAGGCGGAATGGTCACCACCGAGAGCCAGTAGGCCCAGCCGATGATCCAGCCCGAAAACTGGCCATGGGTGAGGTAGGTATAGCGCACGATCCCGCCGGAGCGCGGCAGCATCGAGCCCAGTTCGAGATAGGTCAGGGCGATCAGGAAGATCAGTACCGAAGCGATGATCCAGGACAGGATCGAGGCCGGGCCGGCCACGCCGGCCGCCGCTAGAACCGCAAATAGCCAGCCGGACCCGATTTGCGCGCTGACGCCGAGCAGCAACAATTGCGTCAACGAAACGTTTTTCCTGAGTCCCTTGTCCGCGGTTTCGAAGGATCCCTCTTGTGCCTGGTTGCTCATGGCATTTCCCGGTTGCTGTTCCCACTCTTGAGTAGCCTCGGGCTGCATGAGCCCGTCGAAAGAGGATCGGCGCCGCTCGCTTCGGCTCTGCACTCCGGCGCGAAGGGGCATATTCTGGCAAGTGAGCCCGGAAGCACGGGATTCAGCAACGGCAGGAGCGGCGGCTCCTGCCCGGCAGAGTTCGGGGCAGAAACTTCAAAGGGCTTCGAGGCGGGCGTAGCTGGCCATGAGCCATTTGACGCCGGCGTCGGCGAAGGCGACCTTGACGCGCAGGCGCGCACCGTCGCCCTCCTGTTCGAGCACGACGCCTTCGCCGAAGCTCGCGTGGCGCACACGGCGGCCGAGCGCAAGTGCGCCATCCGGTTCGTCGAAACGCAGCGCACCGCGGGCCGTGCGCCGTGGCCCGACCTCCTCGACGCTGTCTTCCGGCAGTTCGGCGAGAAAACGCGAAGGTTTGGCGTAGAGCGTTTGCCCGTGCAGACGGCGGCGCTCGGCATGGCTGAGCACCAGTTGTTCCCGTGCGCGGGTCATGCCGACGTAGAGCAGGCGCCGCTCTTCCTCCAGGCCCTTCGGGGTCTCCACGCTTTTCGCATGCGGGAAGAGCCCTTCCTCGAGGCCGGCGATGGCAACGAGCGGAAATTCGAGGCCCTTGGCCGAATGCAGGGTCATGAGCTTGACCGCGTTTGCCCAGTCGCCCGCCTGGGTGTCGCCGGCTTCGAGCGCCGCCTGGGCGAGAAAGGCCGCGAGCGGTTCGAGCCCGGGCTCGGGGGTGAACTCGCCGGCGGCGGTGACGAGTTCGGCAAGATTTTCCACCCGCGCTTCGCCGATCTCGCCGCCTTCGGCGCCATGGTGAGCGGCAAGGCCGCTTGCTTCGATGGTGAAGGCCACCGCCTCGTCGGGTTCGCGTTCCGCGACGCCCTCGGCAATGTGTTCGATCAGGCGGACGAAGGCCATCAAGGCTCCGCGCGCCCTTGCGTTGAGTTCGCCGTCCGAGCGCGAGATCGCGACGAGTGCCTGCCACAGCGGCTGGCGTTCGCGCCGCGCATGCGCGCGTACGGTTTCCAGGGTGCGCGCGCCGATGCCACGGGCGGGCACGTTCACGATGCGTTCGAGCGCCGCGTCGTCCTCGCGCCGCACCGCGAGCCGCAGATAGGCGAGCGCGTCCTTGATTTCGGCCCGCTCGAAGAAGCGCAGACCGCCATAAACGCGGTAGGGCAGGCCGCGGGCGATCAGCGTTTCCTCGAAGATGCGCGATTGCGCGTTCGAGCGGTAGAGCACGGCCGCGTCGCCGGCCGCGCCGCCCTCGGCGATCCAGCGCTCGATGCGCGCGACGATGTAGTTCGCCTCATCGCGCTCGTCGCCGGCGGCGTAGAGTGCGAGCGGTGTGCCCGCGGCGCCTGCCGTCCACAGGGTTTTGCCCAGCCGTTCGCTGTTTTTTGCAATCACGGCGTTGGCGGCGGCAAGGATGCGGCCGGTGGAGCGGTAGTTCTGCTCCAGCCGGAAGAGGGCGACGGGCGCGTAGTCGTGCTGAAAGCGCTTGAGGTTTTCGATCTGTGCGCCGCGCCAACCGTAAATTGACTGATCATCGTCTCCCACGATGAACGGCCGGATCGTCTTGCCGGCAAGCGCCCGTACCCAAAGGTACTGCACGGTATTCGTGTCCTGAAATTCGTCCACGAGGAGATGGCGGAAGCGTGCGCGGTACTGCCCGGCGATTTCGGCGTTGTCGGTGAGAAGCCGCGTCGAGCGCAGCAGCAGTTCGGCGAAGTCCACGAGCCCCGCGCGCTCGCAGGCCTCGTCGTAGGCGGCGAGAATGTTCGCGAGCGTGCGTTCGCGCGCGTCGCCGCCGCCCTGGATTTCGGAAAGGCGCTGGCCCTCGTCCTTGGTGCGGTTGATGATGCCCGCGATCTGGCGCGGCGGCCATTGCTTTTCGTCGAGCGCGAGCGTTTTGAGTATCCTCTTGATGAGCCGCTGCTGGTCGGCGGAATCGAGAATCTGGAAGCCCGCGGGAAGACGGGCGGCCTCATGATGGCGGCGCAGCAGACGGTGGGAAAGGCCGTGAAAGGTGCCGATCCAGAGGTTGGCGGCGGGCCGGTCGAGCAGCCGCTCGACGCGCCCGCGCATCTCCGCCGCCGCCTTGTTGGTGAAGGT
>CAZKOE010000276.1:0-2657 GCA_964554305.1 uncultured Gammaproteobacteria bacterium
TTTTTGATTGGTTTTTTTGAGGAGTAATACCAAGTGGATCCAAGTCTGATCGCAGAAATCGTCATGGGAACGGCCATCGGCGTCGGCGCCATGTTTGCCGCCGCGGGGCTGGGTTCGGCCATCGGCTGGGGCCTGATCTGTTCCAAGACGCTGGAGGGGATTGCGCGTCAACCCGAGATGCGCGGCTCGCTGATGGTGAACATGTTCATCTTCGCCGGCCTGATGGAGTCCTTCCCGTTCATCCTGTTCGGTATTGCGATGTGGTTCCTGTTTGCGAATCCGTTCGTGAGCACCTTCATTGCGACGGCCGCCAAGGCAGCCGGCGCGGGATCTTGATCGCCGGATAACCGTCGGGAGAATGTCATGGTAGCCATTACCGGGACGCTGATTGTCGAGATCGTTATCTTTCTGGTAACGATATGGCTGCTCAAGCGTTGGTTTTGGGGGCCGCTGATCGGAGCGATTGACGCCCGCAAGAAGCGCATCGCCGAGGGCGTCGCCGCCGCCGAGGAGGGCGAGCGCAAGCTTGCAAGCGCCGAGGCCGAGACGCGCAAGGCGATCGAGGAGGCGCGTGCGCGGGCGACCGAGATCATCGACAACGCCAACCGGCGCGCCCGCGAGGTCGTGGACGCCGCCCGCAGCGAGGCCGAGGCCGAACGTGCCCGCGAACTCGAACGCGCCCGTGCCGAGGTCGAGCAGGCCGCGCGGCAGGCGCGCGAAGCCCTGCGCAACGATTTCGCACGCATTTCGGCGGCAGCGGCTGGGCGGCTCCTGGCCGAGGAACTCGATCCGAAGAAACACGCCGCGCTGGTGGATGAGTTTGCCGAGAGGCTCTTCCATGGCTGATATCGCGACGCTCGCCCGACCCTACGCCCGCGCCGCGTATGAATACGCGGCGGCGCAGGGCGCGGTTGATGCATGGCGTTTGTTGCTGTCGCGCCTGGCCGAGCTGGCCGCCCTGGCGCCGGTGCACGATCTGTTTTCCAGCCCGGTGGCAGGGCGCGACCGGCGGGCAGAGGTGCTCGGGGAGATCGCCGGCGTGGATCTGCCTCCGGGCGCCGGGAATCTTCTGCGCCTGATGGCGGAAAACGGCCGGCTCGGGGTGCTTCCGGCCGTGGCCGCGGAGTTCCGGCGCCTCGAAGAGGCGGCGGAGGCGGTGGCCGACGTCACGATCGAGACCGCCGTCGCGCTCGACCGCGCAACCTCCGAGCGCCTCGTTGCCGCGCTCGGCAAGCGCCTGGGGCGCAGGCTGGAAGCCCGCTTCCAGGTGACGCCGGCGCTGATCGGCGGCGTGGTGGTGCGGATCGGCGACGAGGTGATCGACGCTTCGCTCGCGACGCGCCTGGCGCGCCTCGCCAACCAGATGGCGGCCTGATTGATGAAATTTGAAATGCAACCACAGAGCACACAGAGCAGGAAAGGCAATTTGTATTTCTCCGCGACCTCTGCGCGCTCTGCGGTGAATCCTAATCTCTTCGATTTTCGGAAATGCAACCGCAGAGAGCGCAGAGCACGCGGAGGGATAAAGATTGTTGATTGTCTCTCTGTGAACTCTGTGTCCTCTGTGGTTAATCCGAAACCGGATGTTTTGTTTGGCCGGTAGGGCAATAGACGCTTAAAGGAATTCAACAGGACTTTTCGACATGGATCAACTCAACCCATCGGAAATCACGGCGCTCATCAAGGAGCGCATCGAGCATTTCGAACCCGCGACCGAAGAGCGCAACGTCGGCACCGTGGTCGGCGTCGCCGACGGCATCGTGCGCATCCACGGCCTCGGTGAAGTGCAGTACGGCGAAATGATCGAGTTCGTCGGCGAGACCTACGGCCTCGCGCTCAACCTCGAGCGCGATTCGGTCGGCGCCGTCGTGCTCGGCGACTACACCGGCATCGCCGAGGGCGGCACGGCGAAGACCACCGGGCGCATCCTCGAGGTGCCGGTTGGCGATGCGCTGCTCGGCCGCGTCGTGGACCCGCTCGGCCAGCCGCTCGACGGCAAGGGGCCGATCGCGGCGGCGGCAAGCCGTCCAATCGAGGAGGTAGCACCCGGCGTGATTACCCGCCAGTCGGTTTCCCAGCCCGTGCAGACGGGCCTGAAGTCGGTGGATTCGATGGTACCGATCGGGCGCGGCCAGCGCCAGCTGATCATCGGCGATCGCCAGACCGGGAAAACGGCGGTGGCGATCGACACCATCATCAACCAGCGCGACACCGACATCAAGTGCATCTATGTCGCGATCGGCCAGAAGGCCTCCTCGGTGGCGGCCGTGGTCGCGAAGCTCGAAGAGGCCGGCGCGCTCAAGCACACGATCGTCGTCGCCGCGACGGCAGCCGAATCGGCGGCGCTCCAGTACATTGCACCCTACGCCGGCTGCGCGATGGGCGAGTATTTTCGCGACCACGGCGAGGATGCACTCATCATCTACGACGACCTCACCAAGCAGGCCTGGGCCTACCGTCAGATTTCGCTTCTGCTGCGCCGCCCGCCGGGCCGCGAGGCCTATCCCGGCGACGTGTTCTACCTGCATTCGCGCCTGCTCGAGCGCGCGGCCCGGGTGAACGCCGAGTTCGTCGAGCACGCGACCGACGGCAAGGTCAAGGGCCGGACGGGCTCGCTCACGGCGCTTCCGATCATCGAAACGCAGGCGGGCGACGTC
>CAZKOE010000277.1:0-2625 GCA_964554305.1 uncultured Gammaproteobacteria bacterium
GGCAGGCGGCGGTAATAAAACCCGAAACTGCGCGAGGCTTCGAGATTCATCTGGTGGTCGGTCAACCACAGTGCGACCTGGGCGATCTGGGCCGGGAATTCCTCGAGTTCGATGCCGTAGAACTGGTCCACGTTGACGGCGAGCAGTTGCTGCACGTCCACGAGCTGGGCATCGGTTTCGCGTTCGGCGAGGAGAATGTCGAGTTCGATCCGGCGCAGTTCCCGGTAGGCGATGACGAGGAAGTTGCCGCAGCCGCAGGCGGGGTCGAAAAAATGCAGCGCGGCGAGTTTCTTGTGCAACTGGAACAGCCGGTTGCGGCTGCGTTTGGACTTCTCGAATTCGGCGCGCAGTTCGTCGAGGAAGAGCGGCTTGATGAGTTTGAGTATATTGCGCTCGCTGGTGTAGTGGGCGCCGAGATGGCGGCGCGCCTTTTTGTCCATCACGCTCTGGAACAGAGCGCCGAAGATCGCCGGGCTGATCCGCGCCCAGTCGAGCGCGCAGCAATCGAGCAGGGTCTGGCGCATGGCGCCGGTGAAGGCCGCGATCGGGAGCGGCTCCTCGAACAGCTTACCGTTGACATAAGGCAGGGCCGCCAACCGTTCGTCGAGGTTTTTCTGGCGCCCGCCCTCGGGCGTGTTGAGCACCTGGAAGATGTAGTTCAAGAGCGAGCCGAGGTCGCCACCGTCCTCGCGGGTGTTGTCCTCGATGTAATTCTGGAACGCGCCCTTGGGTTCGAACAGCGTCGTGTCCTCGGCGAAGAGGCAGAACAGCAGGCGCACGAGCAACACCTTGAGCGCGTGTTCGTCGTAGCCACTCGCGCGCAGTTGATCGTAGAGGCGGCCCATGCGTTCGGCCGCCTTGATGTTGACGGGGTCCTGCTCGGCGATGCGCTGCGGGGTGTAGCCGGCGATGAAGCCGAAGAGGTCACTGTGCTTGTAGAGGTCGGCGAGCGCGATTTCGTCCTGCGTATCGGTTTCGAGATCGTAGAGTCGAATACGGGCGAAATCGGAGACGATGACGTAATGCGGGAGATCGCGATCCCGGATGCCCTCGAAGTAGTCGAGCGCCTGCGCGTAGGCCGTGTCGAGGTTCTTCCCGCGCGACTTGTGCTCGGCGATGAGCACGCCCTTCCAGAACAGATCAATGAAACCGCCGCCGTGCGCCTCGGTGGCGCCGAAGAGGTCGGTGCCGGCGCGCCGGCGCGCGCGTTTGACGGGTTCCTCGAAACTCGCGAGCCGCCGACGGCTGACACCAAAGACATGAAAGAACTCGTTCCAGAAAGTCTGCGCCTCGGCGCGCTCGCGCTTTTCGCCTTCCCATTCGCGGGCGAAGGCCAGCGCACGGTCGCGGATTTCATTCGGTGACAGCGGCATGGCTTGTCGTGCATTCCCCGGCGCGGACTAGCGCATCATACCCGCTCCGCCGCTTCGGCGCTCTCGACCGGAACGCCGGGAACGCCGCTGCGCGGCTTATCCCGGCCTGCCTTGCTCATCAATGAACCGAAATTTGCAGGCGGCATAAGGCCACCAGGCCGGTGCCGGCGATCGGCGCCCAACTACACAGGCGGCTCACCAGCAGTCGCGGGCGGCCCCGTTCCAGTGCGCGCCGGTGTTGACGTTGAGCAGGATCGTCGTGCGACAAAAGCCGGTGTAGCCGCCAAAACCGTTCTGCAGATTGGAGGCGAACACAATCCACCAGCCGTAGTCGTAGCCGCCGCCGTTGATCAGCCCACGATAGAGTTTGCCCGGCTTGCCGATGTGTACGCCGCTGATTTGCGTCGCACTCGGGTTGCGCCCGGTCGAGCCGGCCCAGTACTGCGCCGCCATGCGCGCCTGCATGAGCGTCGGGCGCGGCCCGCACAGCGGCAACTCCGCCGCCGATGGTGCGGTCGAACACCCGGCGATCGTCACCAACGCGGAAAGCGCCATCGGGACAATCAGAAAATGCAGTTTGTTCATGATTTCTCTCCCCCGATCGCAAACGAATCGAAATTCTGAACACCGGGACATGACCCGCCATGGTTTGGTCCCGCCTTTGTCTGTCTCGAAGTATAGACCGCTCGGCACGGAAATTTGTGTCGGTTGTGTTACAGGCCCCAAAGGCAGGCCGGTGCCGGCGATCGGAGCCCAACGCCCGCAACGCTCCGCTTATGCGGGCCTACGTCGTGCTAATATCGGCCGTGCTTCGCGAGCGCATCGCGCAGAGAGGATGGGCATGGACTATCTGGCCGAGTCGATCCGGCTTGCCGAGGAAAACGTCAAGCAGGGCGGACGCCCCTTCGCCTCCGTCATCGTTCGCGACGGGTGCATCGTCGCAACCGGCACAAACGTCAGCGCACAAACCGGCGACCCGACGGCGCATGCCGAAATCATGGCGATTCGCGCCGCCGCGCAGACCCTGCATTCGGAGAGCCTGCGCGGCTGCGAGTTGTTCACGACCTGCGAACCCTGTCCGATGTGTCTCGGCGCGCTCTACTGGGCCGAACTCGACCGCGTCGTCTTCGCAATGAGCGGTGAGGACGCAAGGCGGTTTTATCCGGGTGAACGGCGCTACCACGATGCCGGCAATTTCTATGCCCAGTACGCCCTGCCGTTTTCCGAGCGCCGCCTGCCGATGCGGCTGGAA
>CAZKOE010000278.1:0-2612 GCA_964554305.1 uncultured Gammaproteobacteria bacterium
TGCCGATGCTCGAACAGGACTTCGGCGAGAAGACTCCGTTGTGGGCGTATTTCTGCCAGATTTCGGATTCGACGACGAGCTACGGTTCCTATTCCGGTGCCGTGCCAAATGAGAAAATCACCTGGGGCAAGCTCGGCGTCGATACGCCGAAGCACATCATCGAATCCGATGCCACCATCGTCGCGCCGCTTCTCTTTGCCCTTGTTCTATCGGCTTAGCCCGGCAGCAGCCCTCTGCGGGCAATCGTCTTAATGTTGTTCCACCGGCTTGCACCGATTGAGCGGAGGATGGGAACCATTTTCCCGGACAGCCTTGGCGCGGATCGGAACCCGGTTTGGAACCGACCGCGGTAGACGGCTTTATGCTTCGGCAGCCCCCGCTTCGGACCAGCCGGACATCTCGGCCACCACCAGTTCGGCGAGCGAGGCGACCTGCCCCGCGCCCGCGTTGAGCGCGGGCACGTATTCGAAGCGCTTCCCGCCCGCAGCCCGAAAAATTTCGCGATAACCAATGTCGACCTCTTCGAGCGTTTCGAGACAGTCAGTGGCGAAACCCGGGCAAACAACGCTCACGCTGTCCACGCCCTCGGCGACCCAGGCACGGAGCGTGTCGGCGGTCGCCGGACTCAGCCATTCGGCACGTCCGAAGCGTGACTGGAAGGCGATGCCCCATTCCTCGTCTTGCAATTCCAAAGCGGCGGCGACCAATCGTGCCGTCGCCTGGCACTGGTCGTGATAGGGATCGCCTGCAATCCGCGTTGCCAACGGCATGCCGTGAAAGGAAAAGAGCAGCCGGCGGGTGCGCCCGCACCGGTGCCAATAATCGGCAATGCCTTCCGCAAGCGCGGCGACATGGCGGGGGTGGTCGTAATAATGACTCACAAAACGTAGAGAAGGTACCCGGCGCAAGCGTTGCAGCTCACGGCTCACGGCATCGAAGGCGGAGCCGACGGTTGCGCCTGAATACTGCGGATAGAGAGGCAGGACCAGGAGGCGTTCGACACCGTTGCCGACAAGCCTCCTGAGCGCCGGGGCAATCCGCGGCTCGCCGTAACGCATCGCGAGCGCCACGGAGACGGGCTCCCGCATGCGCGCCTCCAGCTCGGTGCGCAACGCCCGCTCCAGGCTGCGGCTGTTCGCGAGAAGCGGGGAGCCAGCTTCGCTCCAGATCGCGCGATAGGCGCGCACGGTTTTGTGCGGGCGCAGGCGCAGAACAACGCCGTGTACGAGGGCACGACGCAGGGGAGCCGGCAGTTCAATGACCCGCGGATCGTTCAGAAATTCGGCAAGGTAGCGGCGTACGGCGCGCGGCGTCGGCGCCGCGGGCGTACCGAGATTCACGAGCAGCACGCCGACGTGGCCGGACCGCTCCCGATCGCCGTTTCCTTGTTCCCAGTCCCAATTCGTCACGCCACACAATCCCTCAGTCAGTCTCGAGTGTGGGAGCGAACTTACTCGCGATTCCCGGCGAGACACGCCCCGAATGCCGGCAAGATGTCGGCGCTCCCGAATTCCGGGTCCCGAGTTTACAAGCTGTAGTACAGATCGAACTCGACCGGATGGGTGGCTATCCGCACGCGCTGGACATCGGCCTGCTTGAGTTGAATATAGGCATCGAGCACATCGTCGTCGAATACGCCGCCGGCGGTCAGAAACTCGCGATCCGCATCCAGAGCCTCGAGCGCGGCTTCCAGCGAATAGGCGACCTCGGGAATATCTTTCGATACCTCGGGCGGAAGATCGTAGAGATCCTTGTCCATCGCCTCGCCCGGATGCAGGCGATTCGCGATGCCATCGAGGCCGGCGAGCAGAATGGCCGAAAAGGCGAAGTAGGGATTGGCCATGCCGTCGGGAAAGCGGATTTCGATGCGCCGCCCCTTCGCGCTCGGCGCATGGGGCACGCGGATGGAGGCCGAGCGGTTGTGCGCGGAGTAGGCGAGCTTCACGGGTGCCTCAAAGTGGGGCACGAGCCGACGGTAGCTGTTGGTCGCCGGGTTGGTGAAGGCATTGAGCGCGCGCGCATGACGGATGACGCCGCCGATGAAGTAAAGCGCGAGCTCGGACAACCCGCCGTAGCCGTCGCCGGCAAAAAGATTGCGCTCGCCCTGGGCAAGCGAGACATGGACGTGCATACCGCTGCCATTGTCGCCGACCAGCGGCTTCGGCATGAAGGTCGCCGTCTTGCCGTTGCGCTGGGCGACGTTCATCACGACATACTTCAGGAGCTGCACTTCGTCGGCCTTGCGCACCAGGGTGTTGCGATTCACGCCGAGCTCGCACTGCCCGGCGGTCGCCACCTCGTGGTGATGCACCTCGCAGCCGATACCCATCTTTTCGAGCACGGCACACATCTCGGAGCGGATGTCCTGGAGTGAGTCCACCGGCGGTACCGGAAAGTAGCCGCCCTTGAGCGCGGGACGATGTCCGAAGTTGCCATCGGGATAGACGCGACCGGAGTTCCAGTTCGCCTCTCGGGAATCAAGTTGATAGAAGGCGCCGGCGGGCGAGTTCCCCCAGCGCACGTCGTCGAAGACGAAAAACTCGTTTTCGGGCCCGAACGAGGCGCTCTCGGCGATGCCGCTCGCCTGGAGCCAGGCTTCCGCCCGCCTGGCG
>CAZKOE010000279.1:0-2593 GCA_964554305.1 uncultured Gammaproteobacteria bacterium
CAGCAAAGCCGACCACGCCGACCTGTACCCCCCGCTCGCGAAGCAAGAAACGAGGGAAAAAAACCACAAACCGCCCGAGAAACCATCGGGAGCGCCGGTATCTCGCCGGCCAAAGCCGGCTGGAAGCCGGCACTCCTGTGCCGAGTTACTTGATCTTCGCTTCCTTGTAGGCGACGTACTTGCGCACCACCGGGTCGAATTTCTTGATTTCCATCTTCTCGGGGCTGTTGCGCTTGTTCTTCGTGGTGGTATAGAAATGTCCCGTGTCGGCGCTGGACACCAGGCGGATCTTTTCGCGCGGGGAATGCTTGGCCATCTCTTGCCTCCTTAAACCTTGATGCCCCGGGCGCGCAACTCCGCGACCACGGCCTCGATACCCTTCTTGTCGATCGTGCGCAGGCCCTGCCCGGAAACGCGCAGCCGAACGTAGCGCCTCTCCTCTTCGAGCCAGAAACGGCGCGACTGGAGATTGGGCAGGAAACGGCGCCGCGCCTTGTTGTGCGCGTGCGAAACGGTATTCCCGGCCATCGGCCGCTTACCGGTGACCTGGCAAACTCGGGACATGGTTACTCTCCGCTGGAGTCACAAGAATCCGGACAGGACATTTTATCCGAGAAACACGGCCTGTGCAATCGCCAAAGACTCTGGACTCGCAGGATCATCGTCTATCGCCGCGCAGGCCCGGGTACGCCGGAAGCATCGTCGACGTCTGACACCCGCGGTGCCCGGGAGCGAGGCACTTATTCCAAGTCTACACCCCGGGTGTCCAGGGTGGGAGCTTGCGGGGCGCGGGCTCGAGCCTGAGTCGCGCGTAGTCCGGCAGGCCGTGCTTGAACGGCGGCCAGGCTTCGCCCGCGACGAGCGGCGCGAGGTAGCGCCGGGCGGCGGCCGTGATGCCGTAGCCGTCGGCGCGGATAAAGGATTTCGGGAGTTTCCTTTCGTGGTTCGCAATGCGCGCGAGCGGCGCCTTGGCGATCCGCCAGCGATAGGGCTTGTCCGAGTGGCGCTCGATCACGGGCATCACGGCGTTATCGCCCGCAACGGCGAATTCCACCGCCGCCCGGCCTACCGCCTGCGCCTGTTCGAGATCAGTCTTCGAGGCAAGATGCCGCGCCGAGCGTTGCAGGTAATCCGCGACCGCCCAATGATGCTTGTAGCCGAGTTCGTCGCTCACCATGTTCGCAAGGCGCGGCGCGAGACCGCCGAGCTGGGCGTGGCCGAAGGCATCGCGCGTACCGACCTCGGACAAGAAGCGCCCATCGGCATCACGTACGCCTTCGGAGGCGACGACGACGCTGTAGCCGTTGCGCTTGACGCAGGCATTCACCCTGGCGAGAAAATCCGCTTGATCGAAGGCCCGCTCGGGGAAAAGGATCAGGTGCGGCGCTTGGTCGCGGCCCTCGCCGGCGAGCCCCGCGGCGGCGGCGATCCAGCCCGCGTGCCGACCCATGACTTCGAGAATGAATACCTTGGTCGAGGTTTCCGCCATCGAGGCCACGTCGAGCGCGGCCTCGCGCGTGGACACGGCGACGTACTTCGCGACCGAGCCGAAGCCGGGCGAGCAGTCGGTCACGGCGAGGTCGTTGTCGACCGTCTTCGGAATGCCGATGCAGGCGAGCGGATAGCCGAGTTCGCGGCCGATGCGCGAGACCTTGAGCGCCGTGTCGGCCGAGTCGTTGCCGCCGTTGTAGAAGAAATAGCCGATGTCGTGCGCGCGGAACACGGCGATCAGGCGCTCGTACTCGGTACGCGACTCGGCGATGCCCTTGAGTTTGTAGCGGCAGGAGCCGAAGGCCCCACCGGGCGTGTGAGCGAGCGCGGCGACGGCGCTCCGCGATTCCCGGCCCGTGTCGTAGAGTTCCTCGCGCAGCGCGCCGAGGATGCCGTTGCGCCCGGCATAGAGCCTGCCGATCACGTCGCGGTGCGCGCGCGCGGCCTCGATGACGGCGCCGGCGGTCGCATTGATGACGGCCGTTACGCCGCCCGACTGGGCATAAAAGGCGTTGCGTTTTGACATGGATCAACCGGCAAGGAAGTGGTTGCATTCTGCCATAGGCGAGGGTACGTTACGAGCCCCGACACGGCCCGGAGCGCGGCGTCGTATACTTGGCCGCTGATTGCAATCCGCAAAGGGTATTTCTCATGCGCATCGTGCTCCTCGGCGCACCCGGCTCCGGCAAGGGTACGCAGGCGAAGCTCCTCACCGGCAAGCTCGGCATCCCGCAGATTTCCACCGGCGATCTGCTGCGCGATGCGCTGACCTCCGGAAGCGAACTCGGCCTTCAGGCCAAGGAGGCCATGAACGCCGGGCGTCTCGTCTCCGACGAGATCGTTCTGAAGATCATCCGCGAGCGCCTGCGCGCGGGTGACACGGGCGCCGGCTTCGTACTCGACGGCTTCCCGCGCAACGTCAAGCAGGGCGAGGCGCTGGACAAGCTGCTCGCGAAACTCGATCAGCCGCTCGACGTCGCCCTGTTGCTGGAGATTGACGCCGACGTGCTGCTGCAGCGCCTCACCGGGCGGCTCACCTGCCCCGAATGCGGCCGCGTGTACAACATCTACACCCATCCGCCGAAGATAGACGCGCAGTGCG
>CAZKOE010000280.1:0-1248 GCA_964554305.1 uncultured Gammaproteobacteria bacterium
GACATTCGACTTGACTTTTCGGCGGAACGGGTCTATTTTTACCTTGACAACGGCTTGAAATCCGCGGTACGGCTTGAGGAGCAGCCGGCCACGGAGGCCCCGGTCAGAATTCGCTCCCGCCCTTGGGCGGGCAAGCGGGGGCAGTTAAAAGTCCAGCCCGGCCAAGCCAGAGCGCGCAGGCTCACGAGAAGAGCGTGTGCGTGGCTGCCCGAGACAAGCCGACGCGAGCCGACCCGCCCCTGACAACCCGCCCCGCCTGAGCCTGCATTGGCAAGGCTCTAAACGGAGGTCGGAATCATGAGCGGATTTTCAAGGCATTCGACGGCACGCGGTGCGGTTGCAAGTTTTGCGGGTATCGCGTTGGCGGCAGGGCTGACTCTCTTGGCGGGCTGTCCGTCGCATTCGAGCAGTCAATCGAGCGCGGCGTCGCCTGCGCCGCAGGCCGCCGCTTTTCACGGCAAAGTCTTCGGCGGGCGCCAGCCGATTGTGGAGGCCACTGTCGTAGCTTATGCTTCCGGCACCAGTCCGGGCACGGCGGCGGCCCAGATCGGCACGGCGAGCACCGACGCCACCGGGCGCTTCACGATGACGTTTTCGCCCGCGCCGGCAACGGGGCAGGTAATCTACCTCGTCGCCTCCGGTGGCAATGCCACCGGCAGCGGTACCAACGGCGCCATCAAATTGATGACGATCGCAGGCATCCAGGGCAGCACGCTTGCGCCGGTGGTGGGCACGGTCAACATAGACGAACTCACGACCGTCGCCTCCACGGCGGCGTTGCAGAACTACATCCACTTCGCCGACTGTTCGACAATCAGCCACAACACCCGGTCAGGCACCTGCGTTTCGATTCCGGGGGCCGCCGATCTCGCGCACATGGCGGCCTCGGTGAACAACCTCGTCAATGTCATCACGGGCCATGCAAGCGCACTCCTCACGAACGAGGCGAGTGGCGATCCGGCGGCCGAAATGACGCTCGAGAAGCTCGACACGCTCGGGAACCTGCTCGCCGGCTGCGTAAACTCCGATGGAACGGCGCCGTCTCCTTCCGCCACCTGTGCGGCCCTGTTCACGGCGGCTTTCAACAACCCCGCCCCGCCCGCCAATACGCTCAAGGCGGCGTGGTTGATCGCCGCGAACCCGGTGGACAATGCCGACGGCGCCGGACTGTTCGCCTTGGCCAGTGGATCCGTTTATGCCCCGATTCTTTCCGCGGCTCCCGGGAACTGGACGATCGGCGGGCAGCGC
>CAZKOE010000280.1:1258-2554 GCA_964554305.1 uncultured Gammaproteobacteria bacterium
GGTGGCCGGGAACTTCGAAGGCAGCGACGTCTCGACCTGGCGCCTCGGAGTGCGCAGCGACGTGCCGGTGCCGCTCACCGGAAGCCCCTTCCCCGCCAGCGCCCACACGGCATCCGTCGCGGCGGATCCGCAAGCGCCTTATCTGTACGCCTGTACGCCGTCAATTCCGGCAGCCACAACGTCTCGGCCTATGCCATCCGGGCGAGCGGTGCCTTGAGCGCGATCGGCGCCGCCGCGGCGGGCAGCAGTCCGGAGGCGATCGTGGTGAACGCGGCCGGCCAGTATGCCTACGTCGCGAACACCGGCGGCAACAGCGTCTCGGCCTACGCGATCGGCGGCGACGGCCGACTCAGCCTCATCGGCACCTATCCGCCGCCCGCGGCGCCGGTGGCGAACGCCGGCGCGTACACGACACTGGAAAACGTGGCCGTAGGCGGCACGCTGTCCGCAAGCGCACCGAACGGCGACCCGCTGCTGTTCCAGATCGCGGCCACGCCGGCCCACGGCACGGCCACCGTCCTCGACTCGTCCACGGGCGCATTCAGCTATACGCCGGGGTCCGGGTACACCGGTGCGGACAACTTCAGCTTCACGGCGACCGACACGGTGACGGGGCTCGTCTCCCCCGCGGCGACGATTTCGATCACGGTCAATGCCGCCGGGGGCCCGCCGATCGCACAGGGCGCCAGCTTCGACGTGGAAGCGGGAGACTCGCATACCGGCACACTGACCGGCACGGCTCCCGATGGTGATTCTCTGACCTTCGCGATCACGACCCAGCCCGGCCAGGGGGCCATCACCAGCTTCGACTCGCAGACCGGCGCGTTCACTTATCAGGCCTCCAGTAATCCAGGGTCTGATTCATTTCAGTTCACGGTGACCGATACAACCACGGGTGACACTTCCGCTCCGGCAACCGTCTCGATCACAATCTATAGACCCAGCGGTCCTCCGATACGTCCAAGAGGAATCTTTTTCCCCAGCGATTCGCCGACACCGGCGAGCGCCCCCGTCGCGCTGGCGATCGCGCCGTCAGGGCCGTATCTGTACGTCGCGAACTTAGCCAGCAACAACCTGTCCGCCTACGCCATCGGAAACGACGGCACACTGACTCCGGTGGCCGGAAGCCCGTTCGCGGTCGGTGCCGCACCCAGCTGGGTCGCGGCGGATCCGCAGGCGCCCTACCTGTACGTCGTGAGCTACGGCACCAGCAAAGTGTTTGCCTATTCGATCGGCGCGGGCGGCGTGCCGACGCTGATCGCGAGCTACCCCGCGGGTTCACTCGCCACGGGCGTG
>CAZKOE010000281.1:0-2537 GCA_964554305.1 uncultured Gammaproteobacteria bacterium
CGAGGACCTCGCGCAGGACGCGGACCGCGGTCGCGAGGTCCTCCCATTGACTACTACTATATCGCCTTCGGGCTCAGGAAACCACGTCCGGGCGACCTTCGAAGCCCCGCGCGAGCAGATAAAACTCACGGCTCGCGGCCCGCGAAGCGGCCGGCTTGAGGGCCTTCACCTCGCGATACTCCTCGCGCAAACGCCGCCGCAGGCTCTCGCCCGCCACACCGCTGAAGCTTTTGACCAGCAACGAGCCTTGCGGTTTCAATGTCCGTTCCGCCAGATCGGCGGCCAGGTCGCCCAATTGCGCCGCCGCAGCGGCATCCACATCGGCTATGCCTGTCAAGTTGGGGGCTAAATCGCAGAGTACAATGCCTGCCGTCCCATCCAAGGCCGCGAACGCCTCGGCCTGCACCGCCGGGTCGGTCAGGTCGCCCCGTATGAAACGCGCCCCCGCCGGCACGGCCATGTCCAGCCGATCCACCGCCACCACCCGGCCTGCCGGCCCGGCGGCAGCTACGGCGAGCCGCGTCCAGCCACCGGGTGCCGCGCCCAACTCGAGGACCCGATCGCCCGGCCCGATGAGCCGCCGGCGCGCGATGATCTCCTCCAGCTTGAAGGCCGCCCGCGAGGGCAGCCCCTGCGCCCGGGCCTTGCGTACCCAGGGATCGCGCTCCTGCGCCCGCGCCCAGCGCCTTGTTTTCGCCCGCCGTCTCAAAACGGAAACCCGGGGCTCAGGATCCGGGTCTCGATCCTACTCGTAGCGGACCTCGACGATTTCCAACTCGCGTTCGCCGCCAGGCGCCGAGACCTGTACCGTGTCGCCTTCGCGCTTTCCGACCAGCGCACGGGCCAGCGGCGAGGCAACCGAGATCAACCCCTGCTTGATGTCGGCTTCGTCCTCGCCGACGATCCGATAGGTCTTTTCCGCCTCCGAACCATCCTCGACGACGACCACGGTAGCGCCGAAGATGACCCGCCCGCCGGCATTGACTCGCGTGACGTCAATGATCTCGGCCCGCGAAAGCTTGCCCTCGATTTCGCGGATGCGCGCCTCGATGAAACCCTGCTCCTCCTTGGCCGCGTGATACTCAGCGTTTTCCTTCAGATCGCCATGTGCGCGCGCCTCGGCAATAGCGGCGACCACCCGCGGGCGATCCTCGTGCTTCAGGCGCCCGAGTTCGGCGCGCAGTTTTTCCGCACCGGCGACGGTAAGCGGCACGCGATTCATGCGATTCTCCCGTGCAATGCCTTCAATTCATTTACCTCGGTTATCTCCGTGTAACTCAGCGCCACGACCGTTGCCCTGGCGGCGGCGATCGTCGTGTAGTAGGTCACCTTGTGAGCGACGGCCTCACGGCGGATGGAGCGCGATTCCTCGATCGCCCGCTTGCCCTCGGTGGTGTTGACGATCAGGGAGAGCTCGTCGTTCTTGATCATGTCCACCACGTGCGGGCGACCTTCGCGCACCTTGTTGATCCCGGCGCAGGGAATGCCGGCAGCGAGCATCGCCCGTTCGGTTCCGTGCGTGGCAACGAGCTCGAAGCCGCGCGCGACAAGCGCCCGCGCCAGTTCCACGCAGGCTGGTTTGTCCGCGTCGCGCACGGAAAGCAGCGCCCGGCCGCCCATCGGCAGTATAACGCCCGAGGCAAACTGGGCCTTGGCGTAAGCTTCGCCGAAACTCGCACCGGTGCCCATGACCTCGCCGGTGGACTTCATCTCCGGACCGAGGATCGGGTCCGCGCCGCGGAACTTGATGAAGGGAAACACTGATTCCTTGACCGAATAGTACGGCGGGCGCGGCATCTTCCCGATGCCCTGATCGGCCAGACTCACGCCGACCATCGCGAGCGCCGCGGCCCGCGCGAGCGCGAGCCCCGTGGCCTTGGCGACGAAGGGCACCGAGCGCGAGGCGCGCGGATTGACCTCGAGAATGTAGATGTCGCCATTCTGGATCGCGAACTGCACGTTCATGAGGCCGACGACTCCGAGTTCGCGCGCGAGCGCGACGCACTGGCGAGCAATCTCGTCCTGCGTTGCCGCCGGCAAGGTGTGCGGCGGCAACGACGCCCCCGAATCGCCGGAGTGTATGCCGGCCTGCTCGACGTGCTCCATGATGCCGCCGATCACGACCCGTTTGCCGTCGGCGACAACGTCGACATCCACTTCGATCGCATGATCCAGGAAGTGATCGAGCAGTACCGGCGCCTCGTTTGAGACCGCCACCGCCCGCTGCATGTAGCCGGCAAGATCCTCGTCGTTGAACACGGTTTCCATCGCCCGCCCGCCGAGCACGTAGGAGGGTCGCACGATCAGCGGGTAGCCCACTTCGTCGGCCACGGCAAGCGCCTCGCCCTCGCCGCGCGCCGTGCGGTTTGCCGGCTGGCGCAGGCCGAGTTTCGCGATCAACTGTTGGAAGCGTTCGCGGTCCTCGGCCCGGTCGATCGCATCGGGGCTCGTGCCGATGATCGGCGCACCCGCCGCTTCCAGCGCGCGGGCGAGCTTGAGCGGCGTCTGCCCGCCAAACTGGACGATGATGCCTTCGG
>CAZKOE010000282.1:0-2525 GCA_964554305.1 uncultured Gammaproteobacteria bacterium
CCAACAACCTGGTGCTGAACCTGTACCGTCACATCAATGCCCCCGAAGCGCGCATGTTCCTGTCGCGGCAGTTGTACGAGGAGGCACTGCACGTGCAGTTCTACCTGACGCTGCTGGACAACTACATCCCCGACCACACCGAGCGCGCGGCGGCCTTTGCCGCGGTCGAGAACATCCCTTCGATCCGGTGCAAGGCGGAGTTCTGTCAGCGCTGGATCGCCTCGATCCAGCAACTCGATCGCATCCACTCGGACGCCGACCGGCGCGGATTCCTCCTGAATCTCACCTGCTTCGCAGCCTGCATCGAGGGCCTGTTCTTCTTCGGCGCGTTCGCCTACGTCTATTTCCTGCGCTCGCGCGGACTGCTGCCCGGGCTCGCGGCCGGCACCAACTGGGTGTTCCGCGACGAGTCCGGACACATGGCCTTCGCCTTCGCGGTACTTGACACCGTGCGCCGCGAAGAACCGCAATTGTTCGGCGATGACTGGGCGGAACAGGTCACGCAGATGATGGGCGAGGCGGTGGACTGCGAGGCGCAGTTCGCCGAGGACGTGCTGGGCGGCGGTGTCGTCGGCATGTCGGTGAAAGAGATGCGCCAATACCTCGAATACGTCGCCGACCAGCGGCTTGCGCGGTTGCATTTGCCGATCCTCTACGGCGCGAAGAACCCATTTCCGTTCATGGAACTGCAAGACACCCAGGAGCTCGCCAACTTCTTCGAGCGGCGCGTGTCGGCGTATCAGATCGCGACGCCGGGCGAGGTCGCATTCGATGTCGAGTTCTGAAGCCACCAGGGAAATCCGCCTGGCCGAAATCGTGTTCCCGCACCACTGTAACCATATGGGAACCTTGTTCGGCGGCCAGGCGCTGGCCTGGATGGACAAGGCCGCGTTTCTGCTGAGCAGTCGCTACGCGGGATGCACGACGGTTACCGTGCGATCCGATCGCATTGATTTCCGCTCGGCGATCAAGATGGGCGAGATCGTAGACATTGTCGCAGGGATACGTTCGACGGGACGCAGCTCGATCACCGTCAGGGTTTCGTTGCTTCGGGAATCCTGCTCCGGCGGCGAGAAGATCGTGGCCACCTCCGGGGAGTTCGTGATGGTCGCCGTTGACGCCGTGGGAAAACCCGTCCAATTCGGCCCCTCGCCCCAAGGGTTCTGACGTTGCCGCTCAGAAAAGACGGCGACGTTACGGGAAGTTTGCGAACAAGCGCCGGGTGGCGGCTTCGGCTTGGGCGCGATCCACGGTGACCTTGAAGGGCAGGCCGCCGAAGGCGGCGGAAAGTCTCATGCCCTGCGCACGGCGCACCGCACGTTTCGCCGCATCCGGTTCGACCGCGACGATGCCGGCGCAGCAGGCCGCCAGCCGTTCCCGATTCACCTTCAGCCACAGCGTGCGCGCCTTGCGGTCTTCGCGCGCTTCCTCCCCGCTCGGATCGGGAAAGACGAACACGAAAGGGCTTTCATAGGCGAGCAGCGCCTCCATTTCGGCGATCCATTGTGTTGCATAGCCGGGAGCCAAGTCTCGCCCGCGAAAATAAACCAGGGGAAAATCCGCCGCATCGAAAAGCCTGAACTCGATTTCTTTCATGACGCGGCCTCCTTGCGTTGCGCCACCGCCGCATCCGCCTGCCCGCCGGACCACATCACCAGTTGCGGACGGCGCGTGCGGGGGTGAACGCTGATGTCGGAGGAGACGCCGAAAGCGGAATGGATGCGTTCGCGCGTGAAGATTTCTTCGGGGATGCCGTGGCAGAAGATGCGGCCCTCGCGCATGATGGCGACGTAATCGGCGTACTGCGAGGCCAGGTTGAGATCGTGGAGCACGGCGAGGACGCCGTAGCCCTGTCTGGCTCGCCGTTGCGCATGGCTCAAAAGGGCGTGCTGGTGGGCCGGATCGAGGCCGCTCACGGGCTCGTCCAGCAGGAGGTAGCAGGCCGCATCGCTGCCCGTCTCCTCCGGCCAAATCTGGGCCAGCACCCGCGCGAGCTGCACCCGTTGTTGCTCCCCGCCCGAGAGGGTTTGATAATCGCGCCGGGCACAGTGGAGCATGTCCACGGCCGCGAGCGCCGCGTGGACGATGCGACGGTTGGAGATGCGACTGCATTCGGCGTGCGGACTGCGGCCCATGGCGACCACGTCAAAGACGCTGAAGCCGAAGGCAAGCGTGATGCTTTGCGACAGCACGGCGCGCCGGCAGGCGAGCTCCTCGCGATGCCAGTGATTGAGATCGACACCATCGAGGCAGACCCGGCCATCATCGGCACGCAATTCGCCACTCAACAGCTTGAGCGCCGTGGATTTGCCCGCGCCGTTGGGGCCGATCACGGCGAGCAACGAGCCGGGGCGAACTTCCAGGTTCACCCGATCGAGAATGGGCCGTTCCGACCGGGACAGTGTCGCCTCGGTGAGGGTGAGCATGAGTTAATACTCCAGTTTGCGTTGCTTGACGAGCAGCCACATGAAGAACGGCGCGCCGATCAGGGCGGTGAGAATGCCGACCGGAAGCTCCGCCGGGCT
>CAZKOE010000283.1:0-2486 GCA_964554305.1 uncultured Gammaproteobacteria bacterium
GGCGGGATCAGCATTGGCCTGTGGGTAGGGCTCGGCTTCGTGATTCTCGCGATGTCCTTCGAAATGGGCGCCGTGCCGTTTCACATGTGGATTCCCGACGTTTACGAGGGCGCCCCGTCCAGCATGGTGACCTTCATCGGCTCGGTGCCGAAGATCGCGGCCTTCGCCTTCTTCATCCGCCTGCTTGCCGAGGGCATGGGGCCGCTGCATGGCGCCTGGCTGTGGCTCCTGACGGCAATTGCCGTAGCCTCGCTGTGGATCGGCGCCGTGGTTGCGATCGCCCAGGGCAACATCAAGCGCATGCTCGGTTATTCCACGATCAACCACATGGGTTTCGTTCTGCTCGGCATCCTCGCGGGCAACGCCATAGGCTATCGCGCGGCAATGTTCTATACGCTCGCCTACGCCATCATGTTTATCGGCGCCTTCGGCGTGATCATCATCATGTCCCGCGCCGGTTTCGAGGCCGAGAAGCTCGATGACTTCAAGGGCTTGAACGAGCGCAGCCCCTGGTTTGCCGCCGTGATGGCGATGATGATGTTTTCGATGGCCGGCATTCCACCCTTCATCGGCTTCTGGGCGAAGCTGGAGGTCATCAAGGCCGTGCTCAACATTCATATGGTCTGGCTCGCCGTTTTCGCCGTGGTGATGGCGGTGATCGCCGGATTCTATTACCTCCGGGTCGTCTGGCTCATGTATTTCGAGCACGCGGAAGGCGAGCATCGCAAGCTCATTGCCGACCCCGATCTCAAGCTCGTTCTCAGCGTGAACGGCCTTGCCGTGCTTGGTCTCGGCGTCTTTCCCGGGGCCCTTCTCGCGCTTTGCGGCATCGTCTTCGGCCTTCGTCCCTGAGGGACGCCGAAAGCTTCGGGGCCTGCACTGGTCGTCCGGCATCGGCGTCCGCTCGCGGCAGCCGCCGGATTAGAGAGGGGTGAGCCTGGGGATGCGGGTGAGATGAGTGGCGGCCAGCCAGTCGGCGGAGCGCATTTGTTCGAGCCGGCTTGCGGTGCGCTTGAACTCGAAACGGAAACGCCTGCCGGCATACAGCGCTTCGGGCGGGGCGGAGGCCGTCGCGATCAACACCGTGTGCGATTCGTAAAGAATATCGATCAGGGCGATGAAGCGGCGGGCCGCATCCGGATTTTCGTCGTCGAGAACGGGTACGTTTGCAAGAAGAAGGACGCGGTACCTGTGTGCGAGTTCAAGATAGTCCGCGGCACTGCGCGGGCCTTCGCACAAATCCGCGAAACGCAGCAACAGGGTGTCGGCACCGGCGCCCCTCGCGACTATCGGGCGATCGTTGATCCGTAATTCGACGGGGCGGGGCGGTTCGCCGGCGAGGTGCCGAAACACCGCGGCGAGGATTTTCTCTCCTTCCGCGGTTCCGGCAATGCGCCAGACGCCTTCTGCGCCGATGAATTCGGCACGATAGTCGTGTTTCCCGGCGACTTCGATGAGTTCGCAACGGGCTTCCAGGGCCGCGATGGCCGGTAGGAACCGTTCCCGTTGCAAGCCACCGCGGTAAAGGTCGGCCGGGGATACATTGGAGGTGGCAACCAGCGCGACCCCTTCGGAAAACAAGGCCTGGAGCAGGGGGCCGAGCAGCATGGCGTCGGCGATGTCCTCGACCAGCAGTTCGTCGAAACAGACGACCCGCGTGCGCCGGGCCAATGCACGCGCCAGTTTCGGCAGCGGGTCGCGCTCCCCGCGCAGCCGTTTCAGGGGCGCGTGGATTTCCTCCTGCATGAAGGCATGGAAATGGCGGCGCAGTTTTTGCTCGATGGGCAGGTTGCGGAAGAACAAATCCATCAGCCAGGTTTTCCCCCGCCCGACCGGGCCGTACAGGTAGACGCCCCGCGGTGAGCGCCGGCGCGCAAACAACCGCTTCCCGACGAGTTCGCCCTCCAGGCGCGAGAGTGCACGCCGCGCTTCGCCTTGTGCGGGATCGTGGGAGATACATCCGCTCGCGATGGCTTCCTGCCAGGCCATCTCGATTTTGGTGGTGGCTCCAAGGCTCATGCTTCCCGCCACGGAGAACGAACGGTCGCAACAGTTTAGCCGAACGAACAAATATCGCTTCTGCACTCGGGTTTGCATTTTGATGGGGAAAGATAGCCGCAGGGTACGCAGAGAACACAGAGTTTCATGATTTTTTCTGTGATCTCTGCAGTGATAAATCTGACTCAAGTTTTGGGGTATGCAAGAGATAAGCACGTAGGTTGGGCTTCGCTGCGTTCAGCCAACCTGCGCAATCCCCGCAACTCGAAGCGGATGCGTGCAAGAGGGAGTGAAGTAGGTTAGGCTGCGCGCTACGGGTTTGGGAATTGATGCATGACCTATCTGTTGGCACTCGATCAGGGTACGTCGAGCAGTCGCGCGATGGTCTTCGATCAGGACGGAAAGTTGGTGGCGCGGGCGCAGCGGGAATTGACCCAGAGTTTCCCACGGCCCGGCTGGGTGGAACAGGACGCGGCGGAAATATGGGC
>CAZKOE010000284.1:0-2456 GCA_964554305.1 uncultured Gammaproteobacteria bacterium
CAGGCGGCGGGTTCCCCCGCCTTGCTGGCTGATTTCCGGGCCTCACCGCCCGCTGGTGTCTTCTTTTCGGCGGGCTTTTCGCTTGTTTTGCCTTCTGCCTTGTCGGCGGATTTTTCCTTCTTCTTGTCCGCTTCTCCGTCATCGGCAATATTGTGGCGATTGTTCTTCTTGAAGTCGGTCTCGTACCAGCCGCCGCCCTTGAGCCGGAAGCCGACGGGCGAAATCAGTCGCTGCACCTCGGTGGCCCTGCACTCGGGACAACGCCTGGGGTCGGGATCGGACATCTTCTGCCAGCGCTCGAAGCGGTGACCGCATTTTTCGCAGCGATATTCGTAGATCGGCATCCGGGCCTCTCCGACATGGAACCGCACTATTTTGAGGTCTGGGCGCGATTTTCTCAAGCGCTCCCCCTGAACGCCCGGCGAACGATGGTAAAATTTTGTGTTTGTACAGCGCGAACGGGCATCCGCCATGGCCGATAGTTACCTGTTTACCTCGGAGTCCGTCTCCGAGGGCCACCCGGACAAGGTCGCCGACCAGATTTCGGACGCCGTGCTCGATGCGATCCTCGCCGAGGACCGCGGCGCGCGCGTCGCCTGCGAAACCATGATCAAGACCGGCACCGCGATCGTCGGCGGCGAAATCACCACCTCGGCCTGGATTGATCTCGACAACCTCGTGCGCGAGGTCATCTCCGGCATCGGCTACACCAGCTCCGAAGTCGGCTTCGACGGCGCCACCTGCGCCGTGATCTCGATCATCGGCAAGCAGTCGGGCGACATCGCCCAGGGCGTGGATCGCGAGGTGGACGAGAACCAGGGCGCCGGCGACCAGGGGCTCATGTTCGGCTACGCCTCGAACGAAACCGATGTCCTCATGCCGGCCCCGATCACCTTCGCCCATCGTCTGGTCAAGCGCCAGGCCGAGATGCGCCGTGCCGGCACGCTCGAATGGCTGCGCCCCGACGCGAAAAGTCAGGTCACCTTCCGCTACGAAAACGGCCGCCCGACCGGCATTGAAACGGTCGTGCTTTCCACGCAGCACGACGACGACGTCACGAACGAAACCATTCGCGAAGGCGTGATGGAAACCATTATCAAGCCCGTGCTCCCCGCCGAGTGGATCGGCAAGGACACGCGTTTCCTCATCAATCCGACCGGCCGCTTCGTGATCGGCGGACCGGTCGGCGACTGCGGGCTTACCGGGCGCAAGATCATCGTGGACACCTACGGCGGCATGGCGCGCCACGGCGGTGGCGCCTTCTCCGGCAAGGATCCCTCCAAGGTGGATCGCTCGGCGGCCTACGCGGCGCGCTATGTGGCGAAAAACATCGTCGCTGCAGGCCTTGCCGAGCGCTGCGAAATCCAGTTGTCCTACGCGATCGGCGTCGCCGAACCGACCTCGATTTCAGTGGATACCTTCGGCACCGGCACCATTGACGATGCGCGCATCGAATCGCTCGTGCGCGAACACTTCGATCTGCGTCCCTGGGGCATCATCAGGATGCTCGACCTGATCCACCCGATCTACCGCAAGACGGCAGCCTACGGCCACTTCGGGCGCGAGGAACCGGAGTTCACCTGGGAGCGCACCGACAAGGCCGAGGCGCTGCGCGAAGCGGCAGTGTTGAAACAAGCCGTCACGGCATAGAATTTACCAGGATACGTAGGCCGGGACAAGCTCTCGTAGCGAGCGTTCCC
Source organism: uncultured Gammaproteobacteria bacterium (assembly GCA_964554305.1). Lineage (GTDB taxonomy): Bacteria > Pseudomonadota > Gammaproteobacteria > JAKDMP01 > JAKDMP01 > JAKDMP01. Next base: position 1,701 of record CAZKOE010000284.1, read on the forward strand.
GCCCCACATAAACCGCTCTCCTCCGAGGAGCGCTGCATCAGGCAACGGCTTGACAGGCTCGGAGGGAAGGCGTTTCTTTTCCAACGGCGCTCACCCGAACAGGAGAATGACATGAATGCAGTAATGCAGGATTCGTTCACCGACTACGTGGTGAGCGACATCGAACAGGCCGACTTCGGTCGCAAGGAAATCGCGATCGCCGAGACCGAAATGCCGGGCCTCATGGCGACGCGCGAGAAATACGCCAAGGATCAGCCACTGAAGGGTGCCCGCATTGCCGGCTCGCTTCACATGACGATCCAGACCGCGGTCCTCATCGAAACACTGGTTGCGCTCGGGGCAAAAGTCCGCTGGGCCTCGTGCAACATCTTCTCGACCCAGGATCACGCGGCGGCCGCCATCGCCGCCGACAACATCCCGGTGTTCGCGAAGAAAGGCGAGACGGTCACCGAATACTGGGCCTACACCCACCGCATCCTGGACTGGGGCGACAGCGAAGGCCCGAACATGATCCTCGACGACGGCGGCGACGCGACGCTTGCACTAACGCTTGGCGCGCGCACGGAAAACGATCCGTCACTGATTGCGAAGCCGGAAAACGAAGAGGAAACAGCGCTCTTCGCCGAGATCAAACAACATCTCGCCGAAGATTCGCACTGGTACTCGAAGCGCATGAAGGACGTGCGCGGCGTGACCGAAGAAACAACGACAGGCGTACACCGGCTTTACCAGATGGCGAAGGATGGCACGCTTCCC
>CAZKOE010000285.1:0-2424 GCA_964554305.1 uncultured Gammaproteobacteria bacterium
GAGCCGACCACGTCGGAGCCGGCGCCAGCCTCGCTCATCGCGAGGGCACCGACCCATTCGCCGGATATGAGCTTCGGCAGGTACTTCTTGCGTTGCACGTCGTTGCCGTTAAGCGCCAGATTGTTGACGCACAGGTTCGAGTGCGCGCCGTAGGAGAGGCCGACCGAACCCGAGGCGCGCGAGATTTCCTCCATCGCGACCACGTGGGCGAAGTAGCCGAGCCCCGCTCCGCCGTCGGCCTCGGGTATGGTGAGGCCGAGCAGTCCGAGCTCGCCGAGTTTTGGCCAGAGATCGCGCTGGAAGCTGTTGCTGGCGTCTATTTCCGCCGCGCGCGGTGCAATTTCCGATTCGGCGAAACGGCGTACCGTCTCCCGCAGCAGGTCGAGATCTTCACCGAGGTTCGGCGCCGCGAGACCCATCAGTCGCGCGTGTGACGGTCGTTGGAGAGGTGGCGGCGCGGCGGGATGTACGGCCGGCGCACCTTGCTGACCTCGGCAATACGTTTCTCGGCGAGGCGGTCGGCGGCCTTGTAGGTCGGCATGTGCTCGTGCTCGGCGATGTGGAAGACGTGCTTGCAGATGTCGAAGATGCGGTTGACCTTGCGGGTCGCGCGCTCCTTGTTGTAGCCCTCGCGCTCGATCGCGACGTTGATGACGCCGCCGGCGTTGATGACGTAATCGGGCACGTAAAGGATGCCGCGCTTCTCCAGCTCCTCGCCCGTGTCGTCGGTATCGAGCTGATTGTTGGCGGAGCCCGCGATAATGTCACATTTGAGCTTCGGCAGCGTTTCGGGATTTACCGAGCCGCCGAGCGCGCAGGGCGCGAACACCTTGGCATCGGTTTCGTAGATTTCGTCGAGGCCGACTTTCTCGGCCCCGTCCTTTTCGACGGCGTGCTTGACGCGCGCCTCGTCCGTATCGCAGACATAGACCTTGGCGCCGGTTTCGCGCCCTGGACGGCGAAGGACAGCTTCGAGAGATCCTTCGAGCCGTACTTGCGTTCGGCCGCGGCTTCGATGCCCCGGAACGTCCCGAGCGCGGTGAACGGCGAGGGGTCGCCGCTGCCGCCGAAGGCGGAGGAGATGCCGGCCACGTGGTCGGTTTCCAGGAAGATGTGTTCCATGTCCGGTACCGATGTATTGACGTCCTCGGCGGTGATGTAGCGCCCGCCGAGCGACTCGATGAAATGGCCGAACGCGCGGAAGAAGGCCTCGCTCTTGTCCTTTTTCGGATCACCGATGATCACCGATTTCCCGCCGCCGAGTTCGAGTCCGGCCACGGCGTTCTTGTAGGTCATGCCGCGCGAGAGGCGCAACACGTCGTAGAGGGCATCGTCGTCGCTCTTGTAGGGCAGCATGCGGCAACCGCCGAGCGCCGGGCCGAGCGTGGTGTCGTGAATGGCGACGATGGCCTTCAGGCCGAGATCGCGCGCATGAAAAAAGACCACTTCCTCGTGACCCATTTCGGTGATTCTGGACATGAGTTCCATGCGATTTTTACCTCCGCATCAAGGGGTTGAACGGTAATGAGGCACGGGTTCACGCCGCGGCGAATCCCGGTAGAATCCATGCCGCCGAGGGCGGCGGGCGCCTCCGGAAAATCATCCCATTATACCGTTTCGGCCCCTGTAGCCGGCCCGGGCCTCTATAATCAGGAGGATGGGTGAATGGAGAAAACGATGGCGAGACCGGCCGAAGTCATGAAAAGCGACATCCGCGAGCAGGCGGCCGGGCGCCCCCTGCGCTTCGTGACCGCCGCCAGCCTTTTCGACGGTCACGATGCCGCGATCAACATCATGCGTCGGATTATCCAGGATCAGGGCGCGGAAGTGATCCATCTCGGCCATAACCGCTCGGTTGAGGACGTCGTGCGTGCGGCGCTGGAAGAGGATGCCGACGCGATCGCGATCAGCTCCTACCAGGGCGGGCACATCGAGTACTTCAAGTACATGGTGGACATGCTCAGGGAGCGCGGAGCGGGGCACATCCGGGTTTTCGGCGGCGGCGGCGGCACGATCACGCCGGAGGAGATCGAGGAACTCGAAGGTTACGGCGTCGAGCGCCTCTACCATCCGAACGACGGCATGCACATGGGCCTCGTGCACAGGATCGAGGACGTCGTGGCGCGCGCTTCGCACGCCCGGGACGGAGCGCCGGCGTCTCCCCGGCAAGGGCCGGCTGGAAACCGGCGCTCCCAGGGCTCGGTGCCCGAATTGGTGGCGGATGCCGATATTGATGACGAAATCAGCGTCGGGCGCATGCTGTCGTCAATTGAGAACGGCGCCTTGTCCGATGCCGAATCAGCCAAATTGCGCAAGGAATGGTCGTCCGCGTCCCGGCCGATTACGCCCGTCGTCGGCATTACCGGCACCGGCGGCGCCGGCAAGTCAAGCGTTGTGGACGAGTTGTTGTTGCGTTTCCTGCAC
>CAZKOE010000286.1:0-2410 GCA_964554305.1 uncultured Gammaproteobacteria bacterium
GGCCTCGAGTCACGACGATGGGAGCATGAGAAGGAACACAAAGGCAGAATTCCCGCCAGTTTGCTGCGCGACGGGTTGCCATCCTTCAGTCTCGCATTGGGCTGTTCCGCTGAGAGCCGACCGCCGCACGTGCAGACGATCTTTCAGCAACTGCACAATTACCCGGTCGGGAGCGATGCCGGCATGCCCAAAGAATTAGCCAAGGGCCGCAAGAACAATATTACGCCCGTTCGCCGGGAAATCCTCTGCGATGTCGATGCGATCGCGGCGGTGAAGGCGGAAATGGAGTTGATCGATGCGATCAGGCTTGGCTTGGACGGAGAAAGTAACGCCGCACGCTACGGCCTGCCTTTCATGGGGGATAACCACTTTCTGCTTGACAAACTGGAAATAACGCCACCGCAGTCGGCGACATGGTATGAGCGAATTGAGGCCGGCGGAGGTTCTCCGCGCGTGGGCACAACGCGCCTTACCGTATGGATTGATCGAGCGAACATGTCGAAGACTCGTTCATATCTATTTGCTCCACAGGATTCGCCCACCCCTGATGTACCCAAGACGGCCTGGGTTGAGGTGGGGCCGTCTGCCGCTCTTGCGCGTGTATAAATTTAGTTTGCACTATTGGCCGCTCGCTCAAGTCTGCCGCGTATTATGCCGATGGGGTGATCGTCGCGAAGAAGGGCGCCAATGCATCTATAAGCGTCCACATTAGCCAAGGGGGCAGTCATGTCAGACCAGATCCACAGCCGCGATGCGTCCTGCGCCTCCGAACCGCCTTTGCGCGTCATGGCGTTGCATGCGCTGCTTTATTGTCCGCGGCTGTTCTATCTTGAAGAGGTGGAAGGCATTTACCTGGCGGATGACAAAGTTTATGCCGGGCGGGAACTGCATACGTCGCTGGACGCCGAGGCCGAGGAAATGGCGCATGCCGAATCGCTGGATCTGGTCAGCCAGACGCTGGGATTACGCGGTAAGGTGGATGTGGTCAAGCGGCGCGACGGCGTCATGGTTCCGTATGAACATAAGCGCGGCCGGGCGAGAAAAGGCGCTGACGGTAAGGCGCAGGCGTGGGATAGCGACCGCATCCAGGCTGCGGCCTACGCGATGATGCTCGAAGAAGCCATGGGCAAGCCGGTGGCCGAAGCGCGGGTGCGGTATCACCGCGACGGCGTCACCGTGCGGGTGCCGATCGATGAGCCTGCGCGGCAGGCGGTGCACGATGCGATTGATCAGGCGCGGCGGCTTCGCCGATCACTGGATCGGCCGCCGGTGACTGACAATGAGAACCTGTGCCGAAGCTGCTCGCTGGCACCGGTGTGTCTGCCGGAAGAGGCACGATGCGCGGCCGATCCAAAACATTCGGCTCGACGGCTGTTCCCGCCGGACGATGAGCGTGCGTCACTGCATGTGGTCAGCCAGGGCGCTCGCGTCGGCCGATCAGGCGAGCAACTGGTTGTGCGGCCGAAGGAAGGTGACCCAAGCCATCATCCCAGCCGGGAAGTCGGCTCAGTCATTCTTCATGGGTTTTCGCAAATTTCCACCCAGGCGATTCGCCTGTGCGCGGATCAGAATATCGCCGTTCATTGGTTGACCAGTGGCGGAAGACATATCGCCTCGCTGACCAACTCGGCCGGCCGCGTCCAGCGCCGCATACGTCAATACCAGGCGTTGTACGGCCCGGATGGTGAGGCGACGCGCCTTCGTCTGGCCAAACGGCTGGTCGCCGCCCGGATTGATAGTCAGCGTCGCTATCTGCTACGCGCCAGCCGTGAAGACTCGCATCGTCGTGAGCAGCTCAAGCCGGCATTGCGGGATGCCGCCTATGCGCTGGAAGCGGCGGAGCGGGCAGCGGATATCGATACGTTGCGCGGCCACGAAGGCGATGCGGCGCGAGCTTATTGGGGAGGCTTTGATGTCCTTTTGACTAATAACGTGCCTCCGTCGCTTCATTATGGTGGGCGCACGCGGCGGCCGGCAGCGGATCGTATCAATGCCATATTCAACTTCGGCTATGCACTGCTGCAAACGGCCGTGATGCGAGGCATACTGGCCGCGGGGCTGGAGCCGGCGCTGGGGTTTTACCACACGCCGCGCAGCGCCGCTCATCCGCTGGTGCTCGACATGATGGAGCCGTTTCGCCTGCCTTTGTGGGATATGGTCGTGGTGGGCTCTTTGAATCGGGGGCAGTGGGATCCCGCAGCGGATTTCAGCGTCACCAAGGCGGGTGTCTGGCTGAACGATGACGGCCGAAAGAAGGCCATCGGCTTATTCGAACAGCGGCTGGAAGAAAGCTGGAAGCACCCCGTCGTCAATTATTCACTGAGTTACGCCAGAACATTGGAACTCGAGGCCAGGCTACTCGAAAAAGAGTGGACTGGTGAACCGGGGCTGTTTGCTCAATGGCGATTGC
>CAZKOE010000287.1:0-2357 GCA_964554305.1 uncultured Gammaproteobacteria bacterium
ATGCACCAGTCCTCGATGTTCTCCAGCCACTGGAAGTAGGTCTTCGACCAGTTGTCGGGCACGAAGCGGATCGCGCCGCTCCTGACCGCATCAATGGCGGGCCGGACGATGGCCGCGCGCCCGCCGGGGCGCCCGTCGGGCGTGGTCTCGCGGGTAAGGTCCACGAACCACTGGTCGGTGAGGAAGGGTTCGATCACGGCCCCGGAGCGGTCGCCGTGCGGGACCTGCAGGCGGTGCTTTTCGGTTTTTGCGAGCGCCCCCTGTTTTCGCAGATCGGCGACGATCTTGCCGCGGGCGGCGAAACGGTCGAGGCCGCGATAGGCCTCGGGCAGCGGCTCGCTGCCGGTGGGGCTGTTCGCCCCGGCGGGGTAGTAGTCGGCGGCGTCCAGGATGGAGGCGTCGGCGGCGAAGATGTTGAGCCGCGCGAGGCCGTGGCGCTCGCCGATGGCGTAGTCGTTGAAATCGTGCGCCGGCGTGATTTTCACGCAGCCGGTACCGAATTCCGGGTCCACGTAGTCGTCGGCGACGATCGGAACGAGCCGTCCCGTGAGCGGGAGGCGAATCTTCTGCCCGACGAGCGCGCGGTAGCGTTCGTCGTCCGGATGCACGGCAACGGCCGTGTCGCCGAGCATCGTCTCCGGTCGGGTCGTCGCTATGACGACCCCGTCCGTTCCGTCGGCGAGCGGGTAGCGGATGTGCCAGAGTTCGCCGGCCTCTTCCTCGTTCATGACTTCGAGATCGGAGAGTGCCGTTCGCAGCACCGGATCCCAGTTCACCAGCCGCTTGCCGCGATAGATGAGGCCCGCCTCGTACAGGCGCACGAATTCCTCGGTGACCGCCCGCGTGAGTTCCGGCTCGAGCGTGAAGCGCACGCGCGACCAATCCACCGAATCGCCGATGCGGCGCATCTGGGCCGTGATGGTGCCGCCCGCCTGTTCCTGCCAGAGTACGACGCGGTTGACGAAGGCGGTGCGTCCGAGTGCAAGCCGACTCGTGCCTTCGGTCTCGAGTTGGCGCTCGACCACCATCTGTGTCGCGATGCCGGCGTGGTCGGTACCGGCCTGCCACAGTACACGCCGGCCGCGCATACGCTGATAGCGCACGAGCGTGTCCATCAACGTGTGCTGGAAGGCATGGCCCATGTGCAACGTGCCGGTCACGTTCGGCGGCGGCAGCATGATGCAATAGGGTTTGCCCGCGCCGCGCGGCGCGAAGTAGCCGGCCTCCTCCCAACGGCTGTAGTTTTTCCGTTCTATCGTCGCCGGGCTATAGGCGCGCTCTAGCTTCGGCTTGGTTCCCGCGTTATCTTCCGCCAAGCTGATCGCCTCGTTCGTGTTCGGGCAGAATGGCGCTTTCCGGTTGTGTGCCCAATGCGTGTGCCGCCGCGAGCTTTTTCAGGAACGGGACGAGGATGAAGGAGATAATGGCGATCCCGACCGCTACGAAGCCGAGGATAAGAAACAGTTGAGTGTAAAGCGGCAACGTTGCGTTATAGAAGTCGCGGCTCAGGTGTTGGGCGGTCTCTTGCGTCGCTGGAGACAGGCTTGAAGCAGGCGTCATGGTTTGCAGAGCATGTTGCGTCGATTCCGAGAAACCGTTGAAGTTGTTGCGAACATATCTCGATGCCTCTTTTAAGCCTTCCTTGGTGGTGGGCATGCCGTTCAGCCAGTAGCGAAATTCGACGAGGTTGAAATTGGAGAGGATATGTTGGAGGTGTGGCGGAAATCGCGTGAAAAGGGTCTGCTCTTTCGCGGGCAGGAGATTCATCACCTTGGTGAGTTGGTCGGGGACGCTGGCTGCGGTTGCAACCATGCTTCCGATGTATTGGGCGATACCGGTGACAAGTAGCCAGCCGCCCATGATGAGTCCGCGTAACTCGGGCACCACGAAGCGGGCCACCATAGCGAGGCCGAGGCCGCTGATCAGAAGTTCGCCAAAGGATTGGAAGAAATAGCCCGCGATCAGCCACCATGGGGAGATGATACCTCCGACTGCGAAATAACGGCTTACGCCATAGATGAAAAAACCGACGGCCAGTAGCACAAAACCGAAGGCGAACTTGGTCGCGATATTGAAATCCTTGTCGTACTTTCCGAGCCGGTTGTAGATGTAGGCGAGGATCGGCGAAAGGATCCAGATCCAGAAGGGATTCAGCACCTGGAATTGCTCGGGCGGAATGTGGTAACCGAAGATGAAGTTCAAATCCACGTTTCTGAAGGCAAACAAGGTCAGGGAGGTTGACATTTGCTGGTAGAAAACGAAGAAAGCCAAGCCTTGCAGCGTGAGGATCATCGTCGCGATTAAGCCCTTGCGTTCAATTGTGCCCGCCTTGTTGGCGAATAGTGAGGCAAGCGTGT
>CAZKOE010000288.1:0-2349 GCA_964554305.1 uncultured Gammaproteobacteria bacterium
CATGACGTCGGCGTTGTTGTCCTCAACAAACTGATTGTACATATCAACGAAAGTAGGTAGCAAGGAATTGGAAGCCACGTAAACCTTCAAAGTGGCGCCGGGACCCATGGCACCACTCATTTCGATATCGAGCATCGTCTCAGCCATACCACTGAAATCATATGTGGTTCCATCCACGGGAATCGCATTGATATCGTGATCGGGCAGACCAAAAGCGCTCCAGAAAATCGTTGGTGTAACGATATTGGCAATCAAGACCGCAGGAACATTCGCCGTAAGAATAGCGATGCTCGCGTCCTGGCCGTTGGCCTTGTCGGTGATGTCGGGCCAGTTGTAGGCATGCGCGATCTGTAACGGATTCATGTTGGTCAGCGAGGCCGGCGGAGCCGCATGCGGTTTCACTCCTTTGGCTGTCAGGTGCAAAGGGTTGAAGTAGGAGTGCGGCTGCATTTGTACACCGTGATTCAAGCCAAGAACACCCGTCATCAGAGGAGCGATGGCACGCGGCAATTTGGGCCGATCTGCGGTGCTGTAAAAGCTCCGACCGTTCAGCTTGTAATCGTTGATACGGATACCCAGAGCATGCTCATAAGTACCCGTACTCGCGCGGGTATGAATCAGGAGACGGTTGGAGGAGATGTCTTTCACCTCAATACCTTGCGCCTTGAGAAATTCAACTACTCGGGAGACGTTTGCCTTGCTAGGACCATAGCGCGCAGTGAACTGCTCCGGTGTCAGCCACTGATGATAAACCGGGCTCGCGGGATTCTGCACTTCCTGCAGAAAACCCTTGAGCTTGGCTACGTGAGAAAGCTTCAGCCCGAAGGTCAATTCGATCGACGAATGGACCGCATGAGGCCCGACCTTGGTGGCGCGTGAGAGCAATGTCAAACTGCTTTGCGGAGCCATCGCTATTCGATGCGAGGGCGGATTAACCGGCAAGGGCATAGCGAGCCCGGCGCGATAGCCGGATTTCGCGCCGGTTGATGGAGCATCAACCGCTTGGGCATGACTGGCCAGCGGTACAACACCCAGCGTCAGCATGAGCGCCACTGCACTGCCACTCGTAATTATCTTCGCCCAGTTAAAGCGCATGCGCTTCTCTTCTGTGCTTACAGGATTAACGATCTGACCTTGCTCCCCGGGTCGCGCACATGGTACCCTCCTATCGGGAAAAGACCGCTGGTGCAAGAGCGCCCTACGGGCACGACCAAACCTATGGAAAGAGCACTGCTGTAGAAACGCGCCGCGCACACGCCAAAACCCACGGCGAATCAGAATTGTCATGCCCGCCAGCGCGCCGAACAACACCAACAGCAGGACGCCGAAACTTCCTCCGCCTCCGCTGTTATCCGAAGGCGGTGGCGGTGGCGGCGGCGGCGGCGCGCTCCCTTGCACGATGATATTCACGGCAGCCACGTTGGAATTGCTTTGACCGTCGTTGACCCGGAAGGTGAACCCGTCGGTGCCGAAATAATCCTCGGCGGGCGTATAGGTGAAGTCGCCTGTTTCTGGGTCAAGATCGAGATCCCCGTGTGCGGGCGGCGCAACAATACGGTAGGTTAATGAATCCCCATCGGGATCGCTCGCCTCGAGCGCGCCCTTCACGGATTTGTTTTGATCGGTAGTCAGACTTCCACCCTGCGCCACCGGCGGCTGATTCGCCACATTGATGATGATAGGGGCAACGTTGGAATTCGCCCAACCGTCATTCACCTCAAAACTGAAGTTGTCGGCACCTGCGTAACCGGAATTCGGCTCATAAGTGTAAATGCCCTTGCTCGCGTCCTCGATCGTCACCTGACCGTGCTTCGGGGAAGAAACGATGCTGTAGATCAACGAATCCCCATCAGCATCAAAGGCCTTGAGCGCCCCACTTGTCGCCCCGTCCTGTGCGGCTGTCAGGTGCCCATCTTCGGCGATGGGCGGATGGTTGATTGCGGTCGCAACGGCAGCGGAAAGCGAGGGTGCGGCATGACTCAGTTCAGCACGGTTCGTAAAAACAGCGCCGGCGCTACCGAGGGTCTTGAAAGTAACATGGGCCCTGGCAGCAGCGGCATCACCAGCGATGGTTCCAAATTGGCAGTGCACCACCCGCGCCGCCTCGCTGCAATCGCCCTGCGTCGCGGTAGCAGAGATGAAACTCGCGGCGGCCGGCACGGCAATAGATACGGCCACAGCCGGCGAGGTCGCGCTCGCGACGTTGGTCGCAATCGTCGTGGTGGTGAACTGACGGTCGGGATTCACCCGATCGGGCGCACTCATTGCGAGCCTGAGATCACCAGTACCGTAATAATAAACGGCTCCGCCAGTGTTTCCATCAACCAAGACAGCCTCAGATGCCGAGGC
>CAZKOE010000289.1:0-2276 GCA_964554305.1 uncultured Gammaproteobacteria bacterium
TGCTCGCCAAGGGCCACGACTTCAAGGCGCTGACGCTGGTCGCCGTGGTGGATGCCGACCAGGGCCTCTACGGCACCGACTTCCGCGCGCCCGAACGCATGGCGCAACTCATCACCCAGGTAGCCGGGCGCGCCGGGCGCGGCAGAAAGGCCGGCGAAGTCCTGATCCAGACCCGCCACCCCGACCACCCCTTGCTGCTCGAACTGATGCAGCACGGCTACGCCGGCCTTGCCGAGCGCGCGCTCGCCGAACGCGAAGCGGCCAATCTGCCGCCTTACGGCGCGCTTGCGCTCATTCGCGCCGAAGCGACGAACGAGACCGCGCCGCGCAACTTTCTCGCCGCCGCCGCCAGATTATTGGGCACCACACGCGGCTTGCGCGCCATGGGCCCCGCGCCCGCACCGTTACTCCGCCGTGCCGGCCGCTATCGCTATCAGCTGTTGCTGGAAGCCGGGGAGCGCAAAATCCTGCAAAGCGCGCTCACTCGCCATTACCCGAGAATCCTCGAGCTCCCCGCCGCCCGCCGCGTCCGCATCGCCCTCAACGTGGACCCCGCCGACCTAGGCTGATGCCGACAACCGCTCACACTGCTTCCAATGAAACTTCACAAAAATACGAAAACCTTGCTATACTTCGAAATGAGCCGCCGAAGACGGCCCGACCGCACCATCCGATGCGGCCTCCTTGAAACACCTTGCAGGAGGTATAAGGTCATGAATCTTCATTCGATCACACGGTTAATCAGGGGGGGGCAACCCTCTTAGTCTGACCAAACCTCTTATGGCTGCAATGCTCATGGCAGGCATGGCAATTTCGCTCGCAGCCTGTCATGCGAGTGGGCATGTAACCGTCAAGAAATGTTCGGGCGGCCATTGCAGTACCGTAACCGTTTCAGCCAGTGGCACGGTTTCAGATCCGGCCGAGAATGTCGCTATGAGCATTGGAGGATACTATTACATTTTTACAACAAAAAATGTAGTGATGACCAATGGAAGTTACACAGGGACGCTAGCCATCTACGACAGCAATAATAATTTGATCGCTTCTACTAGCCTTCCCTACTACGTGTCTGGCAACGAAGCGCATCTTTCAAATCCGTCCGAGACAGAGACATGGGTGGAAAACCATTTTCAATCGGGCAACACTATAAAGCCGATCGGTAATTTTCCTTACACTGTCACGAATCCCAATGCAACTCAGGCGCGTGTGACCGTAACTGTCTACACGGATAGTCAGTCCATTGCGTCGGGGACTTCGTCGTTCAACCTTAAATCGAATTGTCAGCATCCGGCTAGATGTCATCCTAATTAGGGCCGCGGCGTTAGGATATCATTAACCAAATAGCAGGTTGCTGAAAACCGTAGCGAACAAAATAGTTTGACGCGTTCGGCACACAGGAATCGGAAAGTCACCATGCCTCAAACCGATAAACGCAACGGGTTTTTCAGCAGCCTGCCATAAAATCTATGACAGGGACACGCAGAACAATTCTGGCAGCCGTGCTCATGGCGCTCGCGCTCGCGGGTTGTTCCGCCAAGACATCGGCCGGCAACGTCACCGGTTCAAATGTGGTAATTAATTGGTCTGTCGGTTGCAATATATCACTCGATGAAGCCTTCTTCAGCTGGTGGCACGGCAAACAGAACATGCAGATACATACGCCCTGCAAGAAGCTTGAAGTCAGTAGTGTACATAAAGTGCCGTTGGGTAATGGAAAAGGGCCTAACAGGTTATCGGGCGACCAGGTGTTCCAGGAGATAGTCACCGGTAAAATCGCGAACTGGTCATGGAAGATTTCCTCCACGCCACATATCGCTCAAGCTTGGACTATGAGGCGGTCTCAGATCGAGCGGGAGCCCGCAAATAAGGGGAATGGGCGTGATTCGAGAGCTTCTTGGACTCGATTATTTCGAGATGTGTTCTCCATCTATCATTATGCGCTAGCCGCCTCGCCACCAAAGACTCTGTTTTGCATGCGTTTGTTTCCGGCTCGCAAGGCACTTGACCGGACTATCGTAACTCCTAGCCACCAGGCTATCCGATTGCCGTTTTTTGTTCCCTATATGAAATCGGGAACCAATTGGGGCAGTAGCGTCCATTTCAATGCATGGCAGACCGCCTATTATTACGTAGGCGTGGCCACGTCTTTCGAATACATGCACGCGCTCTTTTTTACGAAAATGCTCAAGGTGCACAACTACTTGGGATCTGCGGTACCCGGAGCGATTATCCTGGATGTTCTTCCCCTCATGTACTGGAAAAGCATTCCTCAGTTC
>CAZKOE010000290.1:0-1213 GCA_964554305.1 uncultured Gammaproteobacteria bacterium
CCTTGTCGCCGAAGATCGCGCGCAGGAGCTTTTCCTCCGGCGTCTGCTGGGTCTCGCCCTTCGGCGTCACCTTGCCGACCAAGATATCGCCGGCCTTGACTTCCGCCCCGATGAAGGCAATGCCGGCCTCATCGAGGTTGGCAAGCGCCGCCTCGCTGACGTTCGGGATGTCCGCCGTGATTTCCTCGAGGCCGAGCTTGGTGTCGCGCGCGAGACAGGAGAGTTCCTCGATGTGGATCGTGGTGAAGCGGTCCTCCTCGACGACACGTTCGGAGACGAGGATCGAATCCTCGAAGTTGTAGCCATGCCAGGGCATGAAGGCCACCAGCAGGTTCTGTCCGAGTGCAAGCTCGCCGGTATCGGTGGAAGGACCGTCGGCGAGCACATCGCCGCGGGCAATCACGTCACCCGCCTTGACCAGGGGCCGGTGATTGATGCACGTGTTCTGGTTCGAGCGCATGTACTTGGTCAGGCGGTAGATATCGACACCCGGCTCACCGGCCTTCGTTTCATCGTCGGCGACCCGCACCACGATGCGCGAGGCATCCACCGAGTCAACCTTGCCGCCGCGGCGCGCGATCACGGTTACGCCCGAATCCACGGCGACGACACGCTCCATGCCGGTGCCGACGAGCGGCTTTTCCGCGCGCAGCGTCGGCACGGCCTGGCGTTGCATGTTCGCACCCATGAGCGCGCGGTTGGCGTCGTCGTGTTCGAGAAACGGCACGAGCGAGGCCGCAACCGACACGGTCTGCATCGGCGAGACGTCGATGTATTCGATTTTGTCCGAAGACGTGAGTGTGAACTCGTTCATGTGGCGGCAGGTGACGAGGTCGTCGAGCAGTTCGCCCTTCGGACCGAGACGCGCATTCGCCTGGGCGATGTAAAACCGCCCTTCCTCGATTGCCGACAGATACTCGATTTCGTCGGTGACCCTGCCGTCGCTCACCTTGCGGTAGGGCGTCTCCAGGAAGCCGTACTCGTTGGTGCGCGCAAATACCGAAAGCGAGTTGATGAGCCCGATGTTCGGGCCTTCCGGCGTCTCGATCGGGCAGATCCGCCCGTAGTGCGTCGCGTGCACGTCGCGCACCTCGAAGCCCGCGCGCTCGCGCGTGAGCCCGCCGGGTCCGAGCGCCGAGACGCGGCGCTTGTGCGTCACCTCGGAGATCGGGTTGTTCTGGTCCATGAACTGGGAGAGCTGGCTCGAGCCGAA
>CAZKOE010000290.1:1223-2269 GCA_964554305.1 uncultured Gammaproteobacteria bacterium
TTCATCGCCGCTGCCACCGGCTTGGCATTGATGAGATCCTGCGGACCCATGCCTTCGGATTCGGCGATCGCGAGCCGCTCGCGCACGGCACGCTCGACACGCACGAGCCCGATCCGAAAGGCGTTTTCCGCCATCTCGCCGACGCTCCTCACCCGGCGGTTGCCAAGATGATCAATGTCGTCGGTCTGGCCCTGGCCATCGCGTATGGCAATGAGCGTCTTGATGACGTCGAGAATATCGTCGGTCGTCAATACGCCGGGGCCGGTGAAATCCTCGCGTTCGAGCCGGCGATTGAATTTCATGCGCCCGACGACGGACAGATCGTAGCGCTCGTTGTTGAAAAAGAGATTCTCGAAAAGCTGCTCGGCCGCCTCCTTGGTCGGCGGCTCGCCGGGACGCATCATGCGATAGATTTCGACCAGCGCCTCGAGCTGGGTCGTCGTGGGATCGAGACGCAGGGTATCCGAAATATAGGCGCCGCGATTCAAGTCGTTGACGAACAGCACGCGTACGCTCTTGACACTTTTTTCGAGCAAGGCGTTGATCTTCTCCTCGTCGAGCGCCTCGTTCGTGCCGACGATGATCTCGCCCGTTTCCTCGTCCACGACATCGTGCGCAAGCACCTTGCCCACGATGTACTCGCGCGGCACGACGAGTTCCTTGAGCTTGGCCTTTTCCAGTTCGCGGATATGGCGCGTGGTCACCCGCCGCCCCTCTTCGATCAGCAGCTTGTCACCCGCCTTGATGTCGAAGGCGGCGATTTCGCCGCGCAGGCGTTCGGGAACGAGATCGAGACGGATTTCTCCGCCCTCGAAGCGCAGCGTATCGTGCTCGTAGAACATGTCGAGCATCTGCTGATTGTCCAATTCGAGCGCGCGCAGCAAGATCGTGACCGGAAGCTTGCGCCGCCGATCGATACGGGTGAACAGGCAGTCCTTCGGATCGAACTCGAAGTCGAGCCAGGAGCCGCGATAGGGAATGACGCGGGCGTTGAACAGCAGCTTCCCCGAGGAGTGTCCCTTGCCGCGGTCGTGATCGAAGAACAC
>CAZKOE010000291.1:0-2216 GCA_964554305.1 uncultured Gammaproteobacteria bacterium
TCATGTAGTAGCCCTTCTCTCCCAGGCCGAGCACCTCGGCGGTGCGCAGCGCGTCCTCCGGCGTGGAGTACAGCTTCTCGTTCATCTCGCCGACGACGCCGTCCTCCTCACCGCCGACGACGCCGACCTCGATCTCCAGGATCGTGCGGGCGGCCTTGGACTCGGCGAGAAGCTCCTCCGCGATCTGGAGGTTCTCCTCCAGTTCGACGGCCGAGCCGTCCCACATGTGGGACTGGAACAGGGGCTCCTGGCCCTTGGCCACGCGCTCCTTGGAGATCTGCGAGATGTGCACGAGACCGTCGCGGCCAGGCAGGATGGTGACGAAGGCGCCGAAGTCCATGAGTTTGGCAACCTTGCCCTCGTAGATGCGCCCGACCTCGACGTCGGCCGTGATATCTTCGATGCGCTTTTTCGCCGCCTCGCCCGCCGCTTTGTCCACCGAGGCGATCTTGACGGTGCCGTCGTCCTCGATGTCGATCGTCGCGCCGGTCTCCTCGGTCAGCGCGCGGATCACGGCGCCGCCCTTGCCGATCACGTCGCGAATCTTGTCGCGGTCGATCTTCATCGTGATGATGCGCGGCGCCCACTCCGACAACTCGGCGCGCGGGCTCGAGAGCGCCTTGTTCATTTCGCCGAGAATGTGCAGGCGGCCCTCGCGCGCCTGGGCCATCGCCGTTTCCATGATCTCGCGGGTGATGCCGTCGATCTTGATGTCCATCTGCAGCGCCGTCACGCCGTCGGCCGTGCCCGTAACCTTGAAGTCCATATCGCCCAGGTGATCCTCGTCGCCGAGGATGTCGGTGAGCACGGCGTAGCCATCCGGCTCCTTGATGAGCCCCATTGCCACGCCCGCGACCGGTGCCGCGAGCGGAACGCCCGCGTCCATCAGGGCGAGACTCGTACCGCAGGTCGTCGCCATCGAACTCGAACCGTTCGACTCGGTGACCTCCGAGACCACGCGGATGACGTAGGGGTAGTCCTTCATGTCGGGCATGACTGCCTGGACGCCGCGCTTGGCAAGCCGGCCGTGGCCGATCTCACGCCGCTTGGGCGAACCCATGAATCCCGTTTCACCAACCGAATAGGGCGGAAAGTTGTAGTGCAGCATAAAGGGTTCGCGATACTCGCCGGCAAGTGCGTCTATGCGTTGGGCATCGCGTTCGGTGCCGAGGGTCGCGGCCACCAGTGCCTGGGTTTCGCCGCGGGTGAACAGCGCCGAGCCGTGTGCCCGCGGCAGCACCCCGACTTCCACCGTGATCGGCCGGACATCGGTGCGGCTGCGCCCGTCGATGCGCGCCTCGCCCTTGATGATGCGCCCGCGCACGAAACCGCGCTCGAGCTTCGAGAATTCCTGTTTGATATCGTCGGCGGCAAAACCCTCGCCGCCTTCCCCACCGCCCAGTTTCTCCACGGCATCCTCGAGCAGCCGCGCGAGTTCCGCCTGGCGTTCGGTTTTCTCGGCGATGCGGTAGGCCTCGCCGATGGCGGTCTCGTAGCCGCCCTTGAGTTGCGCGACCAGGTCGGCGGCGGGTTCGGCCGGCTCCCACGCCCAGGCCGGTTTGCCCGCCTCTGCGGCGAGTTCGTTGATGGCATCGATTGCGACCTGGAACCCAAGGTGCCCGAAGAATACAGCGTCGAGCATGGCCTTTTCGGACAGCGTCGCGGCCTCGGATTCGACCATGAGCACCGCGTCCTTCGTGCCCGCGACAACCAGGTCCAGCTCGGAATCCGCGAGTTCACTCTTCGTGGGATTGAGCACAAATTCGCCGTTGCAGTAACCGACGCGGGCGGCGCCGATCGGCCCGCCCCAGGGCAGGCCCGACAGCGCAAGGGCCGCCGAGGCGCCAATCAGGGCGGGAATGTCGGAGTCCACCTCGGGGTTGAGCGAGACCACGGTCGCGATGACCTGGACCTCGTTCTTGAAGCCCTTTGGAAAGAGCGGACGGATCGGGCGGTCAATCAGGCGGGAGGTCAGCACCTCCTTCTCCCCGGGACGGCCCTCGCGGCGGAAAAAACCGCCCGGGATGCGCCCGGCGGCATAGGTCTGTTCCTGGTAATTGACGGTAAGCGGGAAGAAGTCGCGGCCCGGATCGGCTTCGCGCCTGCCTACGGCGGTCACAAGCACCGCGGTCTCCTCCATGGTGACAAGCACCGCACCGTCGGCCTGGCGAGCCATCCGACCCGGCTCCAAGGTCACTTGCTTGCCGCCGAAATCG
>CAZKOE010000292.1:0-2201 GCA_964554305.1 uncultured Gammaproteobacteria bacterium
CGGCGCCGAAGGCCACGCTCTCGGGCAAGGTCAGTGACGGCTCGGGACACGGCTACGGCCTTTACGCCGAGATCACGGCACATGTCGATGGTATCGGTCGGGTGGCGGACTTCTGGACCGACCCGGCGAGTGGCAAGTACAGCATCGAGTTGCCCACGGGTTTCGATTACACATTGAATGTGGCTGCGGCCATTGCCGGCTACGAGACCGATTCGGCGACCCTCACTCTTGACGCCGACAAGACAAAAAATTTCTCCCTGAATATCAATGATGCCTGCACCGCCCCGGGGTACGCCTTCGGGGGAGCCAACGGATTCGGCGAAGACTTCAATGGCACGACATTCCCCCCCGCGGGCTGGACGGTCACCAACGCCATCAGCGGCTCGCCTGTAGTCTGGAAACTCAATACCGACTGGAATCGGGATAACTGGACCGGCGGCACCGGCGCGGCCGCGGAAGTGGATAGCACGGGTGTCACATCGCCCGATGGCAGTGCCTATTTTGGAAGTCACGACACCTCGCTCGTAACCCCGCCAATCGAGCTCGGCTCGTTCAGTGGCACCGTGCTTCGCTACAAGGCGAACTATTACAGTTTCGGCGCGTTTTTCCACGATTCGCTGGACCTTGATATCAGCACGGATGGCGGCAATACCTGGACTACGATCGAGCATTGGGACTCCACGCATGGTACGCACGAGAGCCTGCCGGGCGAGGCCGTCAAGGTGGATCTCGCGCCCTGGCTGCCTGCCAGTGGCACCTTCCGGCTGCGCTGGCGCTATTACGACCTCGACGGTTCCGGCGGAGACTTTTACGCGCAGATAGACGACGTGGTCATCGGCTCCTGCGCTCCGGTGCCCGGTGGTTTCGTGACCGGCCAGGTCACCGACGCCAATACCGGCAAGGGGCTCGTTCGAGCGCATGTGTCGGACCCGCAGGGTCTGAATTCGCTTACCGTGGCGAACCCGGCCGATCCGGACTTTGCGGCGGGCAGCTACCTGCTCTTTGCCTCGCCGGGCGAACATCACTTCACGGCGGGCCACAGCCGCTACAGCAATGCTACGGCCGATGTCCAAGTGAAAAAGAACGGAACCGTGCGTCAGGATTTCGCCCTCAAGGCGGCGCGCTTCGACAAACATCCGGACGGTGTGACGCTGCACGTGCAGGTGAACAGTTCGGCGACCGCCTCGGTGGCGCTCAAGAATGTCGGCTCGGGGCGAGGCAGTTTCCGGGTCATCGCCGTTGATGCTCCGCCGCCGGTCAGTGCGGCGTCGAATGGGCCGTTCGCGAAGGCGCCGCATTACGCCAAGGACACGGACCTTGCACGTCCCGCGGCTACCGGCCGGGCACGTCGGTCCATTGCCGAGCCTCCACTGCGTTCGCGCACGCGTGCACACGCGCCGGGCAGTGTCGTTGCTTCGTTTCCGATCGCCTTCTCGATCTACGGATTGGGCGTGGACCGGCGTACCCACGACTTGTGGATCGGAAGCCCTTATTACGAAGATTTCGACGGCGACGACAAGGACCATCGCTTCCTGCTCAACGGTACCGATACCGGCGATGCCATAAGCATTACCAACGAGGGCGTTTTGTACATGGCCGACATGGCTTTTGATGGCAACACAGGCATGTTGTGGCAGTTGAGCATTGACGGCCCGTCGGGGGATACAAGCCATATCTACGAAATCGATCCTAAGACCATGCAAGAGACCGGGAGCAGCATACCGGTGCCCACGACGCAGTCCGAACGAGGGTTGGCCTTCGATCCCCTGACCAATACCTGGTATGCCGGGGATTTCGGCAGCATGACGATCTACCACTTCGACTCCTCGGGTCAGTTGCTGGATTCTGCAAACGTGGGGTTGCCAATTACCGGGCTTGCCTACAACCCACTCACCGGGCATTTGTTCGTACTGACGAGCAACTGGGAGCACGCGATTTACGTGCTCGACACCAGGGACCATTACGCGCAATTGAGCCATTTCGACATCTATGGTTTCAGCTCGTTTGATGCCGGGGCCGGCCTGGATTACGATTGCGCCGGAGACCTGGTAGTCAGCGATTTCACGAACAACATCGTGCGTGTCGTGAAATCCGGCGAACCGGGCTGGTGCGTGGACAACGAGGTTCCATGGCTCACCGTCGCACCGGCATCGGGCACTCTGAATGACGGAGATTCGGCTACGGTTTCACTCGGTTTTGAT
>CAZKOE010000293.1:0-2164 GCA_964554305.1 uncultured Gammaproteobacteria bacterium
GGTTACCTCGCCCGCCAGATGACCTACAGTCCCTTCGGGCAGCGGCGCACGGCCGAGCGGCGCCGGCCACCATGCGGCGCGTGATCGCCCGATAAAACCGTTCGCGCTCTTCGGCAAGCAACCGATTCCCAATCAAACGATCCATACGCTTGACTCGGTGCTTGATGCGCACCGGCGAATCCAAGCCACCCCCCCCCATCGCCGTGATCGAGACGCGCGCGCCCTGCGCCTGGTCGACGTGAGGGTGCTGTGTCGCTATCTCGCGCGCGAGGGCGTGATCGGGGTGAACTCCGTGGCCGAGTTGGAGTTGCCGCGGGTGCATCGGCGGCTGCCGCGCGCGATCTTGAGCGTCGCCGAAGTGGAGGCCGTCTGCCGCCAATGCCTGCTGCACGGCGAGACCGGTATCCGCGATCGCGCGCTCGTCGAGACGCTGTATGCCACCGGCATCCGGCGCATGGAGTTGACGAACCTCGACCTCTATGACGTGGACCGCGAACAGGGCACGCTCATGGTGCGCGAGGGCAGGGGGCGCAAGGATCGCCTGCTGCCGATCGGCGAGCGCGCCCTGGCCTGGCTGGATCGGTACCTGACCGACGTGCGGCCCGTGCTGGTGACTGGGAACCTCGACGATCGGATGCTGTTCCTGAACGATCGCGGCGAGCGCTTCCGGGTGCATCAACTCTCCGACAAGGTGCGCGCTTATCTCACGGCGGCCGGGATCGAAAAACCCGGCGCCGGTCACCTGTTCCGCCACACGATGGCGACGCTGATGCTGGAGAATGGAGCGGACATCCGCTTCATCCAGGCGATGCTCGGGCACGCGAGCCTTGCGGCCACCACGATCTACACCCAGCTCTCGATCCGCGCGCTCAAGGAAGTCTATGCGCGCACGCACCCGGCCCGCCACGTCCCGCGCAGCCGCCAGGCCGAGGGCGAGGCCGATGCCCCCACAGAAGCCGAACTTCTTGCCGAGTTGGATGCCGAAGCCAGTGAGGAGAAACCGCCGCAGGGCTTCGAAATGGCCCTATAATGGACCCAGCGCCCCTGAATCCTGATCGGAGCTACGCCATGAACGCCACCGCCGAGAGCATCCGCGAGAAGGTCCATCACTTGGCCGACAAATTGCCGGAGGAGGCGACGTGGGATGACGTGGCCTATGCGCTCTCGATCGTGCGTGACATCGAAGCGGGCATCGAGGACAGCAAAGCGGACCGAGTGGTGGACACCAAGACCGTACGAGCGCAGTTCGGTCTGCCTGAATGAGGGTTGTCTGGACCACACGGGCTCAAGCGCGCCTTGCTCAAATCCATGAATACATTGCCAAAGATCAACCCGGCAACGCCGATCGGTTCATCGACCGAGTGACCCGACACGGCGATCGTGTCGGCGACCATCCTTACGCGGCCCGCATGGTGCCGGAATACCAACAAGAGGATCTGCGCGAGGTCTTCGAAGGCGCCTACCGGATCATCTATCGTATCTTGCCGGACCGAGTGGACATCATGACGGTGCGTCACGGCGCGCAGCTTCTACCCGAGGAGGTAGACGAGTTGCGCTGAGCCTTCGGATGGCGGAGACGGTGGCGATCTGACCGCCTGTCACGGTGCTTGCGAATGTGCGTCCGGTGCAACGCTTCGGCCGCTGTGCGGCCTTCGCGGCGCCGCGCGCACGCAAGCACCGCGCCAGGCTGCGCCGAAGGTTAACGTTGAGCCCGGTGGCTTCGTCGGACGCTTGCAGAGTAAGCGCACGCCGGCTCACGCCCGCGTGCAAGAGTCTGCTACATCGCGCCCGCCAGTTGCGCCTCGCATCTGGCGGGCGCGCCCCCAGCCCCCAGCGTGGGCTTTCCACCGGCCACCAAACATAACGCGGGAGGATTATGCGCACCCCGCACCATGCACATCTCCACGCGTTGCTAATAGCACTGCACTACAAATGCATGGTGCGGGGCGCGCACAATCCGCGTTCATGTAAACCGGCCGGGGCAGGCTGCGCCTGCCCATAAAGTGCGGCTGCGCCGCAATCCTTTTATCCCCGCCCGGCCGGTCTTGCCGCGCGGGCTCCAGCCCGCTGGCGCGGGCTTCCGTCCCCGCGCGGCAAGCCCGACCTCCCACCCCAAGAGAAAGCCGGGAAAGCGGCTAAAGAGAAAGCGCGCAATGCGCTAAAC
>CAZKOE010000294.1:0-2080 GCA_964554305.1 uncultured Gammaproteobacteria bacterium
CGGTGCCGAACCAGCGACGCGGCTCAGTCATCGGGAAACTCCGCGGCGTGGCGCAGGGCATCGACCATTGCGAGCGCCTCCACCGTGGCGCGCACATCGTGGGCGCGGATGATCGAGGCGCCGAACCAGGCGGCCAGCGTTGCCGCCGCCAACGAGCCGGCCAGCCGCTCGCCGGCGGGTGCGCCGGTCACCCGGCCGATCAGCGACTTGCGGGAAACCCCCGCAAGCAAGGGATAACCGAGATCGAGCAGTTCCCCAAGATGGCGCAGCAGCGTGAGATTGTGCGCCGTCGTCTTGCCGAAACAGAAGCCGGGATCGAGGAGAATGTGATCGGGCGGTATGCCGGCGTCCACGCAGGCGTTTGCGCGCATTTCGAGAAACGCACAAACTTCCTCGACCACGTTGCCGTAACACGGGGCCTCTTGCATCGTCGCCGGCGTGCCCTGCATGTGCATGAGGCACACGGCGCAATCGGCGGGGGCGGCTGCTTCGAGCGCTCCGGGAAGACCGAGCGCGCGCACATCGTTCACCATCGCCGCACCCGCCGCCGTGGCCGCCGCTATCACCTCGGGCTTGCTCGTATCCACCGAAACCGGCGCGTCAACCTCCGCCACCAGTCGCTCGACGACCGGCATGACCCGGCGCAACTCTTCGTCGACCGGAACCTCGGCCGCGCCCGGCCGGGTAGACTCGCCGCCGACGTCGACGATTGCCGCCCCCTCGGCGATCATGCGCCGCGCATGTCGCACCGCCGCCTCCGGGTCGAAAAAACGTCCGCCATCGGAGAAGGAATCCGGGGTCACGTTGAGAATACCCATGACCCGCGGTCGATCGAGCGCGAGCGAACCCGAACCCCAAGTCAGCTCCGGCGCATAAGCGGAATCAAAAGAAGATCGGGAGCGCCGGCTCCCGCACGGCTCTTGCCGGCAAGATGCCGGCGTTTCATCCCGAGTCCCCGGTTCCGGGCTCCGGGCCTCAGTGCTCACTGGCGGGACCGCCGATCGGTCCGGCCTCGCCGCGCCCCTTCTGTTTCGCCGAAGGCTTGCGCCCGGGCGCCTCGTCGTCCGGACCGCCGGGATCGGTCCAGTCCGCGGGCGGGCGCGGTTCGCGCCCGGCCATGATGTCGGCGATCTGCTCGGAATCTATCGTTTCGTATTTGACCAGAGCCGCCGCCATCATGTCGAGCTTGTCGCGCCCCTCGGTGAGGATGTCGCGCGCGCGCTTGTAATTGCGGCTGATGAGATCACGAATCTCCTCATCGATCGCATGCGCCGTATCGTCCGAAACCTGCTTGTGGCGGGTCACGGAGTGGCCGAGAAACACCTCATCGTCGTCCTCGCTGTAGGAAAGCGGACCGAGTTTCTCGGAAAGCCCCCACTTGGTCACCATGTTGCGCGCGATGTTGGTCGCGTGCTCGATATCGTTCGAGGCACCGGTCGTGACCTGATCCTTGCCGAAAACGAGTTCCTCGGCGATCCGCCCGCCGAACAGGCTTGCAAGCTGGCTTTCGAGCCGCTGCTTGCTCGCGCTGTAGCGGTCCTCCTCGGGCAGGAACATGGTGACGCCGAGCGCGCGCCCGCGCGGAATGATCGTGACCTTGTACACCGGGTCATGGTCGGGCACCGACAATCCGACGATGGCGTGACCCGCCTCGTGGTAGGCGGTGCGGCGCTTCTCCAGCTCGCTCATGACCATGGAACGGCGCTCGGCACCCATCATGATCTTGTCCTTGGCGTGCTCGAATTCCTCCATGCCGACGGCACGGCGATTGGCGCGCGCCGCGAACAGCGCCGCCTCGTTCACGAGATTGGCAAGATCGGCACCCGAGAAACCCGGCGTGCCGCGGGCAATGATCATGGGCTTCACGTCGTCGGACAATGGCAGTTTGCGCATGTGGACTTTCAGAATCTGCTCGCGTCCGCGCACGTCGGGGAGCGGCACCACGACCTGGCGATCGAAGCGGCCGGGACGCAAGAGCGCCGGATCGAGCACGTCGGGGCGGTTGGTTGCCGCCATCACGATCACACCCTCGGTGCCCTCGAAGCCGTCCATTTCCACCAGCAACTGATTGAGCGTCTGC
>CAZKOE010000295.1:0-2051 GCA_964554305.1 uncultured Gammaproteobacteria bacterium
AGGACGTGGAGAACATCATCCAGAAGCTGCTCCAGAAGTGCGACTACGACGTCGAGAAGGCGCAATCGGGTATCGTCTACGTGGACGAGATAGACAAGCTCTCGCGCAAGTCCGACAACCCCTCGATCACCCGCGACGTCTCGGGCGAAGGCGTGCAGCAAGCGCTCCTGAAACTGATCGAGGGCACGGTTGCCTCCGTTCCGCCGCAGGGCGGGCGCAAGCATCCGCAGCAGGAGTTCCTCCAGGTCAACACCTCGAATATCCTCTTCATCGTCGGTGGCGCCTTTGCAGGCCTCGACAAGATCATCCGCGGGCGCACCGAAAAGAGCGGTATCGGGTTTGTCGCCGAGGTCAAGGACAGCCAGGCGCTGCGGGCCGAGGAAAGCGAGTTGTTGCGCCAGGTCGAGCCCGAGGATTTGATCCGTTACGGTCTCATCCCCGAGTTCGTGGGCCGGTTGCCTGTCGTCGCCACTCTGGAAGCGCTCGACGAGGCGGCGTTGATCCGCATTCTGACCGAGCCGAAGAACGCGCTGACCCGGCAGTACCGGCGACTGTTCGAGATGGAGGGTGTGGAACTCGAATTCCGCGAGACCGCGCTCACCGCCTGCGCCCAGAGCGCCATGAAACGCAAGACCGGCGCCCGCGGACTGCGCACCATCCTCGAGCGGGCGTTGCTCGACACCATGTACGAGTTGCCCGCGATGGAGCACGTCGCAAAGGTCGTCGTGGACGACAAGGTGGTCCGGCGGGAATCCCGGCCTTACGTCGTGTTCGACCAGGCCGGACCCGACCGTCTCGCCGCCGGCGACGAGTAGCCCCGCACCCTCCTGTACGGCCCGTAGCCTGAGACAGACCCTCAAATCGCCGGGAGCGCTGCCGGGAAACCTGGGCACCGTCCATGAGGGCGCGGGGTTGAAAACCCCGCGCGCGGGCGCCATTTAGGTTACCGTTATCGAAAATACCGAGTGTATTACCCGTGACCCGCAGATCCGCCAAAACAAATGCAATGCCCGTGCTGCCGCTGCGCGACGTGGTGGTTTTCCCGCGCATGGTCATGTCGCTGTTCGTGGGCCGCCCGCCCTCGATCAAGGCGCTGGAGGAGAGCATTGAAGGCGACAGCACGATCGTGCTGCTGGCGCAGAAAAGCCCGGAGACGGACGAACCCGGACCGGAGGATCTCTTCGGCGTCGGGACGCTCGCGACGATTCTCCAGATGCTCAAACTGCCCGACGGCACCGCCAAGGTTCTGGTCGAGGGGCAGGAGCGGGTCCACATCCGCGCACTCGAAGCGGGCGAGGCGTTCGTGGCCGATGCGACCGTGGTGCCCGAGGCGGAGCCCGAGGCGACTCGCGAGACGGCGGCCCTGCGGCGAGCCGCCGCGGCTTCCTTCGAGCGTTTCGTCAAACTGGGCAAGAAGATCCCGGCCGAACTCCTGGGTTCGCTCTCCGGCATCGAGGAGCCCGGCCGGCTGGCCGACGCGATGGCGGCGCACATGAGCCTGCGCCTGGAGGACCGGCAGGGGCTGCTCGAGGAGTTCGACCCCGTCAAGCGCCTGGAGAGGGTGATGGCGCTGATCGGCGGTGAAATCGACCTCTTGCAGATCGAGCATCGCATTCACGGCCGCGTCAAGCAGCAGATGGAGAAGAGCCAGCGCGACTTCTACCTCAACGAGCAGATCAAGGCCATCCAGAAGGAGATGGGCGAGGGCGGCGAAGGCGGCGACTTCGACGAGCTCGAGAAACGCATCAAGGCGGCCGGCATGCCGGGCGAGGCCCACAAGAAGGCCGAAGCGGAGCTGCAGAAACTGCGATTGATGCCGCCGATGGCGGCCGAGGCCACGGTCGTGCGCAACTACCTTGACTGGCTGCTCGACGTGCCGTGGAAGAAGCGCAGTCGCGTCAGCAAGGACCTGGCGGCCGCGCAGGACATCCTCGAGCACGATCACTACGCCCTCGACAAGGTCAAGGAACGGGTGGTGGAATTTCTCGCCGTACAGCAGCGCGTGAAGCGCATGAAGGGGCCCATTCTGTGTCTCGTCGGCCCCCCCGGCG
>CAZKOE010000296.1:0-2043 GCA_964554305.1 uncultured Gammaproteobacteria bacterium
TGCCGAGGGCAATCACGTTGCGAATCTGGTCGTTGCGATCTTCGCTCACAGGCTTCCTCGTCGAGTTACGGAGAACACTACAGTTTAGCAGAAATTCGGCATTTTGAGCCTTCTTGAGGGTCTTTTCAGTCCCTGTCGCGGTCCGTCCCGGCGCTTGGATGCGACTCGTACTCGGCCACCAGAGCCGAGTATTTTTCGCGCTCTGCGGGCGGCAAATCCGCCCTCCTTTCAAGCGCTTGGATTCGCTGGAGCAGACGCAGTTCCTGCTTTTCACCGAGGCTGAGCGCCCGTTCGGCGGATCGTCGCTCGAGCGCCACCCGGCGGGCCTGGCGCAACTCACGCTCCAGTTCGGTGAGGGTAGCCCGGAAATCGCTCGGCAGATCGGCCCTGCGCCCGTCAATGGTCGCCGGCGGAGGGGCGGCCGCCAGTCGTCCCAGCAACGCCGCCTCGGGCCGTTCGCGCCAGTGCTCCAAGATTCCTGCCGTGCTGAGATGGGGGCGTTCGGCCAGAATTTCAAGCATTTCGCGGAGAGTGTTTGCGCCCGGAACATTCAGGCGATCGAGCGACGGGGACAAGGCTTCTCCGGCGATGGCGCCGGGGTCGGCAAGCAGTCGCCGGAGAAGCCACTGGATACGCGGATCGAGCGAGATCGCCGCTGATCGCGGCTTGTTTGGGGACGCTCGGCGCGGGGGTGAATTGGGGGCACTGTGCCGACGCTCTCGCGGATCGGCTTCCATCAGGCGCGCGAACCGCGCAAGCGGCAAACCGACGCGCCCGGCCGCCTCGGAAAGCATGACTTCGCGAAAGACCGGGTCGTGAATCCGGCTGGCGAGCGGTTTGAATCGACCGGCGAATCGCGCCCGTTCCTCGGCTCCGGTGACGCCCTCGGCAGCGAGATGATCGAGCAGCCATCCGGACAACGGCTTGGCCTCGCTCAGGATGTTTTCGAAGGCGGGAAGTCCGCCGCGGCGAACGAGGCTGTCGGGATCCTCGCCCTCCGGTAGAAAGGCGAAGCGCACCTTCCGTTCGGGCGCGAGTGCGGGTAAGGTTTGCTCCAGCGCCCGCCAGGCCGCGCGCTGGCCGGCCGCGTCGCCGTCGAAGCAATAGATCACCTCCCCGGCGCCGGTGCCGAAGAGGAGCCGCGCCTGGGCCTCGGTCAGTGCCGTGCCGAGCGTGGCGACGGCACCCGTGAACCCCGCCCGCGCGAGCCCGATCACATCCATGTAGCCCTCGACCACGACCAGCCGCTCCAGCTTGCGGCCGGCCTGCCGCGCCTCGTACAGCCCGTAGAGCAGGCGGCCTTTGTGGAAAACGGGCGTTTCGGGCGAATTGAGATACTTCGGAGTCGCCTCGCCCAGCGTCCGGGCACCGAAGCCAACCACCCGCCCGCGCGTATCGCGGATCGGGAAGGTCACGCGGTCGCGGAAGCGGTCGTAGGCGCCGCGCGCGCTGCGCGAGACAAGGCCGGCAGTGGCGAGTGTTTTTTCGTCGAGTCCCGCCTTTGCGAGCGCGGTGAACAGCGCTTCGCCGCCGGCCGGCGCGTAGCCGATGCCCCAGGTCGCGATCGTCTCCGAATTGAGGCCGCGCGATTCGAGATAATCGCGGGCCTTGCCGGATTTGCCGAGCGCGGCGACGAACAGGCGTTGGGCGCGGGCGAGCGCCTCGTACAGCGCCGTGTGTGGATTAACCGCGCCGCCCTCGTGCGGCACCTCCAGCCCCAGTTCTCCGGCCAGGCGCTCGACGGCCTGCGGAAACTCCAGGTGCTCGTAGCGCATCAGGAAGCCGATTGCCGTGCCATGGGCGCCACAGCCGAAGCAGTGGAAGAACTGCTTCTGCGGGCTCACCGTGAAGGACGGCGTCTTCTCCTCGTGAAAGGGGCAAAGCGCCGCGAATTCGTGCCCCTGACGCTTGAGCCGGATGCGCCGCCCGATCAGCTCCACGATGTCGGCGCGGGCCACCACATCGTCAATGAAGTCCTGCGGAATCAGCCCCGCCATGCCCTCGCTCCGGAAACCGTGAGAACCAAACAGATTAGCCTACCTC
>CAZKOE010000297.1:0-2030 GCA_964554305.1 uncultured Gammaproteobacteria bacterium
GGAAGGACTGAATGCCGCGCAAATAGCGGGTTTCAAGCGCACGTTGTAGGGCTTGCAGGCCCATCAATTCTTTCGTGCCGTTTGCAATGAGCGGTCAAAAAGGGCCAAAATCACGGGCAGGCTGACGGGGTAGACGGCATGGTCGAGGCGATTCGGGGCGATATCACGGAACTCGGCGTGGACGTCATCGTGAATGCGGCCAACACGTCGCTTCTGGGCGGCGGCGGTGTGGACGGTGCCATCCACCGCGCGGCCGGGCCGGAGCTGCTCGCCGCCTGCCGCAAGCTCGGCGGCTGTCCGACGGGCGAGGCCCGGATCACGCCGGGCTTCCGACTCAGGGCGCGCTGGATCATTCATACCCCGGGGCCGGTGTGGCACGGCGGCCAGCGCGGCGAGCCGGAACTGCTCGCGAGCTGCTACCGCGCGAGCTTTGCGCTGGCCCGCGAAGCCGGCGCCGCGAGCATCGCCTTTCCCAACATCAGCACGGGCGTTTACGGCTACCCGAAAAAGGACGCCGCCGAAATCGCGGTAGCCGCGATGCGAGCCGAGGAGAAAAACTTCGAGCGCATTGTTGCCTGCTGCTTCGACGCCGAGAATTTCGCCATTTACCGCGAACTGCTCGCCAGCGGATGACCGCGCTGACACAACGCCGTCCGGACGCTCCAGCGTCAAGCCAGGGCGATTGACCGCGCCGGGTCGGTAAACCTTTTCGTGGGCCGGCGCATCCAATGGACATGAACGAAATCGCGCTGGCCGCCATTATTCCGGACGCGAAGGGCTACGGCGAGGAGGGCGAAGCCGGACTCGTCGCACGGGCCGGAACCGGCGATATGCGGGCCTTCGAGATGCTGTATCGGCGCCACATCGGACGGATTTACGCGCTGTGCTGGCGGCTGGCGGGTTCCGAGACGCTCGCCGAGGACTGCACCCAGGAAGCCTTCGTTCAGGCCTGGAAGGCGTTGCCGAAGTTCCGCGGCGAAAGCGCCTTCGGAACCTGGCTGCATCGCATCGCCGCCAACGTGGTGATAGGGCGGCAGCGCAAAGCGTTACGGCGTTCGGCCTGGGTGCGGGACGATGGCGAGGACGCACTCGCCAACGTGGCCGCGGCGCAAGAGCCGCCGGGCACGATGATGGATCTCGAACGCGCCATCGCCGCCTTGCCGGGCGGCGCGCGCCAGGTATTCGTGCTCCATGACGTCGAGGGCTACAAGCACGAAGAAATCGCGGCGCTGACGGGGCTTGCCGTCGGCACCACCAAGGCACATCTGCACCGGGCCCGCCGGTTGTTGCGGGCGGAGTTGACATGACCGACGAAAACGACAACGACATTCAGGACGAAAAACTGCGCCGGGCGCTCGCCGCCCTGCCGCGCGAAATTCGCCCCGAACGCGATCTGTGGCCTGAAATTGCCACCCGCATCGCCCCCCGCCGCCGTCAATACTGGCCGGCCGCGGCGGCGATCGCGCTGGTTGCGGTCGGGGCCATCGTTGCCTCCATCGTGTTTACCCGCCCGGCGGCAAATCCCGGCGTGGCGGCGATTCCGACGGCCCGGAAATCCGCGCCCGTGACGATGCCGCAAACGGTTCGCGCGCGAACGCTCGCCGCGAGCATCCGCAAGAGCACGCGGCTCGATCCGAAAACGCAGGCCGTGCTGCTCAGAAATCTCGCGATCATCGAGAATTCGCTCGACAACATCCGGCGCGCGCTGCGGGACGACCCGAACAATCCCGGCCTGCAAGGACTGCTGTACCAAATGTATCGCAACGAGGCGGCACTGCTGAACGCGGCGCAGCGCGTCCAACTTCAAACTTCCACAGGAGTCGTGATATGAAACCCGGACTTTACCTGCTTGCCTTTCCGCTGCTGGCCCTGTGTGCCACGCCCGCCTTCGCGGACGGCCCCATCAACTACAGCACGCCGGTCAAGCCGGACGCCAGCATCAGCTTCCAGATGGTCGCGGGTAGCGTCAAATTCAAGGCCTGGAAACAAGACAAGATCCAGATCACGGGCACACTCTGCGCGGAATGCAA
>CAZKOE010000298.1:0-2026 GCA_964554305.1 uncultured Gammaproteobacteria bacterium
GGGCGGGATTCGTTCATTCATACTGGATTCCGGATCGCGCTCGCGCGCGTCCGGAATGACGAATTTCAACTTTTCCCGAACAGCAGTGCGCCTGCGCGGGAACGACGAAGTGGGGACTTTCCCCGGACGGCAATGCGTCTTTGCGGGAATGGCAAATGATTCCGAGGATTCTCAATGGAGTTTCCCTTTTTGTGGACTCTGTGTCTTCTGTAGTGAGAAGTTGAAGTCGCGATAGGCAATTCAGGTCAGGCATGAGCCGTTACGAACATGATTTTGAAATCGAAGCGCCGCGCGTTTCGCGCCCCGAGCGGGTCGGGACCGAAGTGGCGCACGCGCTTGCGCGGCTGATCGAGCGCCGTTGTGCCGACCCGCGCCTGGCACTCGTCACGGTGACCGGCGTTTCGATGTCGCCCGATCTGAAGCAGGCGCGGGTCCATGTGGCTTCGGCCGATCCGGGCGCCGATCCCGATGCCGTGCTCGCTGCGCTTCATCACGCCGGCAAGCGGCTGCGCCACGAGCTCGCCCGGGAAATTCGCCTGCGCACGATGCCCAGACTCAGTTTCGCCTGGGATCATAGCGGCGACGAGCGTGCGCGTCTCGATGATCTGATCGCGCGCGGTTTGCCGCGCAGCGAAGGCGGAACTCCCGTAGGAGCGGACCTTGCCCGTACCCCTTCGCGGCGGGAGGATTCACAGTGAGCCGCCGGCGCCGTGGTGCGGTTGACGCCGTCAATGGCATTCTGCTGCTCGACAAACCCGGCGGGATCACCTCGACCCAGGCATTGAACCGCGCCAAGCGGGTGCTCGGCGCAATGCGTGGCGGGCATACCGGGAGCCTCGATCCGCTCGCGACCGGTATCCTGCCGCTCACCTTCGGCGAGGCGACCAAGCTGTCAGCCTATCTCCTGAACGCCGAGAAAAGCTACGTCGTCGAGGCTCGCCTCGGCGTCGCCACCGATACCGGGGACGCCGATGGCGCGGTGCTGCGCGAGGCGCCGGTGCCGGCGCTGGATGCGGCGGACGTCGAGAAGGTTCTCGCCGGCTTCCGCGGGACGATCGAGCAGATTCCCCCGATGTATTCCGCGCTGAAGCACAAGGGCGAGCGCCTGTACGAGATCGCGCGCCGGGGCGAGACGGTGGTGCGCGAGCCGCGGCCCGTCACCCTTTACGAACTGCGACTGGTCGGCCTCGAGGCCGAGCGCATGACGATCGCCATGCGTTGTTCCAAGGGCACTTATGTGCGCACTCTCGTCGAGGATATCGGTACGGCACTCGGTAGTTGCGCCCACGTCACGGCGCTCCGGCGCACGGCGGTTGCGGGCTTTACCGAGGCGGGCGATCGGCTGGTGCCGCTGGCCGAACTCGAGACTGCCGATGCACCGCGGGAGTTGCTCCTGGCGCCTGAGTCGGTGCTGCGCGAGCGCCCGGCCCTGAATCTCACCCGCGAACTCGCCTTTTTCCTGCGCCGCGGCCGGCCGGTACTCGTGCCGCAGGCCCCGACGGAGGGCTTTGTCCGGCTCTATGACGAGGCCGGGCGATTTTTCGGCGTGGGCGAGATGATCGAGGATGGCCGGATCGCCCCGCGGCGCCTGCTGCGCGCGCCTCCGGCGGCTGCCAAAGCTTGAGTCTGCCAGCGTAAAAGCATACAATACGCCGGTTATGAATGGTCAATCGAACGGATAACGGAGACAGACGTAGATGCCACTCACCCAGGAAGACAAACGCCGGGTCATCGCCGAGTACGGTGCGAACGAACACGACACCGGCTCCACCGAGGTCCAGGTCGCCCTGCTGTCCACGCGCATCGCCGCGCTGGGCGGGCACTTCTCGGAACACCAGAAGGATCACCATTCGCGCCGCGGCCTGCTCAGGATGATCAGTCGCCGCCGCCGTCTGCTCGACTACCTCAAGGCGACCGATCGCACGCGCTACCTCCGCCTGATCGAGCGGCTCGGCTTGCGCCGCTGATTTTCCCCTTAACGATGACTTCCCGTTTTCATCCCGGCTCCGTGTGTGCGGGCCGGGTT
>CAZKOE010000299.1:0-2010 GCA_964554305.1 uncultured Gammaproteobacteria bacterium
TGCGATCAAAATCGCTATCAAAACTTACCAAAGTCAGATCATAGTGCCCGGCGGCGATGTGCTGGTACGCATCATCAAAATCCAGCGGTCCCTGAGCACTGACGTAGGCCACTTGCGCCAACTGAAGAAGGCGAAAGACGCACCACGTGCGTGTCGCCGGGCGCTACGACATCGTTGAGAAAGGCATCGTAAATTCGCGGCAACTCCGCGCGCGTGAGTCGCAATCCAATGGAATACAACGAAAAATCAGTGATCGCTAATTCTTCAGCGGGCACCGCCGCCAAAAAATCGTCCACTTCGGCTGTTTTTCCCTGCCCCAGCAGCTTTTCCAGCCAAACGTTGCTGTCCACCAGAAAGATCAATCGAATTTCTCCCAAGCCCGCAGCGCCTCATGCTGTAACTCCACGCCCGAAGCATGACCGCCCTTCAGACTGGATAACCCGCCGCTCCATCCCTCGCCCGTGATAAAGCGCGGCGGCTGAGGACGCCGGCGCGGCGCATCGGCCAGGAATTGAGCAAAATCCGCCACTTCGTCCCGTTGACGCGCGGTCAAGCGATCCCAAATATCGGTCAATCGGCTCATGGAGCATCCCTTCGACAAAATGGTCAATCCATTATAGCGTACCCCCAAGAGCCGAGCGGTCCTCCGTCCCGGCCGGACTTGCCGGAAACTTCATGATTCACTACATCTCCAACCATCCGCCGAGGCCGAGGACGGCCCTGACTCTGGCGGGGGTGGGGGTTCAAACCAGTTCGATCAGTTTTTCGCCGGCGCTCAGACGCGCAACGACGGTCTCAAGCAAGGGGACAAACCAATGTCGCAGCGCACGATTAGTGCAATTGCCCACGCGAAGCCACACTACAGCCGGTCCCCCCGGATAGAGCACTCGTTTCACGGCAAAATCCTCATCTTTGCTGACGATCACCGCCTCACACGACGAAGCATATCGCCAAATTTCGCCGTCCTCGGCACCGAGTAACCCCACATCCCGCACATGTTCAGCCTCGTGTCCGGCTTCAGTAAAAACCGCGCGCAAGGCCGGTGGCAGTTGGGCGTCGATCACCAATCGCATGAGTGGGCCGCTCACGAGGCGATACGAAAAATCGGATGATCGTTTTGCGCCGAGGCATACGCCAGCGCCGCGCGAATGTCCAACGGTTCGAGGTCCGGAAAATCGGCGAGAATTTCCTGCTCCGTTACGCCCGCGGCTAAAAGATCAAGAATATCTTTCACGCGGATGCGCATGCCGCGAATACACGGCCGGCCTCCACATTGCGCGGGGTTGATCGTGATGCGATCCGTGTAGTCCATATTTTAATTATACCGCACGCGGTGGGTGAGGGCGACTGAAAAGCGAGCCGGCAGACCCCCGCGTGCGCGACGGACTTAGCCATAGAGTTCAGCATGGGTGCCGATGAGGCCAAATACAACCCGATCATCGCCGAACTTTTCATAAATAGCACGAACATCACCTGTCACGTTGATACTGTAAAATCCGTCGAGCTCGCCGGCCAGTTTATGAAGGTGCAATTGCGGGTGATACGGCTCTTCGAGCCACAGCCGTTGCCGCGCCTTGAACTGCTCACGCACTTTCCAAGGTAGCTTGGCGAACTGTTTCTGAAATGTCTTTGTATATTCAATCCGCATTTTCAATGATCGCGCTCATGCGGGATCGCGTCCAGAAACTTTTCCGCCTCTTGACAGGTAAAAGGGCCATCCACTTGACCTTGAGAAACCTCTTGGCGCATCTGGCGAAGTAAGCCGGCCATTTGATCGGTGATCGGCTCGCCCACCGAAAAATGAACTTCCCCGGTTTGTCCCAGATTGCGCAAAAAAGCATTCACCAGCGTGCCCAGCGGGATCCCAAGCTGCTTGGCGCGCAACTCCGCTAGTTGCTTCACGCTCTTCTTGGTCTTCAAGCTCATCGTGGTGGTGTCATTGGCGCGAATCATACCCCAAAGTATATACTTTGGAACGAATCTTGTCAATGCGGGCCGAAATGGTGTCGG
>CAZKOE010000300.1:0-1994 GCA_964554305.1 uncultured Gammaproteobacteria bacterium
CGGTTGATCGGGCCGTTTATCTTTCTCGACCACCTCGGCCCGAGCCGGTTCGGGCCGGGCACGGGTATTGACGTGCGCCCGCATCCGCACATCGGGCTCGCCACCGTCACCTATCTGTTCGCGGGCGCCTTCCTGCATCGCGACAGCCTCGGCAATACGCAGGTCATCGAGCCGGGCGCCGTGAACTGGATGAGCGCCGGGCGCGGCATCGTCCACTCGGAACGCACGCCGCCGGAGTTGCGCAAAAGCGGTTTTTGCGTGCATGGCTTGCAGTTCTGGGTGGCGTTGCCCCGCGAACACGAGGAAAGTGAGCCGAGTTTCCAGTATTGCCCGCGGGAATCCCTGCCGGTCATCGAGCGCGATGGCGTGACGATGCGGCTGATCGCCGGCAGCGCGTTCGGTGAAACGGCGCCCGTGAAAACCTTCTCGTCGCTCTTTTATCTCGATGCGGCGGTGCACGCGGGCAGCCGCCTGCATCTGCCGGCACGGTACGGAGAGCGCGGCGTCTTTCCGATCGGCAACGAAGTGACGATTGATGGCGTGGCGTGCAAGGCGGATACGCTGGCGGTGCTGGCGCCCGGCGTCGAAGTCGAGATCGTCGCCGTGGCCGATACCCGCGTCATGCTCTTCGGCGGTGAACCGCTGGATGGCGAACGGCTGATCTGGTGGAACCTTGTGGCGAGCCGGCAGGAATTGATTGACGCCGCCAAGCGCGACTGGGCATCCGGGCGCTTCCCCAAGGTGCCGGGCGACGAGCGCGAGTACATTCCGCTGCCCGAACGATAGTCGCGGAGAATATGCGGAGCGCCGGCATCCTGCCGGCCGTGCGACCATAGGTTCACGCGAAGGAATCGCGAGTAAGCGCGTTCCTACGCGAGTAGTTCGGGACGGTCGCGGAAGGCATCGAGGGCTTCGGGGTTGGCGAGTGCCTCGGTGTTCTTGACGGCGCGGCCGTGCACGACGTCGCGCACGGCGATCTCGCTGATCTTGCCGCTTCGCGTGCGTGGGAGATCGGGCACTTCGAGGATGACGGCGGGCACGTGGCGCGGGGTTTCGTTGTCGCGGACGACCTGGCGGATGCGGTGCGCAAGCGCGTCGTCAAGTTTATTGCCGGGTTGCATGCGCACGAACAGCACCACGCGCACGTCGCCATGCCATTGCTGGCCGATGGCGAGGCTTTCCATGATTTCGGGCAGCTTTTCAACCTGGCGGTAGATTTCCGCCGTGCCGATGCGCACGCCGCCGGGATTGAGCACGGCGTCCGAGCGACCGTAAATGACAAGCCCGCCGTGTTCGGTGAGTTTCGCCCAGTCGCCGTGACGCCAAACGCCGGGGAATTTCTCGAAGTAGGCATTGTGATAGCGCTTGCCTTCAGGATCGTTCCAGAAGGCGACGGGCATCACCGGAAAGGCGCGGGTGCAAACGAGTTCGCCGGTTTCGTTCGTGAGCGAGTGGCCGTCGTCGTCGAAGATTTCAACGGCCATGCCGAGGCCGCGGCATTGCAGTTCGCCGCGCCGCACGGGCTTGATCGGGCAGCCGAGCGCGAAGCAGGACACGATGTCCGTCCCGCCCGAGATCGAGGCAAGTTGCACGCCGGGCTTGAGCGTGTTGTAAACGTAGTCGAAGTTTTCCGGCATGAGCGGCGAGCCGGTGGAAAGAATCGTGCGCACGCTCGACAGTTTGCCTTGCGCTTCGACGCCGACGCCGGCCTTTTCCAGCGCGGAGATGAATTTGGCGCTGGTGCCGAATACCGTGATCTTTTCCTCTTCGGCCATGCGGATCATCGCGTCGGCGCCGGCGTGCATCGGCGAGCCATCGTAAAGGAGAACGGTCGCGCCGAGCGCGAGGCTGGAGGCGAGCCAGTTCCACATCATCCAGCCGCAGGTGGTGAAGTAGAACACGACGTCTTCGCGCGAAACGTTGGTGTGCAGGCCGAGTTCCTTCAGGTGCTGGAGCAGCACGCCGCCCAGGCCGTGCACGATGCACTTGGGCTT
>CAZKOE010000301.1:0-1967 GCA_964554305.1 uncultured Gammaproteobacteria bacterium
CTGGATCGTGGACCTCGGCCCCGAAGGCGGCGAGATGGGTGGCGAAGTTGTCGCAACCGGCACGCCCGCCGACATCGCCAAGACTAAACGCAGCTACACCGGCCGCGCCCTCGCCGACTACGAAAAGGCGCTGTCCCAACATGGTTTGATTTCCCTCGCCAAACAAAACGATGTCATTCCCGCGAACGCGGGAATCCAGTCAAAAACAGCATCCCGGCCACAGGCCGGGATTCAAAAGAATCCCCCTCCAGCTCCCCCTTCCCCGCTTCGCGGGCAAAGGGGAGGGAAAATCGGGAATGACGGAAACGCGATCGAAATCATCAACGCGCGCGAACATAATCTGCACGGCGTGAACGTCGCAATTCCGCGCGACCGCTTCACCGTGGTGACGGGACTTTCCGGCAGCGGCAAATCAACGCTTGCCTTCGACATCCTCTTTGCCGAGGGCCAGCGCCGCTATCTCGAATCGCTGAACGCCTACGCGCGCAGCATCGTCGCGCCGGCCGCGCGCCCGGAGGTGGACGCAATCACCGGCATCCCGCCGACGGTCGCGATCGAGCAGCGCACGAGCCGCGGCGGCTGGAAAAGCACCGTCGGCACACTCACCGAAGTGCATCACTTCCTGCGCCTGCTCTTCGTGCGCCTCGGCACGCAGTACTGCCCCGATTGCGACACGGCGATCGAGCCGCAAAGCGCCGCGGCAATCCGCGCGCGCATCGCAAAGCGCTTCCGCGGCAAGCGCATCAAACTCTACGCGCCGCTCGTCGTCGCGCGCAAGGGTTACTACACCGACCTCGCCAAATGGGCGGCCAAAAAGGGTTACGAACACCTGCGCGTGGACGGCGAACTGCTGCCGACCGGCGACTGGCCGCGCCTCAAACGCTTCCAGGAACACGACATCGAATTACCGGTTGGGGAAGTGCGCGTCACGCCCGCCAATGAACGCGAACTCGCCGCCGCGCTCGCATCGGCGCTCGACTACGGCAAGGGCCTCGCGCTCACCGTCGCCGGACGTACGGAAACCCTGTATTCGACCCGCCGCGCCTGCGCTTCCTGCGGGCGAAGCTTCCCGGAACTCGACCCGCGCCTGTTCTCCTACAACTCCAAGCAGGGCTGGTGCCCAAACTGCGGCGGGACGGGCCTCGTCGGCGGCGAAGACGACGAAGTGAAGCAGACTTGCCCGATTTGCGACGGAGCACGCCTGAACCCGGTCGCGCTCGCCGTTCGTTTCGCCGGACACGACATCGCCGAACTCTCCGCGCTCCCCGTCACGGATGCGGCCAGGTTTTTCGAACGGCTCAAACTCGACGCCCGCGCGCACACGATCGCGCAAGATGCCCTGGCCGAAATCCGCTCGCGCCTCGCCTTCCTCGCCGAAGTCGGGCTCGGCTATCTCGCACTCGACCGCGCGGCGCCGACGCTCGCCGGCGGCGAGGCGCAGCGCATCCGGCTCGCCGCGCAGCTCGGCTCGAACCTCGCCGGCGTCTGCTACATCCTCGACGAGCCGACGATCGGCCTGCACACCCGCGATCACGCGGAACTCCTGCGCGCGTTGAAAACGCTGCGCAAGAAGGGCAACACCGTCGTCGTCGTCGAGCACGACGAGGCGACGATCCGCGGCGCCGAGCATCTGATCGATCTCGGTCCCGGAGCCGGCGCGAACGGCGGGCGGCTCGTCGCCCAGGGCGGGATCGGCGCGCTCAAGCGCAACAGGGCTTCCATCACCGGCCGGGCGCTGAAGCATCCGCCGCTGCACCCGCACTTCCCGCGCCGCCCGGTCAAACGCGACGAGCCCGCCCTGGTGGTACACGATCCCGAGTTGCACAATCTGCGCGGCGGCAAGGCGCGGATTCCGCTCGAACGCTTCGTCTGCGTGACCGGCGTTTCCGGGAGCGGCAAGTCCTCGCTCGTGCGCGGCGTGCTCGCCGCGAATCTGCCGGCGCGACTCGGACGCAAGCGCGGCAAGC
>CAZKOE010000302.1:0-1956 GCA_964554305.1 uncultured Gammaproteobacteria bacterium
TCACGGCCTGGCTGAACCATGACTTCAGGCTGGACCGGGCGGCGGTTGAATGAGTGCGGGCGCGGCGATTTCGGGTCTTGGCGTCGCAACGCCGCCGGGGCGGCTGGCGCAGGATGCGGCGGCGGCGTTTGCCGAAGCGCGTTGTTGCCGCAACGATCGAGAGCGCCAGTGGCTGCGCCGCATCTATCGCGCGAGCACCGTCGACGAACGGGCGAGCGTGCTGTTGGGCGCCGATGGCAACGGGGCGCCGCTCGACGCCTTCTATCCGCTCCCCGCCGGCCCGGAAGATCGCGGCCCGACGACGGCCGAGCGGCTCGCGCGTTACGCCGCGGAAGCGGGAACGCTCGCCGCGCGGGCCTGCGAGACGGCGCTGCAGGACGGCGGTATGGAACCGCAGGCGATCACCCATCTGGTAACGGTGTCCTGCACCGGCTTTTTCGCCCCGGGCATCGAGATCGAACCGATCGAACGCCTGGGCCTCGCACCGGGCGTGACCCGGCTCAATGTGGGCTTCATGGGCTGCCATGCTGCGTTCAATGCGCTTGCCGTGGCCCATTCGCTCGTTCGTTCCGATCCCGGCGCCAGGGTTTTGTTGTGCTGCATTGAGCTTTGCACCCTGCATTTCCAGTACGGATGGAATCGGCAGAAGATCGTGGCCAACGCACTTTTCGCCGACGGCGCTGCCGCGGCCGTGATCGCTTCGGGGGGCCGGGCGGGCTTGTCTTTCCGCGGCGCGGCCAGCCGCATTGCCCCCGATTCGCGTGCCGCGATGACCTGGATCATCGGCGATCACGGCTTCGAGATGGGGCTCTCACCCGAGGTGCCGGCCCGGATTCGCGGAGCGCTCCGTGGCTGGCTGGCCGATTGGCTGGCCGGGCAGGGACTCGGTCTGCACGATATTGCGCATTGGGCGATTCATCCCGGCGGACCCGGGATCGTGCAGGCGGTGGCGGAATGCCTCGAGTTGCCGCCCGGGGCGGATCGGCCATCGCTCGCGGTGCTGGGCGATCACGGCAACATGTCTTCGGCAACGGTTTTGTTCATTCTCGAACGCTTGCGGCGAAGCGGTGCAAGCGGCCCTTGCGTCGCGCTCGGCTTCGGCCCGGGGCTTGCCTTCGAGGCCGCCCTTTTCGATTTTTAGCCGACTCGAATCGCGGCCGGCGCAGGCTCATGCCTTTTTCTATCTTCGATCCAGGCCGACGGCGGAGCGCAGTTCGACAAGAAAGGGTACGGCCTCGGCGCGTGCCTTTGCCGCGCCTTCGGCGAGGATCCGCTCAATTTCCTCCGGTTTTTCCATCAACTTGGCGTAACGTTCGCGCGGTTCGGCGAGCACGCCGTCGAGCAGTTCGAACAGACGCTCTTTCACCTCGCCCCAGCCGATGCCGCCGCGCCGGTAATCCGCGGCGAGCGCGCGGCTTTGCCTGGTATTCGCGAAGGCGCGATAAATCTGGTAAAGCGCGGAGGCGTCCGGATCCTTGGGAGCCTCCGGTGGCGTCGAATCGGTCTTGATTCGGAACACGAGTTTGCGCAGTTCCTTGCGTGTGCAGAACAACGGAATGATATTGCCGTAGCTTTTGCTCATCTTGCGCCCGTCGAGCCCGGTAATCACGGCGGCTTCCTCGCGCAGCGACACTTCGGGAAGCACGAGATGCTCGCCGAAGTGATGGTTGAAGCGCGCGGCGATATCGCGCGCCATCTCCAAGTGCTGCACCTGGTCGCGCCCGACCGGCACCCGCTCGGCCTTGAAAAGGAGGATATCGGCCGCCATCAGGATCGGGTAGTTATAAAGCCCCATCGTGATGCCGCGATCGGGATCGTCCCTGAGCCCGGCGGCCGCGTTGTCGGCGACGGCGGCCTTGTAGGCGTGGGCGCGGTTCATCAGCCCCTTCGCCG
Organism: uncultured Gammaproteobacteria bacterium; assembly: GCA_964554305.1. Taxonomy (GTDB): domain Bacteria; phylum Pseudomonadota; class Gammaproteobacteria; order JAKDMP01; family JAKDMP01; genus JAKDMP01. Next base: position 1,894 of record CAZKOE010000302.1, read on the forward strand.
TGAGGCAGGAGAGCATCCAGGTCAGCTCGAAAATTTCCGGGATATCCGATTGGCGGTAGAAAA
>CAZKOE010000303.1:0-1931 GCA_964554305.1 uncultured Gammaproteobacteria bacterium
TGGGCGCCGTCGGCATCCTGGCGGCCGCCGCGATCGGCACGCTCTACATCATGCTGCGCATTGCCCGCGGGCACGCGGCCGCGGCACAGCATGCGGCGGCGCAGGCGAACAAGCAGGCGGCGCAGGCCATCGAGCGGGCGAAGATCGCGCAGAAGAGCGCCCGGGTTCAGCGCCAAGTCTCGACCGATGCCGCTCAGGCGGCGCTCGATGCGGCGCAGGCCGCCGCGGCCGTGCCGGCGCCGGACCCGGCGAAACATGACGATTTCGATACGGCGCAATGATTCCACGCATTCGATTTCGCTTTCGCACTCCACTATATATAGGAGTGCTCACGCTTTCGGCAGCGCTGGCGGGCTGCGCGACGCCGGCTGCTCCCACCGTCGTTGCGCGCCCGCCGGCGCAGCCGATTCCAGCCAGCCCGGCGCTCCCGCCAATCCCCGCCACGGCCATAGTACCGATCACCGCCTCGATGCGTGCCGCATCGCCGGCACTCGCCGTCGCACACGTCACGCTCGGCATCAGCGATGCGACCTATCGCACACTCGTTTATCGCGAACGGCGGCTGCGGACCTGTGCCGTCGAGCGTGCCGCCGTGATTCGAGCCAATAACGCCGCGGCGAAAGGAAGCCCGCCATGAATATCAGTTGGCAGGGCGTGCAGGCCATTGTGGAGATCATAAATCTGGCGGCCGTGCTCCTGCTCGCCATCTACACCTATGTGCTCAACCGCAATAAGGCGACGGCGGCGGCGATGCAGGATGTTAATTTTCGCCTGGCCGAGCATAATGCGCGGCTCGACGTGATTGAGTCCGACGGCAAGCATATATTGACCCATAACGACCTCTCGCCGATCTATGAGGCGGTCAACGGGGTCGGGCGCGAAATTTCGGAACTGCGCGGGAAGGTCGAGGGGATGCAGCACCTCGCCGAATCCATCAATCGGCATCTCATGGAGCGCGACGCATGAAATGGCGCCAGGCGATGATTGAAGATCTGAGACTCTCGATCCTGCGCATTCTCGCGGAGGCACCGGGCTACGAGCTCGGCGCCGGCGTGCTGATCGCGGCATTGGAGGGCTTTGGCCATCAGGTCAGCCGCGACACACTCGGCATTGAACTTGCGTGGCTGGCCGAGCAGGGATTGCTCACGCTCTCCAATGTTGCCGGCATTCTGCCGATTGCGCTGCTCACCTCGCGCGGTGCCGATGCGGCGGCCGGGCGCGCCGTCGTTCCGGGCATTCGCCGCCCGGCGCCGGGAGAATAGTCGCATGGGGAGAAAATCCGCCGTCGTGCGCGCCGCCGCCCCGGTGTAGGCGGCGCTTTTCCGCGCGCTCAAGGATGGGTGCGCGCCGCTCGACGAAATCATGGCGTACCTGCGTGATCAGTATCCGGATGAGGAGCTTCCGAGCCGCTCGGCCGTCGGGCGCTACAAGCAGAATTTCGATGAACTCGCGAAGGAGCTGCGCGAAGCGCGCGAGATCGCCGGCGTGTGGGCGCAGAAGTTGGGCGATGATCCGGAGCACGATATCGGCAAAGTCACCCTCGAAGTATTGAGCAATCTCGCGTATCGCACGAGCGAATCGTTGATCCGAGCCAGCCGCGCCGGCGAAGACATCGATTCGCGGGCAATCTCCACGCTCGCCCGCGCGCAACAATACATTGAGGATGCCGGGCGCATGAGCCTCGATCGCGAATCGAAGCTAAAAAAAGCGACGCTCGATGCGGCCGCGGCGCGCATCGAAAAAGCGGGCAAGAAACGGCTCGATCCGGAGGCGCTCGCCTGGGTGCGGGAGCAGATCTATGGCGCGTGACGCCGGTCCGATGCTCTATCCCTATCAGCGCCGTTACTTGGCCGATGCCGCCCGTTTCAAGGCCGGGATGTGGTCGCGCCAGAGCGGGAAGACCTTCACGACCACGCTGGAGGCGGTGCTCG
>CAZKOE010000304.1:0-1922 GCA_964554305.1 uncultured Gammaproteobacteria bacterium
TTCGACCCCGTCTTCATCGCCCGCCACCGCCATCAGGCGAACTGGAGTTGGTGGTAGGCCGATTCGCCCACTTACCCTTCTGCAATCGCGGGTCGCAATCACCGATACTGTAATCGGGTGACGATCGTGATGGAGGTCGGGATATGGGTTTTCTGGTTGAAGGGAAATGGCGGGACGAGTGGTACGATACCGGTTCGCACGGGGGCAAGTTCCTGCGCGAGGCGGCGGGCTTCAGGAACTGGATTACGGCGGACGGCACGGCGGGGCCGAGCGGGGAGGGTGGCTTCAAGGCCGAATCCGGCCGCTATCATCTCTATGTCGCCTGGCCCTGTCCGTGGAGCCACCGCGTCATCCTGTATCGCGCGCTGTTCGGCCTGGAAGACGTTGTTTCGCTGTCGGCGGTGGATCCGTTGATGCTGGAGCACGGCTGGACCTTCGGGCGTTCCGGCGCGGACCGGAGCGATCCGCTTTACGGCGCCGAGTTCTTGCATCAAATCTACACGCGCGCCGCCCACGATTACAGCGGTCACGTCACGGTGCCGACGCTGTGGGATCGCGAGCGCGAGACGATCGTGAGTAACGAATCGAGCGAAATCATGCGCATGTTCGCCGGCGCCTTCGTGCCGTGGGCGAAGCATCGCCACGACTATTATCCGGCGGCATTGCGAGAGGAGATTGACGCGATCAACGCACGTGTTTACGACACGGTCAATAACGGCGTGTACAAGGCCGGCTTTGCGAGCACGCAGGCAGCCTACGACGAAAGTTTCGCCGCGCTGTTCGACACACTCGATTGGCTCGATGTGCGACTCGGCGAACGCCGTTATCTCATGGGCGATGCGATCACCGAAGCCGACTGGCGCCTGTTCGTGACGCTGGTGCGTTTCGATGCCGTCTATTTCGGGCATTTCAAGTGCAACCTGCGCCGCATCGAGGATTACCTGAATCTGTCCGGCTATCTGCGCGATCTGTACCAGCAGACGGGTGTCGCGGAGACGGTGCGCATGGAGGAAACGAAACTGCACTACTACGGCAGTCATCGCAGCATCAACCCGACGGGGATCGTCCCGCTCGGGCCGGCGCTCGACTTTTCGCGGCCGCATAATCGCCAGCGAAAATTTGCGTAGGCGGATCAATCGCCTTGGCGGGAGCGGGCTTGCTCGCGATCTTCTCGGCTTCTCGGCTGCCTTTTCGCGAGCAAGCTCGCTCCCGCGGGGTCGTGGAAAACCAACGGCGGCGAGTTACACTGAATGTAATGTGTTTAGAGAAATTCGATGTCTGAAAACGGCAATCTGGCGCTTGCGCGCGAGGAACTCCTCGCTCCGGGCGGCTTCGACGAGCGCGCGATCGAGCGCCTGATCGGGCGGATCACGACGCGGCACGTGGACTATGCCGACCTGTACTTCCAACTCCGGCGCGATGAGCACTGGGCGCTGGAAGACGGCATCGTGCGCGAAGGCGGCGCGAGCCTCGATCGCGGCGTCGGCGTGCGTGCGACCGAAGGTTCACGCACCGGTTTCGCTTACTCAGACGAGTTGGCATTGCCGGCACTCGAAGCCGCGTCCGATGCCGCGCGCGCGATTGCCCGTCAGGGTGGTCCGGCGCGCGGTGTCAAGGCCTGGTCGGCGCGGGCGCCGGCGCCGCTTTACGAGCCCCTCGATCCGGTGGCAACGTTGGAAGCTGCCGACAAGGTGGCGTTGCTCGAAGCGGTGGATCGCGAGGCCCGGCGCCAGGATTCTCGTGTGGTTCGGGTCACGGCGGGTCTTGCCGCCTCGCACGAAGTGGTCCTGCTTGCGGCGAGCGACGGCACGCTCGCGGCCGACGTGCGTCCGCTCGTGCGCCTGAGCGTTTCGGTGATCGCCGAAAAGGACGGACGCCTCGAACAGGGTTACGCCGGCGGCGGCGGGCGTTTCGGATACGGA
>CAZKOE010000305.1:0-1920 GCA_964554305.1 uncultured Gammaproteobacteria bacterium
CCCCCCTCCGCTCGAGGGGTGTGGTGGGGGGGGAGGCAGAGCCACAATAAGCGCCGCTGCGCGGCGCACTCCCTCATCCCAACCCCGCATCAAGTGCGGGGCAGGCTCTTCGCCCGCAAGGGGAGAAAGAACAGAATCAAAGTGCCGGCCAAAGCCGGGGGATTTACCGATCCCCTATGAACGACTTTGAATACAGCCGCGTGAGACAAGCTCGTGCCCGATCCGAGCCGTAACGGCAGCCGGGTCGGAGCCGGAGGCATCGAGGCGCAAATCGGCGAGCTCGGCATACAACGGATTGCGGCGCTCGGCAAGCTCCCGCAGGCGCTCACGCGGCGCCCCCGCGATCAGCGGGCGGTCCTCGGCCGCTCCGACCCGTTCGACAAGGACATCGAGCGGCGCATCGAGCCAGACAACAGTCGCCGAGGCGGCGAGCATGGCGCGATTCTTCGCGTCTTCCACCACGCCGCCGCCGGTCGCAATCACGACGCCATCGCCTGCGAGCGCCGAAGCCAGTAACGCGCTTTCACGTGCGCGAAACGCCGCCCAACCGTATTCGGCGACCCAACCGGTAATGTCCGCACCCGCCTGAGCCTCAAACACGGCATCACAATCAAAAAACGCCCAGCTCAGCTCGTCCGCGAGCAACTTCCCGACTGTCGTTTTGCCACTGCCGGGTAGCCCAATCATAGCCCCCACGCTCAGAGGCATCGCTACTCCTCGTTTCGGTGTCAAACGGGCGGCTACAGCATCAGGGCACCGTAATCGGGACGCTCTGGCTGATCGCGCCACCCGGAGATGTGGCCACGATTATGAAAGTACCCGGTTGAGACGTAGCAGACACCACTACTGTTATGGCGTAGCCTGTAAAGCTCGGTGCCAGGCAGGCACCCGGGATATCCGGGACGGTCGGCTTAGGCTTGTTGCTGGTGTTAAGGATCGAGACGCTCGGCCCGCTGGGCGGAATCGTGAATTGCATCCCCTCCGGAGGCACATTCCCATTGAGATCGGTTACAAAATAGGTGGCGGAACTGCCCGGACTAAGCGTGGCCGGGCCCGTGATCAAAACCCCGCCGGTTGACATGACAATGCAAGACTGAAGGCCGACGCCCCACTTGTCGCCGCCGCATCCGACGCCCGGCGGCGTATTCGCGGGATTGCAGCCTACTCCGTGGAAATCTCCATCCGGCGCATCCCGCGTGCCATTGTTGTTGAAGTCGAAGAAGTACTCGCCACTATCGTAGTGCCCATTCTGGTTTTGATCGAGATATAGTTCTCCAATGTCGTCCTGCGGCGGTTGGCCGAAGAACTGATCCCTGACGGGGAAAGGAGGCGTCACTGAAGGCGGAAGAACAATGGGTGTGAAATAATCACCCGAATCGAAGACTCCGTTGCCGTTCGCGTCGATGAAACTCTCTTCGCCCGTGGCATAGGCCAGGATTTCCGCACGACCAGCAACGGATAAACCGATACCGTCAGGGCGCGGATTGGCGCTCGTCCAGGTCACCGAGCAAGCGCCGGTATCGCCGTGCGTGGTGCAGCCGGGCTGGATTTGTCCGCCATTGGTCGTGAAGGCTACCGCCGTGCTCGCCGGCACAGGATTACCAAAGCGGTCGGAGAGAATGACGTTGACCGTTGCTGTTTTGCCGTCAATTGACCAACCCTCGACATTGTGGCTGGTTACAGACAACGAAAAGTGCTTTTGCGAAGCGAGACCGGTGCCTATGATGATGCCCGGTGACTGGGTGGAAATGACCTGCCCCCCAGTAGTCGTAACCGAAGCCGTCACACGCACCGTCGTGTGCTGGGTGCCGGTGTGCAACACGGTCTGTACTTCACCATTCGTGCCGGTCGTGGCGCTCGTCGGCGTCAACGTGATGCCGCCCACTGTCGTATCCGGTGTGAAGGTGACATGTGCCCCGC
>CAZKOE010000306.1:0-1918 GCA_964554305.1 uncultured Gammaproteobacteria bacterium
AGAGTCAAGTGGTCGAGCGAAACGGGTCCTCCGAAATACAACGAATGGTCGCTGCTCAAAAAGGGCTCCTTCTGCATAATCAAAATCTATTCAGAGTCCTGACGGTAGTATTTATGCTTGCGTTCCTTTATGGGCTCATGCTCATGCTTGTTAAAAAACACATACCCGAACGTTTGGCCGGAATCTTGATTGCCATCTCGTTGGGCTTGACCCTGTGGGGTAATTTCTTCTTCGGCGTGTTGGTAGGAGCAAATGCTTCCGCATGGGCCCTACCCGCGGTAGCAGGGGGATTTGCAATCCTGGGTTACGGGTTCATCCTGCATTGGAAAAAGTGCCGAAGACGACGAGTTGATATTGTATTTCAGTAACACTTACCAGTAATAGCAGGCTGCTGAAAACCGTAGCGAATAAAATAGTTTGACACGTTCGGCACACAGGAACCGGAAAGTCACCATGCCTCAAACCGATAAGCGCAACGGGTTTTTCAGCAGCCTGCCATAAAATCTATGGCAGGGACACGCAGAACAATTCTGGCAGCCGTGCTCATGGCGCTCGCGCTCGCGGATTGTTCCGCCAAGACATCGGCCGGCAACGTCACCGGTTCAAATGTGGTAATTACTCAGCAATCAGAAATATAGGCGACACTTGGATGTCTGAAGAAAGATCGAACCAAGGCTGGTTGGCGGGCGATGCCGGACAGTTGCACCTGCACGCGATCGGCGAGCTTCTCACCTGCCTTGAGCGTGCTTCGAGCCACGCCGGTGCGTTTGGCGTAGCTCCACACCAATTCGTCGGGATTGAGTTCCGGGGCGTAGCCGGGCAGAAAGTGCAGGGTGAGCTTGCCTCGCTGCTCATTGACGTATGCGCGCACGGCCGCGGTCTTGTGCGCCGGCAGGTTGTCAAGCACCAGGTGCAGCGGGCGGCGGCGCCGGCGCATCAGTCGGCGCAGCAGGCTCAGAAACAGCCGCCCGTTCAAGCCACCGGTGTAGGTGGCGAACCAGAAGGCGCCTTTGGCGCTCACCGCCGAGGCGGCGCTGATGCTTTGGCGCTGTCCCGGCACCGCGACCACCGGGGTGTGGCCCTTGGCGCCCCAGGTGGTCCCGTGTACGCCATCGGCGCGAAACCCCGACTCATCCCAAAAGTAGATATCGGCCTGCTCGCGCTTGGCCCGGCGGGCAATCCCCGGATAGGTCTCGCGCTGCCAGCGCGCGATCGCCTCGGGATCACGCTGGTAGGCCCGCTGCAAAGGCTTTTGCGGGGTGAGACCCACCCGCGCCAGCAGCGCCCCCACCGAGGCAAGGCTCAGGGTCACACCAAAGCGCTCGGCAATCAACTCGGCGACGATCGGGCGAGTCCACAACGCGAAATCGAACCGATATTGACGTGGCGTCTTGCCGTTTACCCAGTGAAACACCTGACGCTCCTGAGCGGCGGTGAGCTTGCGGGGCCGCCCCGTGCCCTTCGTGGAGCGCAGCGCGCGTTGACCGCGCCCGCGCCCGCGCGCTTGCGCACGCACCTTGTAGGCCCAAGTGCGGTGCAGCCCGAAGGAGGCCGAGACCGCCGTCGGCGACTCGCCCTCCCGCATCCGCTCCAGCGCCATGAAGCGCATCGCCTCCAGTGTCTCGTGCGAGAGTGTACGTCCATCCTGCTTCATACGCGCAACAACCATTGCCAATATCAAGTGTGACCCGTATGCCCATTTTGTTCCCTAAATTACTGACTTATGAGCAATGCGAACGGCCTGCCGTTTCCGTACGTTTGCCCAGCCAGTCGGAAAATTCCGCCGGACTGAGTATCGGGATACGCCAAGCTTTGCCTTGAACTGACAACAAATCCGCATCGCCGCTTACCAATGCGTCGGCCTCCGCCCGATGAACCAACGCCAGAAACTTGCGATCGGCCGGATCACGAACTCTGG
>CAZKOE010000307.1:0-1869 GCA_964554305.1 uncultured Gammaproteobacteria bacterium
TGCCCGGGGCGTCGAGCCGCCGCCCGACGCCGGCTGGGGCAAGCTCCTTGTCGCCTTGTTCGAGGAAATAGTTGAGCCGCGATTGATTCAACCGACCTTCGTCACCGACTATCCGCTCGAGGTCTCGCCGCTCTCCCGCGTCAAGGACAGCGCCCCGGAGTTGGTGGATCGCTTCGAGCTGTTCATCGCCGGGCGCGAGATCGCCAACGGCTTCTCCGAACTCAACGATCCCGAAGATCAGGCGCGGCGCTTCGAAGCCCAGGCCCGCGAGCGCGCCGGCGGCGACGCCGAGGCCATGAGTTTCGATCGCGATTACGTGCGTGCCCTCGAATACGGCATGCCGCCCGCTGGCGGCATCGGCATCGGGATGGACCGCGTCGCCATGCTGCTCGCCGGCGTCGATTCCATCCGCGAAGTGCTCCTGTTTCCGCTGCTGCGCCCCGAACCGGAGTAAATATCGGGGGTTGCCGTCCGTTTGGTAACGCGGCGTGGGCCGAAAGCCGCCTTCCCTTACAATAGGCGCCCCCGGCCGGCCTTTTTCCCCATTCCCGCGAACCTTGCGGGGCTTGGCGGGTCGCATCGGACGAGACTTTTGCAATGGAGCAATCCGTGAAGACAATCGCGTGCGCGGGTCTGAAACCGAGCGGAGTAAAGACGTGAACCGACCCTGGCGCGGAGCGATCCTGCTGGTGGCGCTGGGCGGCCTTGCGAGCCTGACCGGTTGTTCGCATTCCTGTGTGCCGGCCGGCTGGTACGGAGCGCGCAGCGTCCCGGCTCCCAGGCAACCGCCCGGGGCGCCGGCGATCCAGCATGACAGCACCTACGATATTCCCGGCGGTGCACCGCCGGGCAAGCCGACGCGAGCGCAGGCCTGCCTAGTTTATCCGCCGGCGACCCTGACGCCGAACGCGGGCAGTTCCGGTCAGGCAAAAGTTCAAAAATGATTGACGTTTATACTGCAAGCTATTGAGTTTACATGGAGAGGTGTCCGAGCGGTTTAAGGAGCACGCCTGGAAAGCGTGTATGTGCTCACGCGCATCGCGGGTTCAAATCCCGCCCTCTCCGCCAGTTGAGAAACGAGGGCAGAGAAGTGAGAAGCGAGAAGTGAGAGGAGCGTGTCGCCCTCGGCCGGCTCCATCGGACTGAGAACAGAAAACTTTTATGGTGACCCGCATCGGCTCCCCGCGACGACAGGCCGTGAACCCCGTCAGGCCCGGAAGGGAGCAGCGGCAGCGGCGGACTCGGGTGCCGGGGCAGGCGGGTGCGGGTCGCCACCTCATGAAGGAGCGAGGCGAGAAGTGAGAAGTGAGGGAACCTCGGGAACCGAGGCGCTGGGTGCTGATGTCAAATGCTAAATCGCAGTGGGGAGCACCGGCTTCCAGCCGGCTCTTGCCGACAAGATGCCGGCGCTCCGTTTCAGCTTCCCTGACCGCGAGGTGAGAACGTGATGAAATGGTCAGGTAGGTCAATTTCCGAAACATCATGTCTTACTTAGCGCTCGCTCGCCGTTATCGCCCGCAGACCTTCGAGGAAGTCGTGGGCCAGGCACACGTCGTGCGTGCGCTCACCAATGCGCTCGAACAAGGTCGGCTGCATCATGCCTGGTTGTTCTCCGGTACCCGCGGCATCGGCAAGACGACGCTCGCACGCATTCTCGCCCGCTGCCTGAATTGTGAACGGGGCGTCACCGCCCATCCCTGCGGTGAATGCGGCGCCTGCCGGGCGATACTCGAGGGCAGATTCGTGGACCTCGTCGAGGTGGACGCGGCTTCGCGCACGCGGGTCGAGGAAACTCGCGACCTTCTGGAAAGCGTGTCTTACGCGCCCGCGGCCGGCCGTTACAAGGTGTATCTCATCGACGAGGTGCAC
>CAZKOE010000308.1:0-1865 GCA_964554305.1 uncultured Gammaproteobacteria bacterium
CGAAGATCAAGCTTCCGGACTTGCGTCGTTTCAAGCAAAGCGCCGTGAAAAAACTTACGGGCGGCCTCGCGCAGCTCGCAAAACAGCGCAAGGTGCGCGTGGCGACGGGCGAGGCCCGCTTCGTTTCACCGCATCTGGTTGAGGTCGAGGCCGAGGATGGGAAGCAAACGATCGCCTTTGCGCGTGCCATCATCGCCGCCGGTTCCGAGGCCATGCGCCTGCCCGATCAGCCGGACGATTCACGCATCATGAACTCCACCGGAGCACTGGAGCTTGCCGATATTCCGAGGAAACTCCTGGTGGTCGGCGGCGGCATCGTCGGGCTCGAGATGGCCCAGGTTTACGCCGCGCTCGGCGCGGCCATTACCGTGGTCGAGCTCACCGACAGTCTCATGCCGGGCGCCGACCGCGATCTCGTTAAACCGCTCGCGAAGAAACTCGGTGAGATCTTCGAGGCCATTCATCTCGAAACCCGCGTGGCCGAACTCAAGGCGCAGAAAAACGGCATCCATGCGCGCTGCATCGGTCCCGGCGGTGACTGGGACGGAAGTTTCGATCGCGTGTTGGTCGCGATCGGGCGCCGACCAAACGGCCATGCCATCGGTGCCGAGGCCGCGGGCATTACCGTGGATGAGCGCGGCTTCGTTCCCACCGACGAACAGAGGCGCACCAACGTCAAACACATCTTCGCGATCGGCGACATTGCCGGCGAGCCGCAGCTCGCGCACAAGGCAAGCCACGAGGGCAAGGTGGCGGCAGAAGTCGCCTGCGGGGAGAAATCCGCCTTCGACGTGCGCGCGATCCCCTCGGTCGCCTACACGCATCCCGAGGTTGCCTGGGCGGGGCTCACCGAAACCGAGGCCAAGGCACAAAACCAGGCCGTGAAAAAGGGCGTCTTCCCGTGGCAGGCGAACGGGCGCGCGCTGACCCTTGGCGTGGATGCCGGAGCGACCAAGCTGCTCTTCGACGCAGAGAACGGCCGCATTGTCGGTGCCGGCATCGTCGGGCCGAACGCGGGCGAGCTCATCTCCGAACTCGTGCTCGCGATCGAAATGGGCTGCGATGCCGAGGATATCGCCCTCAGCATCCACCCGCATCCGACGCTGTCGGAAAGCGTCGGCATGGCGGCCGAAGTCGCCGCTGGTACCGTCACGGATCTTTACTTACCCAGAGGCAAGAGTTAACCGGGAGAACAGCCATGCTCAAGCGTCATTTTGCCGCCGTACTGATCCTTGTGTCGTCCGCGCTCGCGGTCAGCGCCTGTACGACAGTCGCCTCATCTCCTCCGGTGCAAAAGACAGCGTTGTGGAAGGTCACATCCGCGCACCGCACGATGTATATCACGGGCGATATGAATGTTTCTCTGAAGAAGTACCCGGTGCCGGCGCCCGTGACGCAAGCCTTTGCCAAGTCGGGCGAGCTGGTTCTGGAGGGCAACCCCGAGCCGGACAAGACGAAAGTGATGCCTTTGGTGATGAAGCTGGGGCTCCAGCCTTCCGGGCAGCAACTGAGCGGCGAGTTGAGCGCTACGCAGTTGGATGTCGTCAAGGAGGCGTCGTCGAAAGTCGGCGTTCCGTTTGCGAGCATGCAGCGTTTCCGCCCATGGTTCGCGGCAGCGACCCTGGCGAGCAAGGCGTTCTCGACACTGGGAATCGAGCCGCAGCAGTTGTACCACCACTTCTACGAAGAGGCCCAGGCGAGGAATATGCCTGTCGCATTTCTTGATACGGCATCCGAGGAACTCGAACTGATGGCCGGCATGCCGCAAAAGCTCCAGATCTCCTTTCTGACGATGACGGCGAAAGGAGCTCTCAAGCCAGAACAGCCGCAGAAGCGTGCGCGGATGATACAAGCCTGGCGCAGCG
>CAZKOE010000309.1:0-1831 GCA_964554305.1 uncultured Gammaproteobacteria bacterium
CGGGGGGTTGCTACTCTTTACATGCCGAAGCAATAACCCCCAAACCGCCGGCATTGCGCTCAGCAATGCCTTCTGAGCGTGCATGAAGGCCCAGCCATGGTGGGCATTCGAAGGCGCTCTTGCGGAATGATACTGTATGGAGTATCATTCCCCCATGAGTAAGGCCGAAAAGCTGCTCCGAAAGATGCGCGTAAATCGGACCGACTGGCGTATCGAGTCCCTGGAGGCTATCGCACAACGCTACGACATCGAAGTACGCAAATCAGGCGGAAGCCACTTCGTGTTCATGCATACCGACTCGGAGCTTGCGGTTACCGTGCCGTTCAATCGGCCCATCAAACCCGTTTACATCACCCAGTTCCTTGCTTTGCTGGATGACATTGGAGCAGACTCATGAAACATGACATGCAATATCCATTCGAGTTGCGACCGCTGACCCCGGATGAAGGCGGCGGCTGGCTGATTTCCTTTCCTGATTTACCGGGGTGCATGTCGGACGGAGAATCGCCGGAAGAGGCAATGCAAAACGGCCGCGATGCCTTGACTGCATGGCTGAAAGCCGCGCAAGAGTCCGGTCGAGACGTACCCGCACCCGGAGAATTGCCCAGCGGAAAGTTCATTGCGAGAGTTCCCCGCAGCCTGCATGCGCGCCTCAGCGCACGCGCTCGCCAGGAAGGCGTCAGCATGAACGCACTGGTCTCGACATTTCTGGCCGAAAGCCTGGGGCGCCGCGATCATTCAAGGCGTTGACAACCAAATCTACCCAGTGGGAAAGAACTTATTCGTGTGGTTCTCGGCATTCGCGTTATCTCGCAGGTTGGCACGAAACATCAACGCCAGAGAGGCGACGAAACATGACCACAGAATCTACAAAGAAGGCTGATCCTACGATCCTACGGATAGGGACACCCTACGGAAGGAATACAGGCGCGAAGACTTGGGTAAAGGTGTTCGTGGAAAATACTACAAGCAGTTCAATGAGGGCACGAACCTGGTAATCCTTTCGCCCGACATTGCCAAGGCATTCCCGACTACCGAATCCGTCAACTCCGTCCTTCGCTCGCTACTTGAAGTCGCTCAAAGAACAACGGCCACCGCGCAAGCCCACCACAACACCCAAGGTTGACCATAAACGAGGGCGGCCCACAAGAACCTCTCCGTAGGCAGGCATAAGCCCGAAGGACGTTGCCGGCAAAGGCGCTTCGCGTGCCCGCAACGGCTGCGCCTTATGCAGGCCTACCCGCTCTCACCACGACGCCGTTTGCGGTATCATTGCCCCATGAAAGGGGCCAGGCGCTTCAGCCTCGTAATAACGGGCGGCACGGCGCATGTCGGCCTGTGCTACACGCAGTACGGCGACGCGCGTCAATGCCCGAGTTCTGTCCGCAGCTCCCCGAGCGCTGTTTCGCTCGGAAGTGCTTCTTCCTTGCCATCGAGGTAACGCTGATAGCGGCTTTCGGCTTCTGCTTCCCACGCCCGCTCGATCTCGTTATCCTTATCGAGGCTTGCAATCAGACTTGCTGCCAAGCGAGCACGGGCCTCTCGCGGCATTTTGAGCGCTTCGGCTTCAAATCGATCCATGACCACAAGTGGGCGAAATGACGTTTCCAATATACCATGTCCGGCCAGCCTTTCGCGATGCTCGGCCTATCAGGCATGCGGCAGGGCAACGCCACGCTGCCACTGATACTTGCCAGAGCGGTATCGGTGCGAGCGGCGGAGCAGAGGCCCCGCCAGAACGGCGGGGATGCGGCCCGCGAGCGACGAATGATCGCGGTGGAATGGCACCTGATACTCAGGCGTGCGGCAGGGTTACGCCCTTCTGGCCCTG
>CAZKOE010000310.1:0-1800 GCA_964554305.1 uncultured Gammaproteobacteria bacterium
AATTCCCGCCTCGAAGCCGCACGGCGCGGCCATTCAGCACGTCAATGGCAGGCAGGACTTGCACGGTCAAAGCGCCAAAAAATTGGCAAGCAAACGATGCCCCGCCGCGGCCGAGCGTTCGGGGTGAAACTGCATGCCGCACACATTGCCTTGCCGCACCACGGCCGAAAACGTCTCACCGTGCGCGGTGACCGCGAGTGTCGCGGGCGTTTCCGCAACCGCATAGCTGTGTACGAAATAGGCGTAGTTTTCCGTTTCCGAAAGCCCCGTGAAAAGGCGATCGTTCCGGCGGATGCGAAACTGGTTCCAGCCCATGTGTGGAATGCGCAGGCCATCGTCGGCATTCAGACGACTCACTTCGCCGCGCAGCAGGCCCAAGCCAGCTACGTCGCCTTCCGCGGAGCGTTCGTACAGAAGCTGCATGCCGAGGCAAACGCCCAGCAGAGGCTGAGACAACCCGCGCAACACTTCGTCGAGACCCCGGGCGCGCAGGCGTTGCATGGCCGGTGCCGCCGCGCCGACGCCCGGCAAAATGACGTGCGTGGCGCGCCGGATGGCCCTGGCATCGTCGCTTACTGCCGCCGACGCCCCCAACCGTTCGAGCGCGCAGCGGAGCGACCCCAGGTTGCCGCCGCCCGTCTCGACCACGACGACGTCGCTGCTCACAACAGCCCCTTGGTGCTGGGCAAGATGTCGCCGTCGCGGCGCAATGCCTGGCGCAGGCAACGCGCCACCGACTTGAAACAGGCCTCGATCATGTGGTGGGCATTCTCGCCATGCACCTGCAAATGCAGCGTGGCACCCATGCCCTCGCAGAGAGAGCGAAAGAAGTGAGGCGCCATTTCGGTTGGGAAACCGCCCACCCGCTCGCATGGAAAGATGCCGTCGAACACAAAAACGGCGCGACTGGAAAGGTCGAGCGCCGCTCGGGCCAGGCTTTCATCCATCGGCAACGTGAAGCCATAGCGCGCAATGCCGCGCTTGTCGCCCAAGGCTTCCCGCAAAGTCTCGCCGAGCGCAAGCGCGCAGTCTTCCACCGTGTGATGCTCATCCACTTGCAAATCGCCGCGGCAACTCAGTTCCAACGCGAACCCGCCGTGCGCGGCGAGCTGTTCCAGCATGTGATCGAAAAAGCCGATGCCCGTGTCCACGCGCGGCGGAGTAGCGGCGTCGAGGTTCACCCATACGCGAACATCGGTTTCGCGGCTGCGGCGTTCGCGCGCCGCGCATCGCGGCCTGTCGCACAGCTCATGCGCAATGTCGTTCCATCCAGTTTCGCCGCCGAGCAGAAACCCGCGCACGCCAAGCGCGGCGGCGAAGCGCAAATCGTTTTCGCGGTCGCCGACCATGGCCGAGGCGGCGCGGCTCCAATCGTCGCCGGCAAGATAATGGCGCACCAGATCGGTGCCGGGCTTGCGGGTACCTTTGCCTTCTTCCGGCAGACTGGTATCAACCAGTATCTCGTGAAAGCGAACTCCCTCGCTGGCGAGTACGTCGAGCAAAAGGCGTTGCGGGCCGTCGAAATCGGCTTGCGGAAATCGCGGCGTCCCCAATCCGTTCTGATTCGTGACCATCACCAATTCGTAGCCCGCGGCGCGGCAGCGCGCCAGCGCGGCGATGACGTTCGGCACCAATGCAAACTTGGCGTAGCTGTCCACCTGATGATCCGGCGGCTCGACGATCAGCGTGCCGTCGCGATCCACAAAGAGATACCTCTTCATGACGCCAACCGCCGCTCGGGTACGCACTGCGCAAGTGCTGCAAGCAGAATATCGTTGTGTTCCGGCGTGCAGATGCTGA
>CAZKOE010000311.1:0-1788 GCA_964554305.1 uncultured Gammaproteobacteria bacterium
CGGGCGCAGGTTCGGGATCTTTTCGATCTTGGCGCGGCCGGGTTCCTCGTCCGTGTCCACGGAAATTTCACCCTTGCGCGTCTTGATCGTGACGGGTGCGATTTCATTCTTGAACGAACCATCGGCGATGGCGCGCTGTGAGCGTTTGACGGACTCGACGGCGAAGGCGTCCTGGGCCTCGCGCGTGAAGCCGAACTTTTCGGCGCAGAGTTCGCCGAACACGCCCATCGCCTGGCCGTCGTAGGGGTTGGTGAGTCCGTCCCAGGCCATATGATCAATGAGCTTGGCGTCGCCGTACTTGATGCCGGCGCGTGCATGCAGCATGTGCGGCGCGTTGGTCATGGACTCCATACCGCCCGCGACCACGATGTCGGCGGAGCCCGCGGCGATGAGATCGTGGGCGAACATGACGGCCTTCATGCCCGAGCCGCAGACCTTGTTGATCGTGGTGCAACCGACCGATTTGGGGATGCCGGCGCCGATCGAGGCCTGGCGCGCGGGCGCCTGGCCGACGGCGGCGGGGAGCACACAACCCATGATGACCTCGCTCACTTCATCCGGCTTTACACCGGAGTCGGCAGCGGCGGCCTGAATGGCGGCGGCGCCGAGCTGCGGCGAGGTGACCGGCGCAAACTGGCCGAGCAGCGAGCCGATGGCAGTACGCCGTGCGGCAACGATGACGATGGATTCTTCACTCATGATATTTCTCCAAAATTGTGGGTTCGTTGTATTGCAGGACTCGGTAAGAATAACCACAGAGCACACAGAGAGCACAGAGGCAAGAAGGAAATTGAATTTTCATGACTCTGTGGGCTCTGTGGCGAACAATCCGGTTTTTGAAATCGCGAGCGAGCTCGCTCCTGCAAAATACGATATGGCTATTGCAGGCCCGCATAAGCGTAGCATTGCGGGCGATTCACTTGCGTCGGCAATGGTGCTGTGCAGCTTGTGCCGACCTGCAAAATCCTAACTGTCGTTGAACAGTTCGCGGCCGATCAACATGCGCCGGATTTCGTTGGTGCCGGCGCCGATGTCGTAAAGCTTTGCGTCGCGCAAGAGTCGCCCCGTCGGGTACTCGTTGATGTAGCCGTTGCCGCCGAGTGCCTGGATGGCCTCGAGCGCCACCTTCACGGCGCTCTCCGCCGCATAGAGCAGAGCCGAGGCGGCATCGGCACGCAACTTTTCGCCGGCGTCGAAGCGTCGTGCGATGTCGTAGCTGTAGGCGCGCGCGGTCGCAAGCGCGATATGCATGTCGGCGATCTTGGCCTGCATGACCTCGAATTCGCCGATTGGCTTGCCGAACTGCTTGCGTTCGCGCACGTAGGGCAGGACGACGTCGAGTGCGGCAGCCATGAGGCCCAGCGGGCCGCCCGAGAGCACGAGCCGTTCGGTATCGAGGCCGCGCATCATCACATAAACGCCCCGATTGACCTCGCCGAGCACGTTCTCGGCGGGGATTTCGCAGTCCTCGAACACGAGTTCCGAGGTATTCGAGCCGCGCATGCCGAGCTTGTCGAGTTTCTGCGCGGAGTGAAACCCCTGCATTTCCTTTTCGACGAGAAAGGCGGTAATGGATTTTGATCCGGCTTCCTTGTAGTCGGCCGTGCGCATGTACACAATCGCGACATCGGCATCCGGACCGTTAGTGATCCACATCTTCGAGCCGTTGGCCACCCACGCGTTGCCTTTTTTCTCGGCGCGGCAGCTCATCGAGCCGACCACGTCGGAGCCGGCGCCAGCCTCGCTCATCGCGAGAGCACCGACCCATTCGCCGGATATGAGCTTCGG
>CAZKOE010000312.1:0-1785 GCA_964554305.1 uncultured Gammaproteobacteria bacterium
GGGACCCGTGAAAGCCACCGCCCCGTCCCCACCATCGTGAACCCCGCGCTCGGGATTGACATCGCGGCCTTCGCCGGTCTGTTCGCGATTTCGGCGTTGGTGCGCTCGCGCTTCCGCCACCACGGTTATTCGGCGACGGCCGCCGGCGGCATCGTGATGGCGCTCGGGATTTTCACCGCGTTTGCACTCACGACGCTGCCGTTCTACACGGCGCTTCTCGGCCGCCTCGTGACGATCGAAATCCTCGTCATCTGGCTGTTCCTCGCCTGGTCGTACTTGGTCTCCGCAATCAACGGCCACTTCCGGATGCATCTCGCCCACCCGCGCCGGCGCTTCGCAATCGGGACCTGGGTCGCGGGCACGGCGGTGGCGGCGCTCCTCGCGGTGCGCGCCGTACCCGAGGCGCCGTTGTTCGGCAAGGCATTGGCACTCGCCGCGGTTGCAATTTATCTACCCTACGTCGTGATCTTCGCGCGCGGCTACTATGCGATGCTCCGCCATCCGCACAGCCTGAAGGCAAACGGCATCGTGCTGCTCGCCACGGTCTCCACCGAATCGGTCGTGATCGCGCTCGACACGGCCTTCCCCGGCGCGCTGCCCATCGTAATCGTCTACATTCTGCTCGCGGTGGATGCTATCTTCCTGTGCACCGGCCTCGCGCTCATCGCACGCCATTATTACGCGCTGCGCAGCTGGATGCTTGCCGTGGAATGGAAGAACACGAACTGCATCGTTCACGGAGCGGTATCCATTTCCGGTCTCTCCCTCGTGGTCGCCACCGAGTTCGCGCCCGACATTCTGATCGGCGTATGGATCACGGCCCTGGTGCTTTTCGCCGTCGTCGAGACGATCGAGATCATCCGCATGGTCGAGCGCGAATCCCGCCGGGGACTCCGGCTGGGGCTTTTCGTTTACGACGTTTCGCAATGGACGCGAAACTTCACCTACGGCATGTTCTACGCCTTTACCTTCGCACTCCATCACCGTCTCCTGACGGTACATTCCGCGGAGCGCGACTTCTGGTGGCCGGCCATCACGGCAATCTCCGCCTGGGGGCAGTATGTCGTGTTTATTTTCCTTCTGATCGAAATGGCGATCTTCTTCCGCACCCGTCTGTATCGTTTCCGGCAGGGCGGCGAGTTTCGCGTTCGTTCAGCCTGAAGAGGCTTTCCCGCCGGATTCGTTGGCAATCCCGTGGGGCACGTGACCAGTGGCGACCAGATCGCTCGCGACCTCGCAATGGCGGCGCTGGTCGTCGAAGAAGATGTCGGCGCCGAAGGTTTTCAAAAACGGCGCCTTGTCGAGACCGCCGAGGAACAGCGCCTCGTCCACGCGGATGTTCCAGGCGCGCAGCGTGCGGATGGCGCGCTCGTGCGCCGGGGCGGAACGCGCCGTCACAAGCGCCGTGCGGATCGGCGAGCGCTCGATCGGAAAATCCGCTTGGATACGATGCAGCGCCGCGAGGAAATTCTTGAACGGACCGCCGGCAAGGGGCTCGCGCGCACTTGCCTTCTCGCTCTCGCTGAAGGCTTCGATCCCGCCCTCGCGGAACACCTTCTCCGCTTCGTCAGAAAACAGCACGGCATCGCCGTCGAAGGCGATGCGCAACTGCGGACCCTGCGCCGGTGCGACGCGCGCCGGGATGATCGTCGCCGCCGCCATGCCTTCGTCCAGCGCACGAGTGACGTCCTGCGGATCGGCGGACAGAAACAGGTCGGCCGTGAACGGCGCGACGTAGTGATAGGGCGAGCGCCCGTTGGTGAACGCCGCCTGGGTGATGTCGAG
>CAZKOE010000313.1:0-1779 GCA_964554305.1 uncultured Gammaproteobacteria bacterium
AAAATCAACGTTGTTTTCGAAAACGCAGTAACAGGGGCTGTTTGCACGATGGGTTGCCAATGGCACTGGCACTCGAATTCAGGACTACCGTCGCTCCCGCGCAGGCGCGAGCCCAGTATGGGAACGAATCCCGCCCTGCGAGCGGGATGCATCATGAACTGGATACCTGCCCCACGCCTTCGCGGGGGCAGGCTCTTCGCGGGTATGACGAGGAAAGGTGTGCTTCCGGAGTCTCCCTGGGCAGGAGTGCGGATCGCGGCGTGGGCCGCCGCTCCTGCCGGAGTCGTCAGCCATGCGTAAAAGTCGTTTGCAGGAGGATGCCGGCGAACACGGCGGCGCCGAACCAGTTGTTGTTCATGAAGGCCCGGAAGCAGCGTTTCGGCTCGCGCTCGCGAATCAGCCATTGTTCGTAGAGCCCGAAACAGGCTGCGGCTCCGAGCCCCCAGTAGAACACGGCTTCGAACTGGAGTCGCAGGCCCGCCAAGGCCAGGCCGACGAGCACCGCCACCTGCAGCAGGGCGGTAATCGCGCGATCCATGTCACCGAAAAGGATCGCGGTGGACTTCACGCCGATCTTGAGGTCGTCGGGTCGATCGGCCATGGCGTAGAAGGTATCGTAGGCCGTCGCCCAGAGGATATTCACGATCAGAAGCAACCAGGCGACCGGCGGCACGGCGCCCGTCTCGGCGGCGAAGGCCATCGGGATGCCCCAGCCGAAGGCGACGCCGAGATACAACTGCGGGAGATGCGTGAAACGCTTCACGAAGGGATAGCTTGCGGCAAGAAAAACACCCGGAATCGCAAGCAGCAAGGCAAAACGATTCAACGTAAAAAAAACGAGGAGAAAGGCGGCAATCGCCAGCACGACAAAAACCGCGACGGCCTCCACCGGCCGGATTTCGCCGCGCGCGAGCGGGCGATCCTCGGTGCGCCACACGTGTGCGTCGATGCGCCGGTCGGCGAAGTCGTTCATGGCACAGCCCGCCGAGCGCATGAGGAAGGTGCCGACGACGAAGACCACGAAATAAACCGGCGCCGGGTGGCCGCCGCCGGCAATCCACAGGGCCCACAGCGTTGGCCACAAGAGCAGAAACGTGCCGATCGGGCGATTGATCCGCGTGAGTCTGGCGTAGGCCCCGAGACGGGCGAGCGCAAACGGCAACCGCTGCCTCGCCAGCTCGCTGCGCCGCCAGCGGTGGCGTAGCCGCCGCCCGAGGGGCTCCCGCGCCAGCGCCGGCATCGGCCCCTCGCCGAGAATCGGGCGCGGCGCCCGCGGGCTGATCCGGGCGCGCTGAGCCGCAAGGAAAGTCCTCGCGCGTTCGAGCTGCCTGGCACCCCCTGCCACGATCTTTCCGCACGCATCGCGCCAGCGAGCATCCACGATCACCCGAAACCCGCCGGCTCGCCTACGCCCTGGCATAGCGCAGATCCTCGCCCAGCCAGAAGCGAATCAGCGCGTGCGCCGCATCGGGATGCTCCGCGGCGAGCCGTTCGGCAACCCGCGGCACCTGCGCCAGCAACGCGCGATCGCGCGCCAAGTCGGCCACGCGCAGCCGCGCGAGCCCGGCCTGGCGCTTGCCCACGAGTTCGCCCGGTCCGCGCAGCTTCAAATCCGCCTCGGCAATCTTGAAACCGTCCGTTGTTTCGCGCAATGCCGCCAGCCGCTCGCGCGCACGCGCGGAAAGCGGCGGGCGATACAGCAGCACACAGTGGCTCGCCGCCTTGCCGCGCCCGACCCGGCCGCGCAATTGGTGCAACTGCGCGAGCCCGAGCCGCTCG
>CAZKOE010000314.1:0-1774 GCA_964554305.1 uncultured Gammaproteobacteria bacterium
AGCAGCTCCTGGCTCCCGGCCTGCTCCTCGAAACCCGGCGCGTCGCGATGGATGGACCAGCGCTCCTTCGATTCGATCGGGCCCGCCTCGTCCACCGGCTCGCCGAGCACATTGACGATGCGCCCGAGCGTCGGCTGGCCGACGGGCACGCTGATCGGCGCACCGGTATCGGTGACGGCGAGACCGCGTTCGAGGCCTTCGGAAACGCCCATTGCGATCGCGCGCACGACGCCGTCGCCGAGCTGCTGCTGGACTTCGAGCGTGAGCCCGACCTTGTCCACGCTGAGCGCACTGTAGATTGACGGCACCGACTCGCGCGGGAATTCGACGTCAATGACGGCGCCGATGATCTGCACGATGGTGCCCTTGGCTGTCCGTTCGTTACTCAATGCTTTCTCCAATTCTGAAGACCTCTATCGCGAGCAAGCTCGCTCCTACAATCGCGGGCATGGCCCGCCCCTACAAATCTAAACCGCGGCGGCGCCGCCGACGATCTCGGCGATCTCTTGGGTGATCGCCGCCTGGCGCGCCTTGTTGTAGGCAAGTTGCAGCTTGTCGATCACCTCGCCCGCATTGTCCGAGGAGCTCTTCATCGCCACCATGCGCGCGGCCATCTCACAGGCCACGTTCTCGACCGCGGCCTCGAAAATCTGCGATTCAATGTAGCGCCGGAGCGTAAAGTCGAGCACCTCGCGCGCCTCGGGCTCGTAGATGTAATCCCAGTCGCCGCGCTCCATCGCCTCGTCCTCGGCCGGTGGAATCGGAAGCAACTGGAGAACCCGCGGGCGCTGCGTCATGGTGTTCACGAACTCGTTTTCAACGATCAGCAGGCGGTCGATACTGCCCTGGTCGTAGGCCTCGATCATGGCCGTCATGAACCCGACCAGGTCTTCGAGCTGGGGGCGATCGCCGAGCTTGTCGGCGCGGGCGATAACCTCGCCGCCGACATGGCCGAAGAACGCACTCGCCTTGGTACCGATCAGGCCGAAGTGCAGACCCGTGCCCCTGTCCTGCCATTCGCGCACAAGCTCGAGCGTGCGTCGGAACAGGTTGACATTCAGGCCGCCGCAAAGTCCGCGGTCGGTCGAAACCACGATCACGCCGATGTTTTTCGCCTCGCGCTCGACGAGGAACGGGTGGCGGTATTCGCCGAGCGCATGGGCGATATGCCCGGTTACCACACGAATGCGCTCGGCATAGGGACGCGCCATCGCCATGCGCTCCTGGGCGCGGCGCATCTTGCTCGCGGCCACCATTTCCATCGCCTTGGTGATCTTCTGAATGTTTTCGGTGCTCGCGATCTTGGTGCGAATTTCCTTGCCGACGGCCATCGTCGTTCTCCTGTTCCGGCCCCTACCAGGCGCCGTGCGCCTTGAAGTGCTCCAACGCCTTGCGCATCTCCTCCGCAATCTCGTCGTTGTAGTCGCCGTTCTTGTTGATCTTTGCGAGCAACTCTTTTTGATCCGCGCGCAGATAATCGTAGAGCGCCGCCTCGAAGCCACCGATCTTCTCGATTTCGACGTCGTCGAGAAAACCCTCGTTCACGGCAAAGAGTGCAAAGGCCATCTCGGCGACCGAGAGCGGCGAGTACTGCTACTGCTACAAGAGTTCCATGACGCGCTGGCCGCGTTCGAGCTGGCGGCGCGTGGCCTCATCCAGGTCGGAGGCAAACTGGGCGAAGGCGGCAAGTTCGCGGTACTGCGCAAGCGACAGGCGTATGGTGCCGCCGAGCTTCTTGATGATCTTGGTCTGCGCCGCTCCGCCCACGCGCGAG
>CAZKOE010000315.1:0-1772 GCA_964554305.1 uncultured Gammaproteobacteria bacterium
GTGCTGCAAGCAGAAGATCGTTGTGTTCCGGCGTGCCGATGCTGATCCGCAGTGCATCGCCAAGCCGGAGATAACCACGCAGGTCGCGCACCGCAATCCCGGCCCGGGCGAGGCGCGCCACCACTTCGCCCGTCTCGTGGAATCGTACGGCAAGGAAGTTGGCGTCGGACGGCAACACTTCGCGCACGGAGGCCGACCGAGCCAACGCCGCCGCCAAACGCACCCGCTCCCGGCGCAATATCGCAACACGTTCCCGCATTTGCCCCGGTTGCCGCAACGCCACAAGCGCCGTCACAACCGCGGGCGCAGCCAACGGATAGGGCGCCGAAATGCGGCGCAACAGACCCACGACATCGGCAGCGGCGAGCAGCGAGCCGACCCGCGCGCCGGCGAGCCCCCAGGCCTTGGAGAGCGTGCGCAACACCACGAGGTTGGAGTGAGCATCGAGCAGGCCGGCCGCGCTCGCCCCATCGGCGAACTCGACATAGGCCTCGTCCACCACCAACAGCGCGCGACCTTGCAAGGCCCCGGCCAGCTCGCCGATGCGAGCGGGCGACACGCGCTTGCCCGTCGGATTGTTGGGTGAGCACAGGAAAACCAGCTTCACGCCATGGCTCGCCGCCCGGCACACCGCCTTCGGCGATGGTTCAAAGTCCGGATTCAGCGGGACTTCGATCACTTTCGCACCCTGCACCGCGGCGCACACGGCGTACAGCCCGAAAGTGGGCGGACAAACAACGATGGCATCGCGCCCGGCGCGGCAGAACGCGCGCACCAAAAGATCAATGCCTTCGCCGCTGCCGCGTGTCATCAACAGCTGCTCGTCGCGCACGCCATACGTCGCGGCCAGGCGCGCGCGCAAGCGTTCCGGTTGCGGCGACGGATAGCGGTTGATCGCCGAATTCTCCAGGCCGGACGGCGGCCACGGCAATTCGTTGGCATCCAGCGCCACGGCGGCGCCCGCCGATTCCATGCGCGCGGATGAATACGGTTCGAACGCAAGAATTTCCGGCCGCGCCAGCGACAGGACGCTGCCGAAACTCATGCCGGCATCGCGTCGAGCCTGAGGCTCACCGCCCGGGCGTGCGCATCGAGCCCTTCCGACTCGGCGAGCGCAATCGCGTCGGCGCCGATTTCGCGCAACCCGTCGGAATTCAGCTCCTGCGCCGTGATGAACTTCCGAAAGGCCGCCACGGAAAGTCCGCTCCAGGCGCGCGCGCATCCGCCGGTCGGGAGGACGTGGTTCGTGCCGCTGCAGTAGTCGCCAACCGCCTCCGGCGAAAAGGCGCCGAGGAACACCGAGCCGGCGTTTTCGACTCGTGCCAACAGTGCACGCGGCGCACGGGTGTTCAAGATCAGGTGCTCGGGTGCGTAGGCGTTGCTGACCTCGATTGCCTGCTCCAAGTCTTCCACCCGGATCAGGCGCGCGGAACGCAGGGACGCGCCCGCAATCCGGGCGCGCGGCAGCGTCTCCAACTGCATGGTGACTTCCCGCTCGACGGCCTCCAGCAGCGCCTCGGAATCGCTGAGACAAAGCACCTGCGCCGCCGCGTCGTGCTCGGCCTGGGACAGGAGATCCGCGGCGACATTGCGAGGATTGGCGCCGGCATCCGCAATCACCAGTACCTCGGAGGGACCTGCGGGTAAATCGAGCGCCGGCCCGTCCGCGGCCAGGCTCGCCTGGCGTTTGGCCTCGGCGACCCAGAGGTTGCCCGGACCGAAGAGCTTGTCGCAGCGCGGCACGCTTTCGGTGCCGAAGGCAAGCGCCGCGA
>CAZKOE010000316.1:0-1759 GCA_964554305.1 uncultured Gammaproteobacteria bacterium
GGGTCGAACAGCGACCATGCGCCGTCCTCCTCCACGCGGCGCATGAAGAGATCGGGAATCCAGTTGGCGAGATTGAGGTGATGCGTGCGGCGCTGTTCGTCGCCGGTGTTGTCGCGCAGTTCCAGAAACGCCTCGATATCCGCGTGCCAGGTTTCCAGGTACACGCAGGCCGCGCCCTTGCGTTTGCCGCCTTGGTTGACCGCCGCGACCGAGGCGTCCAGGGTCTTCAGCCACGGCACGATGCCGTTAGACAGGCCATTCGTCGAACGGATCAGCGAGCCTTCCGAGCGCACCCGGTGCCAGGCCATGCCGATACCGCCGGAGAATTTCGACAGCAGGGCGACATCGCGGTAGCGCTCGTAGATCGCACTCAGCGAATCATCCGGGGAGTCCAGCAGAAAGCAGCTCGAGAGCTGCTCATGGCGGGTGCCGGCGTTGAACAGCGTAGGCGAACTCGGTACGTAGTCAAGACGTGCGAACAGCCCGTACAGTTCGATCGCGGCAGTGGCGTCGGTGGACAGCGCGCAGGCCACGCGCATCCAGAAATGCTGGGGCGTCTCGATCACCTGTCGCCGCGTCGGGTGCTTCAGCAGGTAACGGTCATACAATGTGCGCAGGCCGAAATATTCAAAGCGCAGACTGTGCGCGGGTTCGATGGCGTCGTTGAGTTTGCGCGCGTTGGCTTCGATGAAGGCCAGCACGCGCTCGTTGATGAGACCGGCATCGAAGCCGAGCCGGATCGACTGCGAGAAGGAGTATACGCCCTGACCCTGTACTTCCTTGTCGATGTAGCCGGCCAGCAGTCGTGCGGCAAGCTTCGAGTATTCGGGTTCCTCGACAATGAACGAGGCGGCGGTGCGAATCGAGAGTTCATCCAGCTCCCGCGTGGTCGCGCCGTCGTACAATCCCGCGATGGTCTTCAGTGCCACGCGCATCGGATCAATATCGGCGAGGCCCTCGCAGCAGCGCGTCACCGCGCGCACGATCTTCTCCAGATTCACCGGTTCCTTTTCGCCGGAGCGCTTGGTGACCTGCATCGTGGCCGGTCCCGCGTGAGGCGCGGTCAGGGTGAAGCCGGATTGGGCGCCCGCACGATCGGGTGCGGCCGGCGGTTCGGTGATGGGGGTGGGTTCAGTGGGCATGGTCATGTCTCCTTCGCAAGCGGTAACCCGCGGAAGGAGGGCCCCAACGGGCGCGTGCCAACGACGCGCGTAACCGCCGGCCTTCGCTCCCGCGAGCGAAACGGAACCTGCGGTCAATGCGTCGGATGGTTGCGCGCGAATGCACGGCTGATCCGGTCGCCCTTCCCGCGAGGGCTCCAAGCCAACGCCCAGCCTTGCGGTGGGCGGTCGCGGGCAGGTCTTCGGACTTTCGGGCGCTTTGCGTTTGCCTACTGAACGCCGCTTCCCGAATCATTTCGATTCAGTGCTGATGGCGTCGGTCGTTCCCGATTACCGCTGCGGGGCAGTTCCGGATTCGCACCGGATTCCCTTTTAAGCTCGGAGCTACGACATATAGTGTCACGTAGTGCCGAGCGCCTTCGACCAGCACAATATATAGTAAACAAGGCGATGCTGTCAAATCGAGGGTCGGCATCCGCAACGGTCCAGAAAACAAATCCGCGCCGGTTGGTACGGACGGGCCAAATGGCCTGATAGGGCCGATATCGGAGAGCAAGCGGGTACCGGCGTGCCGCCCCCCCGTCAGCGCGGCGGGGGGGTCGCCTTTGTCTGTGGGGCGTCCATGCACCAACGATTTG
>CAZKOE010000317.1:0-1745 GCA_964554305.1 uncultured Gammaproteobacteria bacterium
GTGTCCGCTGCAGCGATCGCCGCCCGCTTTCGCCTCCCGACTCTTCCTTCCGAGCCGCTTAGTTTACGGCATCCTTCAACGCTTTGCCGGCCTTGAAAGCGGGCGCCTTGCTGGCCGCGATCTGGATGGGTTGTCCGGTTTGCGGATTGTGTCCGGTACGCGCGGCACGATCGCGTACCACGAAGCTGCCGAAACCGATCAGCGTGACCTGGTCCCCGCGCTTCAACGTGCGAGTAATGCACCCGAAAACGGATTCCACGGCGCGTCCTGCTTCTGCCTTGGAAAGGCCGGTGTCTTCGGCGACGGATTCGATCAATTCTGCCTTGTTCATAAATCTGCTTCCCCTCTGTGTCAAAACGTGGATGAAAATCGGATCGCCGGAAAACTCGTTCCTCCGGCGGCTTCGCGACGCCCCGACCTGATCGGTCTGGCCGATGTTTTATACCAGTGCCTTGGAAAGCCTGTCAAACCGCGGTGCGCCCGAATGGCCCTTCGGCGCCGGCTCCGCTCATGCCGATCCGGCGAATCGGATTGGGACAAGAAGCCCTATTCACGGTAGCTATACCGTGACGCATCAGGCACTTGTGACAGCAAACTTCGCTTAATTCTTTGTTTTCTCCCGGGAGAAAACGGGGATGTTCGCGCCTTCTCGCGGGCATGGCACCGGGCTGCGGCCGCGTACGATTTCCGCTTCAATGCGCGGGGGTTGCGCCGGGTCGGGGCCGCTTCGGGCGACTCAACGGAACGGTCCTGGCCTCGCCGGCGACTTGTGCGCCGGGCCGGGGTTCGCGCGTCAGGGCCAGGCTCAACGCCGAGTCGATCCAGCGCATCGGGGTGATCTCGAGCCCCGTCTTGACGTTGGCGGGAATCTCGGCCAGATCCTTCACGTTGTCTTCCGGAATCAGCACTCTCGCGATACCGCCGCGCTGCGCGGCGAGCAGTTTTTCCTTCAAACCGCCGATCGGAAGAATTTCCCCGCGCAAGGTAATCTCGCCCGTCATGGCCACGTCGGCGTGCACGGGGATTCCCGTGAGCGCGGAAACCAGCGCCGTGGCCATGCCGACGCCGGCGCTGGGGCCGTCCTTGGGGGTCGCCCCTTCCGGCACGTGGATGTGGAAGTCGTGCTTGCGGAAGGCTTCCTCGGCGATACCGAGCGAATCGGCGCGCGAGCGTACGACGGTGAGGGCGGCCTCGACCGATTCCTTCATGACATCGCCGAGTTGGCCCGTCTGCGTGAGCCGGCCCTTGCCGGGTACGCTCGCGGCCTCGATGCGCAGCAGCTCGCCGCCGACCTCGGTCCAGGCGAGACCGACCACCTGGCCGATCTGATCGGTCTCGTCCGCACGGCCGTAGCGGAAGCGCTCGACACCCAGGAGATCAGCGAGCGCGGCCCGATCCACCCGGATGGGCTTCCTGCCGGCCCCGGCGTCGCCGAGCAGCAGGGATTTCACCGTCTTGCGGCACATCTTTGCGATCTCGCGGTCGAGATTGCGCACGCCCGCCTCGCGCGTATAGACCCGGATGATCTGTTCGATGGCCTCGTCCTCGATCGTAATTTCCTTCGGCTCGAGACCATTGGCCTTGATCTGCTTCGGCACCAGGTAGCGTTTGGCGATGGCCTTTTTTTCGTCCTCGGTGTAGCCGGGGATGCGGATAATCTCCATGCGGTCGCGCAGTGGCGGCGGGATGTTCAGCGTGTTGGCCGTGGCGATGAACAGCACCTCGGAGAGGTCGAAGTCCACCTC
>CAZKOE010000318.1:0-1240 GCA_964554305.1 uncultured Gammaproteobacteria bacterium
GCCCCTTCGAGGACGTGCGGGTGCACCATGCCGCAACCGAGCACTTCCATCCAGCCGCTGCCGCCGCACACCCGGCAGCCCGCGCCGTCGCAGCGCATGCAGCCGACGTCCATCTCGGCCGAGGGCTCGGTGAACGGAAAGTACGATGGGCGCAGCCGCAGGCGCAGCTCATCGCGTGCGAAAAAGCCTTTCAGGAATTCTTCGAGCAGCCACTTCATGTGCCCCATGTGAATACCCTCGTAGATCACCAGTCCCTCGACCTGGTGAAACATGGGGATATGGGTCAGATCCGAATCACGCCGGTAGACCCGCCCGGGCGCGATCATCCACACCGGCGGGCCGCCGACGCGCTCGAGGTGGCGGATCTGCACCGGCGAGGTGTGGGTGCGCAGCAGGCGCCCGTCCTTCAGGTAAAAAGTGTCATGCATGGCCCGCGCCGGGTGATCGGCGGGGATGTTGAGCGCCTCGAAGTTGTAGCGTTCGTCCTCGATCTCGGGACCGGCCGCCACTTCGAAACCGGCGGCGACAAAGAGCCTCTCGATGCGATCGAGGGTCTGCGTCACCAGGTGGCGTACGCCTGTACGGTCGCCTCGCCCGGGCAGCGTCACATCCACCGCCGCGCGCATCTCCTCACGACGGCGAGCGGCCGCCGCGAGCATCTCGCCCCGCGTTGCAAGCGCAGCCGCCAGGTCGGCCTTGAGCCGATTGATCGCCTCGCCGAAGGCGGGGCGCTCCGACGCCGGCAAGCGGCCGATCGCGGCCAGAAGCGCCTTCACCCGCCCCTTGCGGCCCAGGTACTCCACCCGCACCCGGTTGAGCGCGGCCGGATCGGGCGCACCCTCGATTGCCGTGAGCGCCGCCGCACGGATGTTATCGATTTCCTCGTTTGCCATCGTCTGCAACCGATCTGCCAAGTCCCTTCGGCGCGCAGGGACGATTCGGCTATTCGCCGAGGGCGGTACGGGCCTGTTCGGCCAGAACGGCGAAGGCGGACGGATCGCTGAAGGCGATATGTGCCAGTACCTTGCGGTCGAGCCCGACTTCTGCGAGCTTCAACCCGTGCATGAAGCGGCTGTAGGAAAGGCCTTCGGCCCGGGCCGCGGCGTTGATCCTGGCGACCCACAGCGCGCGAAACTCGCGCTTCTTGACCCGCCGGTCACGGTAGGCATACTGCCCCGCCTTGATGACGGCCTGGTTGGCCGTGCGCCAATTCTTGCTGCGGTTGCCATAATAGCCCTTG
>CAZKOE010000318.1:1250-1736 GCA_964554305.1 uncultured Gammaproteobacteria bacterium
TCAGGACCTTCTTGTGGCGGCGGTGGGCGGCTACGCCCCGTTTGACTCGTGCCATTTCGCGCCTCCGTTCAGGAATAGGGCAGCATGCGCTTCACGGCACGCCGGTCCTGGTCGGCCACGAGCGCGGGCGCACGCAGATGACGCTTGCGCTTGGTGGACTTTTTGGTCAGGATGTGGCGGCGGTGGGACTGGTTGCGCTTGAATTTGCCCTTGGCCGTCGCGCGGAAGCGCTTGGCCGCGCCCCGATGCGTCTTCAGTTTCGGCATGTCATTTCTCCATTGTCATAATGTCGTCCCGGGCCTCGGCTTCTGCCGATGTTTGCCGCCCGGACAAACTTCACATCGCGAGCAAGCTCGCTCCTACATTCTCACTTCTCGCTCCTCTTCCCTCACTTCTTCCGGGGAGCGAGCAGCATCACCATCTGGCGGCC
Source organism: uncultured Gammaproteobacteria bacterium (assembly GCA_964554305.1). Lineage (GTDB taxonomy): Bacteria > Pseudomonadota > Gammaproteobacteria > JAKDMP01 > JAKDMP01 > JAKDMP01. The sequence continues at coordinate 1,681 of CAZKOE010000318.1, forward strand.
TTCGAGCTTCGGCATCTGCTCGACGCTCGCCACCTCTTCCAGGTCGCCGCGGATGC
>CAZKOE010000319.1:0-1724 GCA_964554305.1 uncultured Gammaproteobacteria bacterium
TGCGCCGCAACGCGAAGCTCATCAAGATTTGCGCCTCCGGCGGCGTGCTGACCGAATACGACGAACCGCAACACCAGCAATTCAGCGATCGCGAGTTGCGCGCGATCGTGGAGGAAGCCGCGCGCGCCGAGCGCATCGTCGCCGCGCATTGCCACGGCAAGGCCGGCATCATGGCCGCGCTGCGCGCGGGCGTGCGCACGATCGAACATGGCACCTATCTGGACGAGGAAGCGGCCGCGGCCATGAAGGATGCCGGCGCGATCCTCGTTACCACCCGCTTCGTCAAGGTCCGCATGTTGGAGTACGGACAAGAGAAAGGGCTGCCGGATTACGCCTGGCGCAAGCTCCTCGCAACCGGCGAGCGGCATCGCGAAGCAGTGGCGCTTGCGATCCGCTCGGGCGTGACGATTGCCGCCGGCACCGACACGCTCACCACGGGCGCCGATTCGCCGCTGCGCTGGGGCCTGCACGGCCTGGAACCGGGTTTTCTGGTCGAAGCGGGTATGACGCCCTTGCAGGCCATCGAGGCGGCAACGGCAACGGCGCCGAAGACGCTCGGCCCGCAGGCGCCGAAGGCCGGCCGGCTCGAATCCGGCTGGGATGCAGACTTGTGCGCGTTATCGCGTAATCCGCTCGAAGACATTGCGGTACTCGCCGATCCGGCAAATGTGACCCACGTCTGGAAGTCCGGTCACTTGGAGAAGCAACCAACACCCGTGCCGTAATCAACAATCGTCGCCCCCGCGAAGGCGCACTGCTGTCCGGGGAAACTCCGGAAGCATCCCTTTTCTTCGTCATACCCGCGAAGGCGGGTATCCAGTTCATGATGCATCCCGTTCGCAGAGCGGGATACTTTCCTGACTGGGTTCCCGCCTTCGCGGGAACGACGATTGTTGATACTGTTTATGGGCCGGATCAATAGAACGATAGGCTGCAGGAGCGCGCTTGCTCGCGATTTCCGCGCATCCAGAATCGCGAGCAAGCTCGCTCCTACAATAGAGGTGGAAACCACGGAGAGACAGCATGCCGACCGTCATCAATCCCGCCACCGGTGAAACGATCCGCGAAGTGCCGTGGCACACGGCGGAGGAGATCGAAGGCAAACTCGCGGCGACGCGCGCCGTCTTCGAACAATGGTGCGAGCGCGATTTCACGGAACGTGCCGAATGTCTCAATGCCGTTGCCGCACGCCTGCGCGCGGAGCGCGAACGCCACGCGGCATTGATGACCGAAGAGATGGGCAAGCCCGTGCGCGAGGCGCTCGGCGAAGTGGAAAAAACCGCGTGGTGTTGCGAACATTACGCGAGCCTCGCCGCGAATTACCTGGCCGATGAGGTCATCGAATCCGATGCGGCACGCAGTTGGGTGCAGTATCTTCCGCTCGGCACCGTGCTCGGCATCCTGCCCTGGAATTCACCCTATTGGCTTGCCGCGCGCGTGTTTGCACCGGCGCTGATGGCCGCCAACACGGTCATCATCAAGCACGATCCGCATGTGCCGGGCTGCGCCGCGGCGATCGAAGAGGTTTTCCGTGCAGCGGGCGCGCCGGCGGGATTGCTGCAAACGCTGATCGTTCCGAACGATGCGGTGGCGGCGATCATCCGCGACTCGCGCGTGCAGGCGGTCTCATTCACCGGCTCGACGCGCGGCGGGCGCGCCGTCGCCGCGGTCGCCGCCGCGGAAACCAAACCGGCCGTGCTCGAACTCGGCGGTTCGGACCCGGC
>CAZKOE010000320.1:0-1718 GCA_964554305.1 uncultured Gammaproteobacteria bacterium
GCGCGCCGCCGGACCCTCGCCGATCATGATATCGAGCGCGAAGTCTTCCAGCGCGGGATACAGGGCCTCCTCGACAACCGGGCCCAGGCGGTGGATTTCGTCCACGAACAGCACGTCGCCGCGCTCGAGATTGGTAAGCAACGCCGCGAGATCGCCGGGCCGCTCGAGCACCGGTCCCGAAGTCTGATGCAGGTTCACGCCCATCTCGTGGGCGACGATATGTGCAAGCGTGGTCTTGCCGAGCCCCGGCGGGCCGAAGATCAGGCAGTGATCGAGGGCCTCGCCGCGCCCAAGCGCCGCCTGAATAAAAATCTCCATCTGCTCGCACACCTGCGCCTGGCCGATGTATTCGGCGAGGCGCTGGGGGCGCAACCGCGGCTCATCGCGCGCCTCCTCGCCGCTTTCGGCCGCGATCAACCGGTCCGTCATCGCCCGTTCCCCAGCGAGCGCTTGAGCGCGGTGCGCACGATTGCCTCGCTCGAGCGCCCATCGGCACGCTCGCCGGCGAGCATGGCCGTCACTTCCCGCGGCTTGTAGCCCAGGGAGGCGAGCGCCGCGCCCGCCTCCGTCAGAGCATCGCCAACGGACACACCGGCTTCGATGCTCTCCAGACGATCGGCCATCTCCACCAGCAGGCGCTCGGCGGTCTTCTGCCCGACGCCCGGCAGGCGCTTCAGCGTCGCGGTATCGCGGCTCGAAACGGCTCGCGCGAACTCGTCCACGCTCAGCCCGGACAGAATCGCAAGCGCGAGTTTTGCACCCACTCCGCTCACGCGGATCAGGGCACGAAACAGGCTCCGCTCGGCCGCGTTCGCGAAGCCGTACAAATACTGCCCGTCGTCGCGGACGAGCAGATGGGTGTAGAGGCGGACCTCGGCCGCATCGGCAGGCAGGTCGGCAAAGGTCGAAAGCGGTGCCTCCACTTCGTAGCCGACGCCGCCGACTTCGATCAGCAGAAACGGAGGGCGGCGTTCGGCGATCCGTCCGCGCAGGCTCCCGATCACGCCGACACTCCGAGCTTCTCGGCCAGGCCGCGGCTGTGGGCATGACACAGGGCGACGGCCAGCGCGTCGCTCGCGTCCTCACCGATCGGGCCGGTCAACTTCAGAAGATGCCGCACCATGTGCGCGACCTGGGTCTTGTCGGCCTTGCCGGAACCGACGATCGCGAGCTTCACCGCCCGCGGGGCGTAATCGAAGTAATCCGCAGGCACGGTCAGAGCACCGGCGAGCGCCGCACCGCGGGCTTGCCCGAGGGCGAGCGCGCTCGCCGGGTTGATGTGGACAAAAGCGCGTTCGACGGCGATTTCGTTCGGCCCGTGGCGTGCCGCCAGTGCGGCAACACCCTCGTAAATAACTCGCAGCCGCGTGCCGAGGTTGGCCTCGCGCGGCGTGCGGATCGTGCCATAGTCAAGCGCCCGCAGTTCGTGCCCGCTCATGGCCACGATACCGAAACCGGTACGATTCGAGCCCGGATCGATGCCGAGAATGACGCGCGAGCCCGCTGCGACGGGTTCAGGCCTCCGCGGGGAAGCGGGCATTCACATGCACCTGTTGCGTGTCATCCAGATCGTCGAGTGCATCGAGCAGTTTCACGAGCTTTTCCCCGCCCTCGGCATCGAGGTCAACCCAAGTGGCCGGGCGCATGCCAACCTCGGCCTCTTCGGGCGTGAAACCGGCCTGCTTCAGGGCGTCGCGCACGGCTTCGAAATCGTCGGG
>CAZKOE010000321.1:0-1699 GCA_964554305.1 uncultured Gammaproteobacteria bacterium
TGGTCAAATCGTCACCGTAACCCATAAATTATGCACGATTTGATCCTTTATGGCAAATCCGCCGCCCCGGGGGTGCTATACTTCGCCGGAACCTCGGCAGGAAGGTGCCCGTGAAGAAGTATCTGATCCCGCTTCTGGGAGTAATGGCTTTGACGTTTGCGGGAATCTCGACGGCGCGAGCCGGCTCCTGGTTCGAGGTGGGGGCGGTGGCCTGGAGCACCACGCCGCAGCTCAATCTGACATTTCCGAAATCCGAGTTTCCCAATGTACACGTCCCCGTCGGAGACGCGCTCGACATGGGGCGACGCCTGAACCCCAGCTTCGATATCGTCTGGCACAACTCTCTGCCCTTCGTACCGGATTTGCGCGTCGAATACGGCAATCTGCTTTCCGACGGCTCGACCAGTGTCGGCGACCTGTGCTACGACGGGACTCATTACCAAGGATACATAGTCGCACAGGTCGCCATGAAGCTCGGCCGCATCCAGTTCTACTGGAACCCGATCGATAACAGCCTCGTCAACCTGCGTGCGGGTTTGGGTGCCCGCTGGGTCAGCCTGAATACGGCGGCCACGGGAACCGTGAAGGAAAGTGCGGGCGTTCCGGCCGGATGCCCGACGGTTACCCTGCCAGCGCGGGTTGCACCGGTGGCACTCGCAGCGCGTCCCGCCCAAACCACTGTCGAGAAGGAAAGCAAGTCGGCCGGCGTGGTCGCCTGGCTGCCGGAGATCTCCCTCGGGGTGACCGTTCATCTGCCGGCGCATTTCAATTTCCTGTTCAATGGCAGCGGATTGCCTTACGCGTCCAGTTACCTGTACGATTTCCGGATCGGCATCAACTATCATTTCGCCTCGGGCCTGATCATCGGCCTCGGCTATCGCCGCTGGCGCCTGCATCTGGACAATACCGACTGGAGCGTCAATGGCGACCTGGATTTCAAGGGGCCCTACGCGGGTATCGCCTGGCGCTTCTGACGGACGCCACAAAGCGGCTGCGCCCGGTTCCCCGGTGCAGTATTACGCGACGTCATCCATTGACAATCCACGTGCCGATCGGCGCACGCGTCTCGGGGCGCCGGCTTCAAACGTTATAGTGAGCGTATGCGGGAACCGACGATACAGCGGATTGACGCGGGGCTTCTGATCCCCGGGGCGGGAGAGCCACTGGTGGATGCCAGCCTGATCGTCAAGGACGGCGTCATAGACTGGGTCGGCCCCGAAGGTGAGGCGCCGCGGGTGAGCGGCGACGCGCGTCGTTTCACCGTGCCGGTGCTGATGCCGGGCCTGTGGGACTGTCACACGCATTTGACCGGCCTGCGCGAGCCGCCGCTCGAAGGCACGATGCGCGTGCCCGTGCCGGTGGCGGTCGCGCGCGCGGTGGGCGATGCGGCGCGCGCACTCGACGCCGGCTTTACCAGCGTGCGCGAAGTCGGCGGCTACGGGATACATCTCGCACGCGCGGTGGAAGAGGGCGCCATGCGCGGCCCACACATCTACGCGGCCGGCGATCTGATCTCCCCAACCGGCGGCCACGCCGACCTGCATGGCTATTCGCTCGGCTGCGTCGCGGATCTCGCGGCCCGCGACGGCTGGCTGCGAACCTGTGACGGCGAGGCCGAATGCCTGCGCGCCGTGCGCCTGCAACTGCGCCGCAACGCGAAGCTCATCAAGATTTGCGCCTCCGGCGGCGTGCTGACCGA
>CAZKOE010000322.1:0-1674 GCA_964554305.1 uncultured Gammaproteobacteria bacterium
TCCGGTTTTTTGATCGCGTCTTTGCGGGTTATAGCGTCAAAGTGACAGGAACTGCAATTTTGTTGGCGACAGCGTTCGGAGATCTCCCGATCAGGGGGCGCCATCCCAGGCGAAGGTTTCCAGGTGGCGGCGCAGCGCCGTGGCCGTCGGGTAGCGGCGCAGGATCAACGTCTTTTTGAGGCCGAGACAAATGGCCTTGACTTCCGGCGGCTGGCGGGCGTAGCGGGCGCGCCCGCCGAGGGCGTAGTGGAAGAGGCGCACGGCGTCCACGACGTCCTCGCGCATGCTGTCGCGCCGTGGGCCGCTCCAGCGGAAGGTGTCCACGAGGCGCAGTTCGAAGTCCACGCCGACGCGGCGCACGATGAGGTTTTCCTCGTGCAGGTCGCCGTGATAGTCGGCGAGGGCGTGAATGGATTCGAGCCCCGCCGCCAGGCGGCGCAGGAACACCATCGCCTCGAACGGTCGCAGGCGGCGACCGGGCTGATGGCGAATGAAGCGGGCGAGTACCTCGCCCTCGACCAGTTCCGAGATCAGGGCGTGCACCGGCTCGCCGCGGATCGTGAACGTTTCCAGGGTCAGGTACGGGATCAGGATCGGACAGCGGCGCAGCCGGTTCAGCTTGCGCGCGTACCAGGTGCTGACCCGTCCGCCGGGGTTGCGCAGCGGATAGAAGAGTTTGGCCGCGCGCTCAATGCCGGTCGTGCATTCGACGACCCGATAGACTTCGCCTTCCCAGCCGTGTCCGAGCCGGGCCAGCACGCGGTATTTACCGGCGAGGACCGTGTCCGCCCGCAACCGGAAGTGACGCGGCGAAGGGCTTCGCGACATCAGTCGAACTCGGCCACGACCGGCGCGTGATCCGAGGGGCGCTGCCAGCCGCGGGGTACCCTGTCAATCGTGACGTTACGGCAGTGTGCGGCAAGCGCGGGCGAGAGCAGAACGTGATCGATGCGCAGTCCGCGGTTGCGGCGGAATGCGGCCTGGCGATAATCCCACCAGGAATAGCTTGCTTCCGGCTGCTCGAACAGGCGAAAACCGTCCGCGAAACCGAGCGCGAGCAGTTCACGGAAGGCCGCGCGTTCCGGCTCGCTTACGAGCACCGAGCCTTCCCAGGCCGCCGGATCGTGCACGTCGCGGTCCTCGGGCGCGATGTTGTAATCGCCGACGACGGCGACTTGCTCGAACTCCTGCAAGAGCGCGCGCAGGAAATGGGTTAACGCGACGAGCCACGCAAGTTTGTAGTCATATTTTTCGGAACCGACCGCCTGCCCGTTCGGTACATAGACATTGACGAGCGCAAGGTTGCCGGCACGCACGGCAAGCAGGCGCCGCGCCGGATCCTCGAAGCCAGGGAGCGCATCCGCCAGGCGCTCCAGCGGCGCGCGCGAAAGCACGGCAACGCCGTTGTAGGTTTGTTGCCCCGTATATTGAACCGCCCAGCCCGCCGTCTCGATTGCTTCGGCGGGAAAGTTGCCATCGTCCACCTTGGTTTCCTGGAGCGCCAGCAGATCGGGCCGTGCCTCGTGGCTCCAGGCGAGCACCTGCTCCAAGCGCACGCGCAGCGAGTTGACATTCCAGGTCGCAAGCTTCATGCGAAGGAGACAATAGTGGGCAAACTATCATTGTAGCTGCAAAAGGTGCCGGATTCGTTGGGGCGTCATGACGAAAAACGCC
>CAZKOE010000323.1:0-1668 GCA_964554305.1 uncultured Gammaproteobacteria bacterium
ACGAAGCTCGCCTACGGGGCCGATGGCGGGCTTGTCGAGAAGACGGTAGCGGGGATGGCGAGCCGCTACTTCGGGCGGCTCTACGTGAAGGAGAGCGATGGGGGTTCGCGGCGCGTATCGTCGCCAATGGCGCAGTCATCGCCCTCGTCAACGTCAATGCGGCGGGCGCGGCCACGACCGACTACCTGGTGCACGCAGAAGCGGCTGTCCGCCATCAAAAGCTATTGCCGCTACCTGACCCGGCAAAGTGTGATCCCCTACAACCCGGCCGCCGAGTTCGACCTACCGCGCGTACATCGCCGCCTGCCGCGGGCAATCCTGAGCGTGGCCGAGGTCGAGGCCGTCTGTCGTCAATGCCTGCTGCATGGGGAGACCGGCATCCGCGATCGCGCGATCGTCGAGACCTTGTACGCGACCGGCATCCGCCGCGCGGAGTTGACGCACCTTGATCTTTACGATGTGGACCGCGACCAAGGCACGCTCATGGTGCGCGAGGGTAAGGGGCGGAAAGACCGACTCTTGCCCATCGGCGAGCGCGCCCTGTCCTGGCTCGATCGCTATCTCACCGATGTGCGCCCGACGCTTCTGGTGGGCAACCTCGACGATCGAGCCTTGTTCCTCAACGATCGTGGCGAGCGCTTTCGCGTGCACCAGCTCTCGGACAAGGTGCGGGCATTGCTCAGCGCGGCCGGGATCGCCAAGCCCGGCGCCTGTCACCTGTTCCGCCACACGATGGCGACCCTGATGCTGGAGAACGGCGCGGACATCCGCTTCATCCAGGCGATGCTGGGCCACGCGAGCCTTGAGACCACCACGATCTACACCCAAGTCTCGATCAGGGCCTTGAAAGAAGTTTATGCGCGCACGCACCCGGCCAAGCACGTCCCGCGCCGCGAGCGCAAGAATGGCGCTGATGATGAAACCAGCGCGGTCGACGTCTTCGCAGAACTTGACGTCGAGGCTGCGCGCGATCGCGAAGCCTGACGGTCGCCCAAGGCGCCTATAATAAACATATATCGCCCACTGCACATCCGAGGTATCGCATGAGCGCCACCGCCGAGAGTATCCGCGAGAAAGTCCATCACTTGGCCGACCAGTTGCCGCCCGAGGCGACGTGGAAGGATGTGCTCTACGAGGCCTATGTGCGCGAGGAGATCGAGGCCGGCCTGAGCGAGGCCGATCGAGGCGAGTTCGCCACCGACGAAGAAGTCCGGTCCACGTTCGCCAAATGGGGAGTGCAGGTTGAGACTGAAATGGACACGCCGCGCCCTTAACCAACTGGACGCGGCACAAGACTACATCGCCAGGATAATCCCGTCGCCGCTCGTGAGATCGGCGAGCGAATCCACGACGCCTTGAAGTTGCTCCTGACTCAGCCCGAGATGGCGCGCCGCGGACGCATCGTCGGTACGCGGGAATGGGTCGTCAATCACACGCCATACTTCATCGTCTATCGGATCCGGCAAGACACGCTGGAGGTGCTGCGCGTGATCCACGGCAAGCAGGACTGGCCGCCAAGAAGACGACGCTGACGGTGGCGACTTGACCGCCTGTCACGGTGCTTGCGAATGTGCGCCCGGACGCGGCGCTTCGGCCGCTTCGCGTCCTTCGCGGCGCCGGATCGCACGCAAGCACCGCGCCAGGCTGCGCCGGCGTTGACGTTGCGCG
>CAZKOE010000324.1:0-1660 GCA_964554305.1 uncultured Gammaproteobacteria bacterium
CACGCTCGCCGTCGAGAAACGGAAACCGCTCGAGCGCCGCCGCCCAGCCTTTTTTCAGATCTTCGAGCGGCCGATCGCCCCAGTGCTCGCTGATGGCGTCGGTGAATTTCTGTCCATAGCCGACGGAACCGTGGAAGTTGATGGCAACCACGGCAAAACCGGCACCCGCATACACCTCCGGATTCCAGCGGTAGTGGAACTCGTTCGTCCAGGCGCCCTGCGGGCCGCCGTGCACCAAAAAGGCAACCGGGTACTTCTTGCCGGGTTCGTAGTTCGCGGGCTTCATCACGTAGCCCTGAACCGTATCGCCGTTCCAGCCCTCGAAAGTGAACCACTGGTAATCGCCAAAAGTGATATGTTTCAGGCGATTCGCGTTGAAGAAGGTGATCCGGCGCCGGTCTCCGCCACTCGAGTCGGCAAGGTACAGGCCCGTCGGATGCTTGAAGTCCTGGTGTGCGACAAGCAGCTTGCCGGCGGCAAGCGAAAAACCGGCTACCTTGCCGTCGGCCGCGATCCTCTGCGCCTTGCCGCCGTCAATATCGATGCGAAACAACGGGTGATCGCCTCGATCGGTGGCAGTCGTGTACAGTTCGCGACCGTCGGCCGAAAGCTGCAACGGCCCGGCGGAGCGATCCCAGTGCGGGTCCACTTCGCGAACGTTGCCGGTGGCGAGGTCCATCGCCTTGATGGCGAAGCGATCCGATTCGAAACCCGGCGTCTTCATCGCGAGATAGTACAGCGTCTTGCCGTCGCGGCTCACGAGCGGGTAGGCATCCCAGGCCCTGTTTGCGGCGGTGAGGTTGCGCGGTTCGGCGGAGCCGTCGGCCGGTACGGCGTAGATGTCGAAGTTGGTGGACCAGGGTTCCGTCTTGCCCGCGATACGGACGTCAAAATACACGGCCCCGCCGTCGGGCGAGAAAGTGTATTCGGCATCGCTCCCGAAGGGCTTGGAAGGCACGTCGCCGTCAATGCCCCGTGTAAGCCACACCGGGTGCTCATCGAGCTTGCCGCTCCGATTGATTGCAGCAAGAAAGAGTTGCGAGCGCCGGCCGTCGGCCCATTCATCCCAGTGGCGGACAAAAAGGCGCTTGTAGAGCCGCCCGCTCGCCTTGTCGGCGGCGCGTTTGTCGAGCCGCTCGCGCGTGCAGGTCAGCACATCCGCCTTGCAGTCGGTAAAAACGTCAATGGACAGCAATACGTGCCGGCCGTCGGGCGCAATCTTGTAATTATTGACGTCGAGCGGCAGATCGCTCACCCGCCGTGGCGCACCGTCGCCCCCGGCACGCCACAACGCGGTGTGCCCGCCGCCGGAAGCCAGAAAATACAGGTAGTGACCGTCCGGGGACCAGCGCGGGGCGGAGCCGCCGGCAAGCTTCTGCGGTTTGGCGCCATCCTGGTTCAGCGCCAGGGTCCATACGCTCGTCACGCGCTTGTTGGCCCTGAAGTCGGTCGCGCGCACCGTAAAGGCCGCGCGGCTCGCATCGGGCGAGAGCTGCGGATCGCCGACGCGGCTCATCATCACGAGATCTTTTGCATCGAACGGGTGTGTGGCCGTGGCAGCCACGGCAGGAGAAGTGCCCAGCAAAAGGGCGCTACCAAGCACCGTTGGCGACAAAAGTTTCACAAAATCCTCCTTGTCGGCATGCGAATCATCAGCGGT
>CAZKOE010000325.1:0-1617 GCA_964554305.1 uncultured Gammaproteobacteria bacterium
CTGCAAGCCCCGGCGCCGGATGGTGGCGCGCAAGGCGTCCGTACAGGCCGGGTCGCGCCGGGTGTCGCCGATGCATTCGCACCGCCATGAAAGATCGGTTAGCCGCGAGAGGGCCGCGACGAGCACGGCATGACCCTTGCGGGGGGTCAGGGCCGCCACGCAGAGCAGGCGCGGGATGCCTTCGTGCGGACGCAGCAGAACGGCGGGTTTGTCGACGCCGGGTTCGATGACGTCCAGCGCAGCGGCGCTTACCCCGTAATCCGCCGCCAGGTGTCGCGCGGTGAATCGGCTGGTGACGACGACGTGGGAGACCAGGCCCAATGCGCGCCGTTCGCCGATGCAGAGGCGCCGCGCAAGATCCGCGGCGATGCCGAACTCGTCGGCCAGCGGATGGTGAATCAGGGCGACCAGTTTCAGTCGTCCGGCGTGTTCCGCCACCGTACCCGGCAGGCCGCCCAGCGCCAGTCCGTCAACGATGGCGCAATGGCCGTCCGGGCAGTCGGCCAAGGCGCCTGCCAGAGCCTTGGCCGCCCTGTCATCGGTATCCGGGAACCGGCCCGGGAGCCCCCGTACTGCGAGCGGATGACCGGCCCGCGTCGCGGCCTCGGCGATTCTTGCATCGTAGATGTATCCCCCCGTGTATTGCCCGGGATCGCCGGGAACCAGCAGGAGGCTTGCTCTCACAGATCGGCCTCGAAGCCCGCCCAGGCGACGTTGGACTCAGACAACCTTACGGCCATTCGGGTGATGCCTTTTGCGCTCGGACCGAGCCGGCCGGCACCGATGGCCTGTTCCATCCGTTCGTGGATCACGCCCGCCATGAGCTCGGTCGTCGTGTTGCGGCCGGCCAACGATTCGTGCTCGTCCAGATTGCTGAAATTGAATTCGCGCAGGGTTTCGCTCAATGCCTCCGCCGCCGCGCCGATATCCACGACCAGATCGTCGGTGTCCAGCTGCGGCCGGTAGAAAGTCACGTCCACGACGTACGTCGCACCGTGGAGTTTTTGTGCGGGGCCAAAAACTTCGCCGGCGAAGCTGTGGGCGATCATCATGTGATCGCGGACGGTTACGTGATACATCCCGGGCTCCTGTCGTAAACGATGCGTTGACACAGTGTGCGATCGGCCGGGTCGGCCAGCCGCGCCATGACGTCCGGCAGTGTGTCGAAAGCCGCGTCGTCGGCGAACAAGACGTCCAGGCAAGCATCCGCGCACAGCTCGACGGCCAGGGCCAGGCGTTGCCGATGGCTCCGGCGAGCCGCGCACGCCGGGGCCACCGTGCCCACCTGACTTGCGCGCAGCGACAGCCGCTGCGAATGAAAGCCGCCCCCGAGATGCAGTGTGGCGGCCCGGGTGCCGAACCAGCTCAATTCGATGATTTCGGCTTGCCGACCGGCGAGCGCGAGCGCCGTGTCCAGTCCGTGCGAACTCGCGCTGGCATGAAAGACCAGATCGCGGTCGGGTTGCGCGGCGCCGGGCAGTGCGAAGTCCACGCCCAGGGCCGCTGCGACCCCGGACCGTCCGGCGTCAATGTCCACCAGTTCGACCCGAACGGCCGGCAGGCGCGAACACAGTCGGGCGACGAGGCAACCGAGCACGCCCGCGCCGACCACGGTGA
>CAZKOE010000326.1:0-1609 GCA_964554305.1 uncultured Gammaproteobacteria bacterium
CCCTCCCACACCACCCGGCAAGCGGGTCCGCACCGGGCGGTTCGAGAAGTTGAGGTCAACATAGGCGAGGTGCTCCCAGACGATCGAAGTAGGCGAGGGTGAGTACGCCATTGATGCCTTGGGCGCTCGCGCGCCACCAGTGGCGGATGCCACCGGCAGCATGACGAGCCGCCCGATGACTGGCGCCCAGCCGCCGAGCCTCGCGATAGATCGTTGGGCCGCGCTTCCAGTGCTTGAGTTGGATCGCCCGCAACCGATGGCGCAGCCATTCGTCCAGCACTCGCCAGACCCCCGGCGTTTGCGCCAAGCGGAAGTAGGCTTTCCAACCATAGACATAGGCACGCAGCTTCTCGATCACTTCGCCCATGCTGCGCCCGCTGTTCCGCCGGGTGAGCTCTCGCACCCGGCGCTTGTAGGCTTTGACCGCCTTCGCCGCGACGACTCGTTTGACCTTGCCTCCCGGCGCCGCCCACAGGGCGTAGCCGAGGAACTTCGCACCCAAGGCGCTACGCACTCGCGTCTTGGTCTCGTTGATGCGCAACTTGAGCTTCGCGTAGAGCCGGCGCAGATGGGCCAGTACGCGCTCACCCGCCCGCCGGGTGCGAACGTAGATGTTCACATCGTCGGCATAGCGCTCAAAGCGCAACCCACATCGCTCCAACTCCCGATCCACCTCGTGGAGCATCACGTTGGCCAACAACGGCGAGAGCGGCCCGCCTTGCGGCGTGCCGGCATAGCGCCGGATCACCACCCCATCGCTCATGATGCCGGCGTCGAGGTAGGCGCGGACCAGCCGCAGCACGGCCTTGTCCGGGACATACTTCGCCAACTTCGCCATGAGGATGTCGTGGCAGACATGGTCAAAGAAGCGCTCCAGGTCCACGTCCACGGCCACCCGATAGCCCGCCTGCACGTGACGCTGTGCGTTGAGCACGGCGCCGTGTGCGCTGCGGCCCGGGCGAAAGCCGTGGCTGTGTTCGCTGAAGTGCGGATCAATCAACGGCCCGAGCACCTGCAACAGGGCTTGGCCGATGAGTCGATCCGTGACCGTGGGGATACCAAGCTCGCGCTCGCCTCCTCCGGGCTTTGGAATGCTCACCCGACGGACCGGCTGGGGCCGGTAGCGCCCATCACGCAGTTGGTCACGGATGTTGGGCCATGCGGTCTTGAGGTAGGCGCCGGCGCGGGCTATATCCAGCCCGTCCACGCCCGCTGCCCCGCGGTTGGCCTTCACCCGCTTCCATGCGCGTTGCAGGTTGTCTCGCGCAAGTACCCGCCCAAGCAGGTCTTGCCCCGCGTCTGGGGTGTGCCCTCGCGGGCGAGCCGCTTCATCGCTGACGGCCACGCTCACGGCTTCACCGCTCCCGCGCCCGCCCGCCTTGCCTTGACAAGCATCTGATGCCTTGCGTCTCGCATCGAGGGCTCCTTCAACGCGCCTTCTCGTTCGGCCCTTCGCCGTCTCCGTGGACAGACTACTATGGCCTCTGCTGACTTCTCGCTCCGCATCGCTGCGTCGCCCTTTCAGGCACAAGGCGAGATCTCCCCGGATAAGGGTCACGATCCGTCACCGCACAACCGCCGGATTTACGCCGCCTCGCCTTGACCACAA
>CAZKOE010000327.1:0-1579 GCA_964554305.1 uncultured Gammaproteobacteria bacterium
TTGATCGCGCCCTGAAGCGGTCATGCGGGGGTGGCCAGCGGCTCGGTCACCCCCGTTTTGTACGCCCGGCATGGGCACGATCTTGGAGGTGGGAGTCCTCCCCTGAGTTGGCCACAGCGAGTGAAGCGAAGCGCAACTGCGTGAGGGCGACCGAGCGTGGGAAGGAAGCGTGGAGCGAAGCCGCGAGCCGATGGACAAGAACCGGATAGAGAGGCGACGCCGAGCAGGGTGAGCAGGCTAGGAACTGTGAAGCTCTTGTGGTCAAGGCGAGGCGGCGTAAATCCGGCGGTTGCGCGGTGAAGGATCGTGTTCTTATCCGGGGAGATCTCGCCTTGCGCCTGAAAGGGCGACGGTGTGAGCCGGAGCGAGAAGTCAGCAGGAGGCCATAGTAGCTGCCTTTGGGTAGCGAAGGGCCGAACGAGAAGGCGCGTTGAAGGGGTTCTCGATGCGAGAGGCAAGGCGGGCAGGCGCGGGAGCGGCGAAGTCGTGAGCGCGTCGGTCAGCGATGAAGCGGGTGAAGGCCAACCGCGGGGCGGCGGGCGTGGACGGGCTGGACATAGCCAGCACCGGCGCCTACCTCAAGACCGCATGGCCCAACATCCGTGACTAACTGCGTGATGGGTGCTACCGGCCCCAGCCGGTCCGCCGGGTGGGCATTCCAAAGCCTGGGGGAGGCGAGCGCGAGCTCGGCATCCCGACGGTCACCGAGCGGCGCGGGCTCGCCTTCGAGCGCTACGCCGACGACGTGAACATCCATGTTTGATCTTGCCGTGCGGGTGAGCGGTGCTGGCCGGGCTACGAGTGCTCTACGCCAAGCTTCACCTGCGCATCGACGAGACCAAGACGCGGGTAAGGAGCGCCTTCGGTGTGAAGTTCCTCGGCTACGCCCTATGGGTGGCGCCGGGGGGCGAGGTCAAACGCAAGGTGGCAGCGAAGGCGATCAAGGCGCTCAAGCGTCGAGTGAGACAACTGACTCGGCGCAATGGCGGTCGCAGTATGGCCGAGGTGATCGAGAAGCTGCGTGCCTACGTGTGCGGTTGGAAAGCCTACTTCCGCTTGGCGCAAATGCCGGGGGTCTGGCGCACGCTGGACAAATGGCTGCGTCATCGGCTGCGGGCGATCCAACTCAAGCACTGGAAGCGTGGCACGACGATCTACCGCGAAGCGAGGCGACTGGGGGCCAGCGATTCGGTGGCACGACTCGCCGCCGGTGGCGCTCGCCACAGGTGGCGGACCAGTGCCCACGGGTTGCATGGCGTACTCACGCTCGCCTACTTCGATCGGCTGGGTGCCCTCGCCTGTGTTGAACCTCAACTTCTCGAACCGCCCGGTGCGGACCCGCATGCCGGGTGGTGTGGGAGGGGCGCGGTCAGCATTGACCGCGCCCTATCCCGATCAAGATCACGCTGTTGGCTAATGGGTCAAAATTGCATCTGGTAGTCGAGGCTCACGAGGTCGGCGTTTTCCGACCACTGGCCGACGACGGTGTCGGCCATGGCGCCGGTGTGGTTCATCGGCACGTGATCGCCGATGAAAAGATGCGCCCAGCCGAGGCTCAGGCTGTTCTTCGGGTTGATGT
>CAZKOE010000328.1:0-1572 GCA_964554305.1 uncultured Gammaproteobacteria bacterium
ATGGAGGCGATGTGGCATACCGAAGAGCCGCCGGCGGGCGAGAACCTGATCGCCTTTCCGAGCATGCATCAGGAGAAGAACCTGTGGGCGCTCACGTTTCCCTGGCTCGGCGGCATGATGCTGACTCACGGATTTACCCAGGAAGTGCCCGGCATCATCGAACTCAAGCAACAGGCGCGCCGGAAAATCAGGAACGGCATACCGGCCCTGCTGGCGCTGAAGCAGTTGCAGAAGAACCCGCAGGATGCCCGGGCGCGCGCGACCTGGAAGGCGCACGAGCAGGATATCGGCTATGCGTTCCTGCTCAAGCGTTTCGCACCGGACGTGGCGAAGGCGACGCCCGCCGATGTTGACAAGGCGGCCGTCCAGGCCATCCCCCTGGTGCCGGTTATCTTCTGGACCTTCCACATGATGGTCTATTTCGGCTTCGCGATGTTTGCGTTTTTCGTGCTGGCGACAATGTTTTCGCTCACACGCACCGAGCTGCGCCGGCGCTGGATGTTGCGCATTGCCGTGTTCATGCCGATCATTCCGTGGCTCACCGTGGAAATCGGCTGGATCACCGCCGAGATGGGACGCCAGCCGTGGACCGTTTTCGGCATCCTGCCGACCTGGCTGTCGGCCTCCACCCACAGCGTCGCCTACATGGTGTTCTCGATTGCGGGCTTCGTGCTTCTGTACTCGGTTTTCCTCGTGATCGAGATCTATCTCATGCGCCGCGCCATTCGCAAGGGCCCGGATACCGCGGCGGGCGGCGAGCCCCCCGAAGTCGAGGGAGCGCCGCAACTCGTGCCCGGCGAATAAGGAGGAAGCGGAATGAAGCTGTCGGAGCTGATGCAATACGGGGCCTGGGTGATCGTCGGCATTCTCGCGCTCGCGGGCGCGGCGATCCTGAGCTACTGGGCGCCGTGGTACTTCGCTTGGGTGGTCGGCACCGCCATGATCATCCTCATTACCGCCTTCGCCGGTGCGCTCTACGATCGCCAGGCACGCGAGCACGGCGAAGAGACGGAAAATCCGGAGGCCTGAGATGGACGCCTACGCCGGAATAAGAATCGTCTGGTGGGTCGTACTCGGCGTGCTTTTCCTCGGCATCGGCGTCATGATCGGGCAGGACATGGGGATCGGTACCTCGCTGCGCTATCTCGGGCGCAACGATGAGGAACGCCGGGCCGTGCTCAACATGATCGGCCCGCATTGGGGCGGCAACGGCGTGTGGTTCGTGCTCGGCGGCGGGGCGCTCTTCGCCGCGTTCCCGACGGTGTACGGGACGCTCTTTTCCGGCCTTTACATCGTGATGATGATGCTCCTGTGGTCCATGCTTATACGCCCGCTTGGCTTCGAGTACCGCAGCAAGTTGCCGAGCGCCGGCTGGCGCAACCGCTGGGACGCCGTCCTGTTCATTTCCGGATTCATCCCAATGCTTGTTTTCGGTACCGCCATCGGCAACGTGCTTCTTGGCTTCCCGTTCCGCTTCAACGATCTGATGCAGACGTTCTATCCGAACGGCTTCGGTTTCGCCTCGCTGTTCAATCCCTTCGCCGTGATCATCTGCGGCCTCATGGCCGTCGC
>CAZKOE010000329.1:0-1553 GCA_964554305.1 uncultured Gammaproteobacteria bacterium
AACGCCGCCAACTGCGTGCACTGCAAAACCTGCGATATCAAGGACCCCTACGAAAACATCATCTGGACCACGCCCGAAGGCGGCTCGGGCCCCAATTACCAGAACTTGTAGCCGTCTACAAACTGCGATTGACTGAGTACACGCCGTTCCGGCGAAAGCTGGAATCCGGTTTGAACACGAATCCCGCCCTACGGGCGGGATTATTTCTTGACTGGGCTCCCGCCTTCGCGGGAGCGACGATGGCCCCGAATTTGAGTCTCATTGGCGAGCTCATGGTGAAAAAAAGCCTCGTTACTGCGTTTTCAAAAACACGTTAATTTTCCCACAGCAATAAGCTGGCGCCGGTATGACGATGGGTCAACGGAAGCGGTCGGTAGCCTCGACGAGTTCGTGGGTATTGCCGGGCTCGAAGGCGGAATGGCCAGCGTCGGGAACGATGCGAAGGTCCGCCTCCGGCCAGGCGCGGTGCAGATCCCAGGCGCTGCGCAGCGGGCAGACGACGTCGTGCCTGCCCTGGACGATGACTCCCGGGATATGACGAATCCTATCGACGTTTCGCAATAGTTGATCGTCGTGCTCAAGGAACCCGCCGTTCACGAAGTAATGGCATTCGATGCGCGCGAAGGCCACGGCAAATTCTTCGGCACCGGTATGGGACACGTAAGATTCGTTCGGCAACAGAAAACTTGTCGAGCCCTCCCAGACCGACCACGCGCGCGCCGCCGCCGTGCGCACTGCCTTGTCGTCGCTCGTGAGCCTGCGGTAATACGCGGATATCATGTCGCCGCGCTCGACCTCGGGAATGGCCGCTTCGTAGGCCTCCCAGGCATCCGGATAAAGCGCGCTGGCGCCCGATTGGTAAAACCATTCGAGCTCGCTGCGGCGCAGGAGAAAGATGCCGCGCAGCACCAGTTCGGTCACGCGCCCGGGATGGGTTTCGGCATAGGCAAGCGATAGCGTCGAGCCCCACGAGCCGCCGAAGACCTGCCAGCGCTCGATGCCGAGCTTCTCGCGTAGCCGCTCGATGTCGGCCACCGAATCCCAAGTCGTGTTGTCGGTCAACTCCGCGTTCGGCGTCGAGCGCCCGCAGCCGCGCTGATCGAACAGCACGATGCGGTAGGCCTCGGGATCGAAAAACCGCCGGCACTTCGCGTCGCAGCCACCGCCCGGCCCGCCGTGCACGAACACCACGGGCTTGCCCTCGGGGTTGCCGCATTGCTCATAGTAGAGCGTGTGCCGATCCGAAACCTCGAGTGCTCCGGTATCGAAGGGTTCGATTTCGGGATATAACCCGCGACGTCTGACTTCCGGCATGGCGATTCCACGAAAAAGGCTGGCCGATAAGCATAGCGCATTGCAGGGCGGCGCACCGGTACGACTCGGCGAGCAGCGCGTTTCCGTTAAAATTGGTGGCACATGCGGTACGCGGCCCGATATTCATGAAAATATTGGTGGCAATCAAACGAGTCGTGGACTTCAATGTCCGCGTACAGATCAAACGTGACGGCTCGGGCGTCGAAACCGCCAATGTGCGATTTTCGATGAACCCCTTC
>CAZKOE010000330.1:0-1502 GCA_964554305.1 uncultured Gammaproteobacteria bacterium
CCATCTGGAGTTGCATCTCGAACATCTGGGCACCGAGGTGCTGCACCAGCGTCTGCCGGGTATCTCCGAAACCGCGCGCATTTTCGCGGGCGTGGACGTCACGAAGACTCCGATTCCGGTGCTCCCGACCGTTCACTATTGCATGGGCGGCGTTCCGACCAACCTTCATGGCGAGGCGCTGACTCTCAAGGACGGCGATCCCGACAGCGTCGTGCCGGGGCTGATGGCGGCGGGCGAGGCGGCCTGCGTGTCGGTGCACGGTGCGAACCGCCTGGGTTCGAACTCGCTGATAGATCTCGTTGTATTCGGCCGCGCGGTGGCCGCCCGTTGTGCGCAAACCGTCAAACCGGGCGCCACCCGTGCGTTGGGGGCGAAGACGGGCGAGGAGGCGCTCGCGCGCTTCGATCGCTTCCGGCACGCTTCGGGCAAGACGCCGACGGCAAGAATCCGCGATCGCATGCAACGCACCATGCAGCGGGATGCCTCGGTATTCCGTGATGCATCCACGCTGGAAGAAGGCAAGCAGAACATTGACGGAGTTGCTGCCCTGCTCGACGACGTCAACGTGAGCGATCGTTCTCTGCTGTGGAATTCCGATCTCGCCGAAACGCTGGAGCTAGCGAACACGTTGCCGCAGGCCGTGGTCACGATGTATTGCGCGGCGAATCGCCCGGAAAGCAGGGGCGCCCATGCCCGCGACGATTATCCCGAGCGCGACGATGCCAATTGGATGAAGCACACCCTTGTATGGTGCGAGGATGGGAAGACGCCCCGGATTGATTACCGTCCGGTACACAACTACACCTTGAGCGATGAAATCGAAGCGTTTCCGCCGAAAAAGAGGATTTACTAAAAGTGGAATGGCAAAAAAAACAATTACCGCACAGATCGCAGAGTGTGCAGAGGGTCGAGAATGTCTCTTGTCAGCGATTCTTCTGTCGTTCCCGCGAAAGCGGGGACCCAGTGAAGCCAAAAGGCTGGACTCCCGCCTGCACGGGAATGACGGCTATCGACAGCTTTTTTCCCGCACTCTCTGCGCACTCTGCGGTTAATACCCATCTCGATGGGGTTTGCTGACAGGAGCAGGTTATGGCGCAAATCAGGTTACCGAAAAATTCGCGAATCAAGAAGGGCAAGACCTTCAAGGCCCCCGCGGGCACGAAACACATCAAGCGCTACAGCATCTACCGTTACGATCCGGATTCGGACGAGAACCCGCGCATGGACACCTATGAGGTGGATCGCGACAAATGCGGGCCGATGGTGCTCGACGCGCTGATCAAGATCAAGAACGAGATAGACCCCACGCTCACTTTCCGGCGCAGTTGCCGCGAAGGCGTGTGCGGCTCCTGCGGCATGAATATCGGCGGCAAGACGGGCGGCATGAATACGCTTGCCTGCATCACCGCCCAGGACGATTATCCCGGTGAAATCAGGATTCATCCGCTGCCGGCGCTGCCGGTCGTCAAGGATCTGGTACCGGACATGACCCATTTTTACGC